>NZ_JBHVRT010000071.1:0-24265 GCF_042885555.1 Kitasatospora sp. NPDC058048 | reverse complement strand
TCATCCAACTCGCCGGTGTCTTCCGGGGCTTGACGCCCTGTCCGACGTTTCAAACTCTAGCCGATCCCCGCTCCGAAAAGCGAATCCGACCGCAACCCAATAAAATGCGCACGCCGAATAAGCACCAGGCCGCAACGTGAAAAAACGACGAAGCGACCCGGCCCGAACCGGGAAGTGGTGTTTCAGAGGATTGGCTGCCCCGGGACCGTCCGCGCTGACGCGTGTCCGGTGCTCCCTGCCAGGCAGCTCGAAGAACACTAGACCTCCGGGCTCGCCGAGTCAACCGGCGCAACCGATTTCTCGGCGCCCTCCTCCGCCGGCAGCTGGAAGGCCAGGACGGCGACGTCGTCGTCGTGCTCGGAGGTCACGCCCATCGCCCGCAGCAGCCGGGCGCAGATCACCTCGGGGGCGCCCATGGCTCCGGCCAGGGTGCGGGCCAGGAGGTCGAGGCCCTGGTCGATGTCCTCGTCCCGGCGCTCGACCAGTCCGTCGGTATAGAGGACGCCGGTCGTACCGGGGAGCAGGCGCAGGGTGTGGGAGATGTGCAGGCCGCCGCCGGTGCCGAGCGGCGGGCCGTTCTGTTCCTCGCTGCGCAGGATGGTGCCGTCCGGGCAGCGCAGGAGTACGGGGAGGTGTCCGGCGGAGGCGTAGGAGAGGGTGCGGCGCCGCGGGTCCCAGACGGCGTAGGTGCAGGTGGCGATCTGGTTGGCGTCGATCTCCATGGCGAGGCCGTCGAGCAGGCGCATCACCTCGTGCGGGGGCAGGTCGAGGCGGGCGTAGGCGCGGACGGCCGTGCGCAGCTGGCCCATGACGGCGGCGGCGCGCAGGCCGCGGCCCATGACGTCGCCGATGACGAGTGCCGTGCGTCCGCCGTCGATAGCGATCACGTCGTACCAGTCGCCGCCGACCGCGGCCTCGGCGCCGCCCGGCTGGTAGGTGGCGGCGACCCGCAGGCCGGCCGGCTGGTCGAGCTTCTGCGGGAGCAGGCTGCGCTGGAGGGTGACGGCGGCCTCGCGCTGGCGGCGTTCGGCTTCGCGCAGGCGGGCGGCGGCGAGGACCTGGTCGGTGACCTCGGCGGCGAAGATCAGCACTCCGGCGGGCGGCCCCTCGGTGGGGGCGTCGCCGTTCTCGCCGGTGCCGAGCGGGACGCAGGAGACGTTGTAATAGCGGTTGCCGGTGAGGCCGAGGATGCAGCGGGCCTTGACGCTGCGCGGGCGGCCGCCGCGGATGACCTGGTCCATCAGGGGCAGGACGCCCATGGTGGCGAGCTCGGGGAGGGCCTCGGCGGCGGGCAGGCCGGTGGGGCGTTCGCCGAAGAGTTCGCGGTAGGCCCGGTTGGCGTAGCCGAGCTGGTGGAGCGGGCCGTAGGTGACGGCGACCGGGGCGGGGATGCGGTTGAGGACCTCGCGCAGGTTCTGCGGCTTGTGCGGGTCGAGCAGTTCGGCGGTGGCGGTGGGGCTGCTCGGGTCGCGGGGGCCGGGCACGACGACGCCGTCGGGGCAGGGGGCTCCGTCCTCGGTGCCCGTCCCGTGGGGCGGGAGGGCACGCCAGGGGACTCCGGCCAGGCGGGCGCTCCAGCGCATGAGGTTCAAACGACGGCCGCTTCCTCGTTTTCCAGGCATATCATCACTTTTTGTGTGCGCAACAGCACACGGGGTAATGACCAGGTCGGGCTGATCCTGTCAGGCGGAGGCCCGGTTCCGGAAGTCGCGCGCCCGGCGTGGCCGTCCGTTCCGCCCTCCGATCCACCCTCCGGCCCGCCGTTCGGTCGGCCGCCGGCCCGGGTCGACCGGTGGGGTCACCGGGCGGCATCCGGTCCGCCGTCGGACGGCCGGTCGGACCTCGGGCCGAACCCTCCCTCGAAGGCCGAACGCGGGTGCTCCATCGCGCCCAGCGAGACCACCTCCCGGGAGAACACCCCGCCGAGCACCCAGTCCATCAGCACCCGCACCCGGCGCTCGGCGCTCGGCAGCCGCCGCAGGTGCCGGGCCCGGTGCAGCCACCAGGCCCGCCGGCCGGTGAGCCGGCCGCCGCGCCGGGTGTGGGCGACGGCCCGGCGCGGGCCGAGCGAGGTCGAGCAGGCGGCGGGGCCGGGCCGGTAGTCGGCCAGGCCCGGGGCGTGCGGCCCGCCGTCCAGGGCCACCACGACGTTGCGGGCGAGCAGCTCGGCCTGGGCGAAGGCGTGCTGGGCGTTGGGCGCGCAGGGGGCTCCGTCCGCGTTCGGGTCCGGTACGGCGGCGCAGTCGCCGGCCGCCCAGACGCCGGGCAGGGCACGTCCGTCGGGGCCGACGGCCTGCAGGGTCGCCAGACATCGCACCCGGCCGAGGGTGTCCAGCGGCAGGTCGGTCGCGCGCAGCAGTGGGGCCGGCCGGACGCCCGCCGTCCAGACCAGGGTGCGGGCGCCGAAGCGGCTGCCGTCGGAGAGCACCACGACCCGGTCGGCGACGGACTCCAGGGTGGTGTCCAGCCTGATGTCCACGCCGCGCTCGCGCAGCTCGCCGAGGGTGTGCGCGGCCAGTTCGGGCGACTCCTCGGCGAGGATCCGGCCGGTCGCCTCGACCAGGACCCAGTGCAGGTCCTCGGCGCGGACGTTGTGGTAGCCGCGCACGGCGGTGCGGGTCATGTCCTCCAGTTCGGCGAGCGCGCCGACGCCCGCGTAGCCGGCGCCGACGAAGACGAAGGTGAGCGCCGACTGGCGCAGCGCCGGGTCGCGGGTGGCGGAGGCGAGGTCGAGCTGCTCCAGGACGTGGTTGCGCAGGCCCACCGCCTCGCCGACGGTGGAGAAGCCGAGGCCGTGTTCCGCGAGGCCGGGCACCGGTGCCGTGCGGGAGACCGAGCCGGGGGCCACCACCAGGACGTCGTAGGGCAGTTCGACCGGTGCGGGGGTCTCGCCGGGGCCTGCGGCGTCGGCCAGGGCGCGTCGGGCGGCGTGTTCGATCCGGGTGATCCGGGCGGTGAGCACCCGGCAGTCCGGCAGGACCCGGCGCAGTGGGACCACCACGTGTCTCGGGTCGATCGAGCCGGCCGCCACCTCGGCCAGCAGCGGGTGGTAGGTGAAGTAGGCCTGGGGCTCGACAACGGTGATCTCCACCTCTCCGCGCCGCAGCCGTTCCCGCAGGGCGCGCTGGAGGTGGAGTGCGGCGGCCGTTCCGGCGCAGCCGCCGCCGGCGATCAGGATCCTGATGGTGCGCCTCCTGCCGATGCGACGTTTCGTCCCGGCCGCACCGCGGCCGGGGGTGTCCCCCCATCACGCCCCCTATGAAGGACCGGCGGGGGTCGTCTTGTCCACAGTCCGTACGGGGCTGGTTGCGACACGAGTGGCCGTCGTGGCCAGTTGTGCTTACTGGGCGACTTTCTGACGCACTTTCGGCCTCGGAGAGTGGTGAACTATGGTCGGATTGTGTACCGGGGCGGCCGTCGCCATGACAATCGGCGGCGACGCACCGTGGAGCGGCCACTACGGCCAGTTCCAGCGTTGGCGTGAGAACCCGACTGGGGGACAGTCATCCGGGGAAGGGTAGTTCCCGGACAGGGCCCCGGACGGTGCCGACGCGCCGAGCCGGACGTGGACCCGGCACGGCGGCACGACCGTGGTCACCGGAACGGGACGGGCGGCACGAGCAATGGGTCATCGGGTCATTTCTGACGGGCTGAGCTGCACCGGGGGGTGCAGGGGCGGGCGACGACAGGGTCCGGTTTCGGACGCCTGCGGGGGAGAGTTGGGATGATGGATCAGGAGCAGGTGTTGGGGCGGGTGGGTGCACCACAGGCCGGACCGGGCACGGTCCCGGAGCAGCGCGGCCCGGTGGACCTGCCGCCGCAGAGCGGGTCGGCGTACTCGGCGGTCGCGTACCGGGCCGAGCCCGCGCCGCCCGCGGTGCCGGTGCCCGGGGCCAGGTTGCGGGTCGACGCCCGGCGGAACCTGGAGAGCGTGCTGCGGGCGGCCCGCGAGGTGTTCGGCGAGTTCGGCTACGGCGCGCCGATGGAGGAGGTCGCACGCCGGGCCGGGGTCGGGGTCGGCACCGTCTACCGGCGCTTCCCGAGCAAGGAGGTGCTGGTCCAGCGGATCGCCGCCGAGGAGGTGGCGTGGCTGACCGCGCAGGCGCGGGAGTCGCTGTACGGCGGTGACGGCGCCTGGGAGGCGCTGGCCGGCTACCTGGCCCGCGCGGTGTCCACCGGTGCCGGGCGGCTGCTGCCGCCGGAGGCGTTCCGGTACGCGGAGGAACTGGGCCGGGTGCCCGAGCAGCGGGCGCCGGAACCGCCCGCGGCGGTCCGCTTCGACCTGCGCGGCGAGGAGGCCCGCTCCGGCGGGGTGGTCGAGCCGTCGGCGGCCGACGCCGATCCCCGGCTGCTGCTGCAGCTGCTGGCCGCCCTGGTGGCGCGGGCCGGTGCGGCGGGCGAACTGCGTCCGGGCGTCACGGTGTCGGACGTGGTGCTGGTGCTGACGGCCTCGGTGCCGGTGCACGCGGCCCGTCCGTCGGTCTCGGCGCAGGCGGCCGGCGGTTTCTCGCCGATTTCTCCGCAGACGGACGGTCAACCGACTGCCGGCCCCTCGGACCGGCTGCTGCAGATCCTGTTGGACGGCCTGCGGGAGCGCTGATACCCGGGCCGACCGGTCCGCCACGCCCGGCGGGTACGGGAGTTGGAGGGAGGACCGGCGCGCGGCCCGGATGCGCGCGCCGGGTGCGGGAGTCGCACACCCCACCGCCGCACGCTGGGCGAACACCCCCGCGACGGCCCCTCGGAGGAGTGGAAGGCGGTTGGTCCGGCTTCCGCCGGTCCCTGCGCTATGCCATCCTTTGCCCGTGGTTGGAGCCAATGTCCCGATGCGCGCCGTTCGCGCGCCGTCGGCGCCGTACGTCGGGGAACCGTGCGCCTGCGCACTCCCGCACGCCCTGCCACACTACGGGGGCTGTCGTGGAATCTGGGGTCCGTTGTGAGCGCCGAGGAACAGAACGACTACGGGTACGGCCTCGACTTCGGAGGCCTCTCCGGTGATCCCGGCGAGGGGCCCTGCAGTCTCAACGGCGTCGGCGGGACGGCCCAAGTGCCGGGCGCCGCAGCGGCTTCGGCCGCCGGACACGTCCCCGACCAGGCCGGGATGCCCAGCCGCGAGACGCTCTCCGCCTCCGCCGCCGCGCTGCCCCCGGGCCGGGTGCCCGGACAGGCCCCGGCGGGCCGGGGCGGCGTCGCCCCCGAGGCGTTCGTCGGCGACCCCTTCACCGGCGACGGCCGCACCGCCCGGCCGACCGTGCCCGCCCCCGCCGACCCGGTGGACGGCGAGCGCCCCGCCTCCGACGCCGACTTGACCGCCCGGGTCCGGGCCGGCGACGACACCGCGTACGAGGAGATCTACCGCCGGCACGCCGACTCGGTGCGCCGCTACGCGCGCACCTGCTGCCGGGACAACTTCACCGCCGAGGACCTCGCCGGCGAGGTGTTCGCCCGCACCCTGCAGGCGCTGCGGGCGGGCAAGGGCCCCGAGTTCGCCGTCCGCGCCTATCTGCTGACCGCCGTGCGCAACGTCGCCGCCGCCTGGCACCGCAGCGAGCGCCGCGAGCAACTCGTGGACGACTTCGCCGTGTTCGCGCAGACCTCGGCCGCCGTCGTCGACTTCGACCTCGCCGACCCGGGCGCCGACGCCTGGGCGATGGCACTGGCCGACCAGCGGATGGTCATGCAGGCCTACGCCGAACTGCCCGAGGACGACCGGGTGGTGCTCTGGCACACCGAGGTCGAGCGGGAATCCCCGAAGACCGTCGCGGTGATGCTCGGCAAGACCGCCAACGCCACCGCCGTCCAGGCCCACCGGGCCCGCGACCGGCTCGCCGCCGCGTTCCTCCAGGCCCACGTCTCGGGCAGCCAGGACAGCGGTTGCGAGGCCTACGCCAACCGGCTCGGAGCGTACGCGCGGGGCTCGCTGCGCAAGCGGGCCTCGGCGGAGGTCGGCCGGCACCTCAAGGAGTGCGACCGCTGCACGGCCGCCTGCCTGGAACTGACCGAGATCAACACCGGGCTGCGCGCCCTGCTGCCCGGCGGCGTGCTCGTCTGGATCGGCGTCGGCGGCTTCGGCGCCGCCGCGGCCGCCGTGGGCGGAGCCGCCGCCGTCGGCGGAGCGGCAGCCGCCGGGACGGCCGCCGCCTCCGGGTCCTCGGGGGCCGCCGCGGGTGCGGCCGCCGCCGGTTCGACCGGTGCGGCCTCCGGCGGGGCGGGAGCAGCCGCGGCCGGCGAGGGCCTGGGCACCGCCGCCAAGGCCGGGATCGCCGCCGCCATCGCGGTGGCCGCGGCCGCCGTCGCCGCGTACGCGCTCACCGGCGCGCCCGAGCCGGCGCCCCCGGCGGCCGCTCCCCCGGCTCCCAGCGCCCCGGTCGCCGTCGCTCCGGCACCGCCCCCGGCCGCGCCCACCGCGGCCCCGGCGCCGGCCCCGGAGGCGCTCGCGGCGAGCCCCGCGGCCCAGCCGGCCGCCGCCTCCCGAACCCCGCAGCCCGCCACCACCGGGGCGCCGGAGCCGGTCACGCCCGCGCCCAGCAGCTCGAAGGCGCCGAAGCCGACCTTCACTCCCCCGGTCGTGCCCGTGCCGACCCTGCCGCCGCTGCCCACGCCCGACGTCCCGGTGGTGCCGACGCCAACCTTGCCGCCGGTGCCGACCCCGACCGTCACCACGCCGGTGCCGCCGATCCTCAGTGACTTCTGGGGCAACTCGCTGCCGGTGCTCAAGCCCGGCAACAACCGGGTGCCACCGCCCGAGCCGAGCATCCGGCAGAAGGGCAGCGACAACTTCTGGCAGCGTGACGGCGGCTGGATCGGCGGCGACTACCACCCGCACGCGATCACCGTGCACGCCCCCGCGACCACCGTGATCGACCTCAACCGCAGCTGCGCGTCCTTCGACGCGGTGGCCGGGGTGGACGACGCCACGCTCTCGCCGGGCAGGGTCGTCTTCTCCGTCCAGGGCGGCGACGGCAGCACCCTGTGGAGCTCCCGCGCGCTGGCCGCCGGCGACGACGCGGTGCCGGTGCACGTGCCGCTGGCCGGGCAGAAGTCGGTCAAGCTGGTGGTCACGCCGGTGAGCGGGATCTGGTCGGCGCTGAACGTCGCGGACTGGGCCCAGGCCCGCTTCCGGTGCTCGTGACCGGCGCCCGCTCCGGTCGGGTCTCCGGCCGGGCCTCCGGGCGGTCATGACGGAGGCCCGCTCCAGGAGTCCTGGAGCGGGCCTCGGGTCCGCGGTGCCGTGCGCCCGGTCGGCGCCGGACGGCCGGGCGTCAGATGGCGCAGGAGCCGTCCGCGCAGGCCTCCCCGGCCGGGGCGACCTGCACCGGGGCGGGACGGCGCTCGCCGATCTCGGTGGCGACCTGGTCCAGCACCTTGCGGAAGGTCTCGGCGTCCTGGCCGCCCTGGACGGCCCACTTGCCCTCGAAGACGAAGGTCGGCACGGCGTTGATGCCCAGCTCGCGGCCCTCGGCCAGCTGGGCGTCGACCTCGGCGACGCCCTCGTCGCCTGCCAGGTAGGCGGTCACCCGGTCCCGGTCCAGGCCGGCCGCCACGGCGACATCGGCCAGCGCGGCGCGGTCACCGACGTCGACACCGTCGGTGAAGTGCGCCTTCAGCAGCGCCTCCTTCAGCCGCCCCTGGACGGCCGGGCCGTACTCGACCTCGGCGAGGTGCAGCAGCCGGTGGCCCAGGAGGGTGTTGGCGTGCAGCGCGGCGTCGAAGTCGTACGTGATGCCCTCGGCGAGGCCCAGCTCGGCCACCCGCGCGTCCATCGCCACCGACTGCGGGCCGTAGCGCTCGGCCAGCCAGGCGCGGTGCGGGCTCGCGGTCGCGGGAGCGTCCGGGACCAGCTGGTACGGGCGGTAGACGACCTCGACCTGCTCCTTGCCCGGGAAGTCCGCCAGGGCCTGCTCGAAACGGCGCTTGCCGATGTAGCACCAGGGGCAGGCGATGTCGCTCCAGATCTCGACCTTCATTGCGGGGGGCTCCAGGGGGCGTCTTGGCGAATGTGTACAAGATGGGTGAACGATGAACCATCTCGGTGCATTCCCGGCGGCCCGGTCCGTGCAGCGGATCACACCGCGGGCGGCGCCGGGACCACCAGCACCGGGCAGGCCGCGTGGTGCACCACCGCCGAACTCACCGAGCCCATCAGCAGCCGGGCGAAGCCGCCGTTGCCCCGGGTGCCGATCACCAGCGTGTGCTGCCGGGTCGCCGCCTCCAGCAGCACCTCGATCACGCTGCCCAGCACCACGTGCAGCGACAGCTCCCCCGCGTACGGCGCGGGGCGCTGGCGCTGCACGGCGGCCACCGAGCGGCGCAGCCCGTCCGCCATGCTCTCGACCAGCGTCTCCACGCTCTCCTGCACCAGCTCCGCCATCCCCGGCGGGTAGCCGGCCGGCGCCGGGTTGACCACCGCGAGCACGTACAGCGGCAGCCCGAACAGCTCGGCCTCCGTCATCGCCCGGTCGAGTGCCCACAGCGACCCGTCCGAGCCGTCGCACGCCGCCAGCACCCCCGGCGGCCGCCCCGTCGGCGGCCGGCCGAGCACCGACAGCACGACGGGCACCTCCCGCCCCGCGCTCCCACCGGCCACCGCGCACCCTCCTCGCCCCGGATCCACACCCCCGCCATCATCACCGCCGCCCCGACCCGGCCCCGGCAACCGCGCCGCAGGGCAGGAGGCGGGGGCGGGCTCACGGTCGTGGGGCGGGCCGGCGGGAGTCGTCGGCGCGGGCTCCACGGGCTCAGGAGGCCCAACAGGCTCAGGAGGCTCAGGAGGTGAGGGCGGGCCGCCGGGGGCTGGGCAGGCCGGTCCAGCAGGCGCCGTGGCGGCGGGCGCGGACCCGGCGGAGCCAGAGCTCGGTGGAGACGAGGTCGGCGAGGCCGGCGAGGTCCGCGGGGGAGAGGAAGGTGGCGGGGTCGGCCGAGTGGGCGAGGCGGGCGCGGACGGCGGGGAGGTCGATGAGGCCGGCTTCGGCGAGCAGCGGGGCGTCGAAGAGTTCGGCGAGGCCGTCGGCGGCGAGGCGCAGGCCGGCGCGGGCGGGGGCGGTGCGGTCGGGGCGGGGGCCGCGGCCCCAGTCGGGGGGCAGGTCGGTGCGGCCGGCGCCGGTGAGGACGGCGTGCAGGAGGGCGTGCCGGGCGCCGGGCTGGAGG
The DNA here is from genome assembly GCF_042885555.1 of Kitasatospora sp. NPDC058048. NCBI lineage: Bacteria > Bacillati > Actinomycetota > Actinomycetes > Kitasatosporales > Streptomycetaceae > Kitasatospora > Kitasatospora sp. NPDC058048. The sequence goes on along the minus strand of NZ_JBHVRT010000071.1, from coordinate 15,118 downwards.
CGGACGTCGTCGGGCAGCAGCCGGGCGGCGCGCACCACCTGGTTGTCGAGGAAGGGGGCGTGCAGCCGCTGGCCGGGCTGTTCGGCGGCGTGCACGAGCGTGCGGAACCCGCGCGCCTGCCGGTAGAGGGCGTGTCGGGCCCGGTACGCGCCGGGGTGCTCCTCGGGCGCCGGTCTGCGCGCCGCCAGGCGGAGCCGCAGCGCCACCGAGGAGAGCGCCTCGTCGGAGAGCCAGCGGGCGGCCGGGCCGGGCACGCACCAGGCGAGGTCGACGGCCGAACGGGCCCCCGCCGTACCGCCGCCGTCCGGGACGTGGCGGGCGGTCAGCTTGGCGGCCGCCTCGTCCAGCGCCTCGGCGTAGCGGACCCGGGAGAGCCGGTGCGCGGCCCGGAGCACGGTGAGCGGGGTGCGCAGCGTGCCGGTGAGGACGCCCGCGGCCGCCCGGTCGACGCCGGCCAGGGCGACGACCGGGGGCAGGAGTTCGCGCGGCCGCCCGGCCCGGACGAGGTCGGCGAGCCGGGCCGGGTGTCCGTCCAGGACCTGGCGGGCGCCGTAGCCGGTGAGGTGGTCGGTGCCGCCGGCGTCGAAGCGGGCCTCGGCCCGGGCGGCGGCGACGAGTTCGGGCCCGGGCTCGTCGGTGAGCCGGCCCGCCCGGGGGTCGGCTCCCGGCCCGGCGTACGGGAGGGTGTCCGGTCCGGGGTCGAGCACGGTGTGCCGCAGCCGCGGGGTGTCGGGGGCGAGCGCGAGGCCGGCCGGGGGCCCGGTCTCGCCGAGCGTGACGGCGGCCAACCGCTCGGGGGCGGCGGCCTCCGGGGCGGCGGCGCGGGCCCAGGAGCCCTTGACCGCGCCGCTCCTGGCCCCGGCGGTGGCCGCCCGGGCCGCCGCGGTGGCCGCGGGCACCGGCGGCAGCGGGACGGCGGCGGCGAGCAGGGCGACGGTCGCGGAGGCCGTCCCGTACGAGAGGTCGACGCCGAGCCGGGCCCGTCCGACCGGGTCGGGGACCGGCGTGGTGGTGCGGACCCGGGAGCGGACGGACTCCAGCAGGGCGCGGGTGAGTTCGCGGACGGCGGGCGCCTCGTCGCGCGGCTGCTCGGCGCCGGCCGGGTCGTCGTAGCCGGACAGGTACGGGCGGCCGCCGCGGATGCCGAGCACGTGGCCGGGCGGCACCCGCTGGACGCCCAGGTACGGGGTGCCGGCGCCGAGCGCCTCGGGGGACTCCGGGCAGGCGAGCCGGGCGGCGAGGTGGCCGGTGTCCAGCGGGGCACCGACCAGGTCGGCGAGCGGCAGGGCGGCGGTGGCGTACGCGGTGCCGCCGGCCCACGGGGTGTGGAAGACGGGCCGGGCGCCGGCGAGGTCGGTGAGCAGCAGGGTGGAGCGGGGGCCGGAGCGCAGCACGACGGTGTAGCTGCCGGGCCAGGCGGTGAGGTGGCGGACGGCGCCGCCGCGGGCGGCGGCGAGGCCGGCGGCGAGCTCGGCGTCGGTGGCTCCGCAGTGGCCGAGGACGGCGAGCCGGGTGGTGGCGGGGGTGTCCTCGGTCCGGTCGGGCTCGGTCGGGCCGGTGCTGACCACGGCGGGGGCGCCGGGGCGGTGGGTGACCAGGCGGATCTCCGCGGGGCGCCAGTCGCCCACGGCCCAGAGCGGGTCGGGCCCGGACCACAGCGGGCGGGCGGCGATCGGCTCGACCCCGCCGCGCACTTCGTGCGCCGGGAAGCCCGCGCTCGGCGTACCCGTGCACCAGCCCGTCAGCCACCGCATCGCGCCTCCACCGGACGAGGACCTGCATCCGTGCGGCGCGTTCGCCGCCCGCCGGGCGGCCGGGTGGTGCTGCCGTGGCGGCCCGGGCGCGTCCCGGCGGGTCCCCGCAGCTCGGACGCGCCGTCAGGAGACATCGTGCCACCGCCGGGCGTCGCCGTGGCCGGTGTTCCGGGGTTCCGCCTCCGTTCGGACCGGCCGTTCGACGGGCCGCGGGGCCGTGCGGGCGGGCACCGATGCGCGCGCGGGCCCGCTCCCGGCCGGAGCTCCGTCCGGTGCGCGATCACTGCGCGTGGGCAAGTTCCGTCCGCCGGAAAGGAGTTCGATCCGCCCGGTGCTCCGGGGAGCGGGCGGGCCGGGCCTCCCCCTCCCCGGCCCGGACCGCCGGCGAAACGCCTTGGCATGGGCATCGCGAGATGGCCGAAAGGCGTCGCCCGGCCCGGGAGGGCATCCGCATGCCCTCCCGGACTTCACCACCACCCGCGGGGATTGAGGCGGCGGCGTCCCCCGGCCCGCCGGGTCCTCGACGGCAGGCCGACCCACGACCACCAGCGAATCGCCGACCAGCCGGTCGGGCCAGGGGGCACGGCCGGGCGCACGTGTACACGGGACCGGAGCACGACGCTCCGGCGCGCGGCACGGTCGGCCGGATCCGAGCGGTCCGGACCAACTCCGGTGCGGCACGGCCGAGTGCGCGATCCCGCCATCCGGAATGCGACCTCTTAACCGTCGGAACGCGTCCGACTACGCTAGGTACAGCAGCTACGGCCCGGTGCCGCCCGGGCCCCGCGCACAAGGCCGCAGGAGGTGCAGCCGCCACCATGACCGTCAGCCCACGTGGACCGAACGAACGGCTCGGCACGCTCCTGACCCTCGCCCAGATCAGCAACGCCGGACTGGCCCGCCGGGTCAACGACCTCGGCGCCCAACGCGGGCTGACCCTGCGGTACGACAAGACCTCGGTGGCCCGCTGGGTCAGCAAGGGCATGGTGCCGCAGGGGCCCGTCCCGCACCTGATCGCCACCGCGATCGGCGGCAAGCTCGGCCGGCCCGTCCCGCTGGAGGAGATCGGCCTGGGCGACACCGACCCGGCGCCCGAACTCGGCCTGGCCTTCCCCCGCGAGGTCGCCGACGCGGTCCGCTCGGCGACCGACCTGTGGCGGGTCGACCTCGACCTGCGCCGGGGCCCCGGCGGCGGCCGCTGGAGCGACAGCCTGGCCGGCACCTTCTCGGTCGCCGCCTACGCGACCCCCGTCTCCCGCTGGCTGATCACCCCCGCGGACGGCTCGGTGGCCCGCGAGGTGCCGCGCTCCCCCACCGACACCTCCTCCTACCGGGTCGGCCACTCGGACGCCGCCAAGCTCCGCGAGGCCGCCCAGGAGGCCCGCCGCTGGGACTCCAAGTACGGCGGTGGCGACTGGCGTTCGTCGATGGTGCCGGAGTGCCTGCGGGTGGAGGCGGCGCCGCTGCTGCTCGCCTCGTACAGCGACGCGGTCGGCCGGGCGCTGTTCGGCGCGACCGCCGAACTGACCAGGCTGGCCGGCTGGATGGCCTTCGACACCGGGCAGCACGAGGCCGCCCAGCGCTACTACATCCAGGCGCTGCGGCTCGCCCGGGCCGCCGCCGACGTCCCGCTCGGCGGCTACGTGCTGGCCTCGATGAGCCTCCAGGCGGGCTACCGGGGCTTCGCCGAGGAGGCCGTCGACCTCGCCCAGGCCGCGCTGGAGCGCAACCGGGGCCTGGCCACCGCCCGCACCATGAGCTTCTTCCACCTGGTGGAGGCCCGGGCCCAGGCCAAGGCCCGCAACGCGGCGGCGTGTGCGACGGCGCTCGGCGCGGCGGAGAGCGCGCTCGAACGGGCGCGCGCCGGGGATCCCGATCCGGCGTGGATGGACTTCTACGCCTACGACCGGCTCGCCGCCGACGCCGCCGAGTGCTTCCGCGACCTCGGAGTGCCCTCCAAGGTCCGGCAGTTCACCCGCGAGGCGCTGGCCACGCCCACCGAGGGCTTCGTCCGCTCGCACGGCCTGCGGCTGGTGGTCTCGGCGATGGCCGAGGCGGAGGCGGGCGACCTGGACGCCGCGGTCGCCGCCGGCGAGCGCGCCGTCGAGGTGGCCGGCCGGATCTCCTCGCAGCGCAGCCGGGAGTACGTGGTGGAGATGCTGCGGCGGCTGGAGCCCTTCCAGGGGGAACGCCGGGTGCGGGAACTGACCGAGCGGGCCCGGGCGGTGATCGTCGCTCCGGCGTGAGCGGACGGGACGGCGGTCGGGCGATAAAGGGCGGTCCGGCAGTAAATGAAGTGCGGTGGCGAGAGGGGCCTCGCTATGGTCTCTCTCGTCCAGGTGCGCAGGCAGGGGTTACTTCCACTCTTAATGGGCGTGTCGCGGGTTCGAGTCCCGCCGCCGGTACTCGCCGGTGTAGCTCAGTCGGTAGAGCAGCTATGTCACCTCAGCCGCCTTCGATCTCTGGACACCTGTACGTGAACAGTTCGTCCGCACCTCCCGGTGCGACGGCAGCGGTTACTTCTTGGTGAGGCGCCCCCCAGGGCGCTGCGGTTCGAGCCCGCGAAACACCGCCGCCACCTTTGATCTCGGGAGGCAGCTCTTCGTGGTGCCCGGGTCCGCGTCAGCCATGACGGCCCCGGGCACCGCTGCCGCAGCATGCCTCCCTCCCCACTGACACCAGCACGCCGAGGGGGGCTTCCGCATGTCCAGGTTCAACTTCCGCAGGACCAAGGCCGGTCCGAACTCGCCGGTGGCCACCACCGGCGAGCGCACCGTCAACCACAACGGCGGCCCGGGCTACGTCCGGGACCGCAAGTCCGAGCTCTTCCTGCTGGCGATCGCCAACATGGTCGGCCAGGACACCTTCTACGAGCGCGGCGGCAACCGCGACGACCGCTACACCGCGCTGGTGCGCGAACTCGCCGTCGCCGAGCCGGAGTGGACCGTCGGGCTGCTGCGCTGGCTGCGCTACGGCGCCCACATGCGCACCGCCGCGCTGGTCGGCGCCGCCGAGTTCACCCGCGCCCGGCTGGACGCGGGCGCCCACGGCCACTCCCGGCAGGCCGTCGCGGCGGTGCTGCGGCGCGCCGACGAGCCGGGCGAGCTGCTCGCCTACTGGACCTCGCGCTACGGCCGGGCGCTGCCCAAGCCGCTCAAGCGCGGGGTCGCGGACGCCGTCCGGCACCTGTACGACGCCCGCGCGCTGCTCAAGTACGACACGGCGGGCAAGGGCTACCGCTTCGGCGACGTGATCGAGCTGACCCACCCCTCGCCGGACCCGGCGAAGGAGTGGCAGGGCGCCCTGTTCGCGTACGCGCTGGACCGCAGGCACCGCCCGGACGAGGCCGTCCCGCCGGCCGCCGACCGGACGCTGACCGCCAACCGCGAGCTGCTGGCGCTGCCCGTCGAGGAGCGCCGGGCGGCGGTGACCGCCGAGGGCGGCGCCGCGCGGCTGGCCGCCGCCGGGCTGACCTGGGAGGCGCTGGCGGGCTGGCTGCAGGGGCCGTTGGACGCGGACGTCTGGGCGGCGGTCATCCCGTCGATGGGCCCGATGGCGCTGGTCCGGAACCTGCGCAACTTCGACCGGGCCGGGGTCTCGGACGCCGTCGCGGCCGAGGTGGCCCGGCGGATCTCCGACAAGGCCGAGGTGCGGCGCTCGCGCCAGTTCCCGTTCCGCTACCTGGCCGCACACCGCAACGTGCCCTCGCTGCGCTGGGGGCACGCGCTGGAGACGGCGCTCGGTCACTCGCTGGCCAACGTGCCCGAACTGCCGGGCCGGACGCTGATCCTGGTGGACCGCTCCGGTTCGATGTTCGACCGCTCCGGCGGGCCGACCGAGCTCAACCGGGCGGACTCGGCGGCGATCTTCGGCACCGCGCTGAAGGTCCGGGCCGCCGAGGCGGACCTGGTCGAGTTCGGCACCACCAGCCGGGTGGTCGACGTCGGCCGGGGCGAGGCGGTACTGCGTGTGCTGGAACGTTTCTCCGATCTCGGCGGCACCAACACCGCCGACGCCGTCCGCACCCACTACCGCGGCCACGACCGGGTGGTGATCGTCACCGACGAGCAGACCGGCCCCGGCCGCTGGGGCGGCGACCCCCTCGCCGCCGTCCCGGCCCACGTCCCCGTCTACACCTGGAACCTGGCCGGCTACGCCCCGGGCCACGGCCCCGGCGGCGCCCACCGGCACACCTTCGGCGGCCTGGGCGACGCGGCCTTCCGGCTGATCCCGCTCCTGGAATCCGGGGCGAACGCCGGCTGGCCCTGGGAGGAGTAGCGGATCAGCGGGACGGTCCGGGCCGGGGAGCCCGCGCCGACCGGACCCGGCCGCGGCGGGGAGGGGACGGCCGCGGCAGGAGCCGGCGCCGGTCGGGGGGCCGACGCCGGGAGGAAGGGGAAGGAGCCGTCACGGGGGTGCGGCTCCTTCCCCGTTCCCCGGCCGCCGACGGGTGGGCCGAGCGCCGGACGGGCCGGTGGATGAGCCCGGTCACAGGCCCGGCCGGAGAGCCCCGACAGCCCCGTAGACTCGGGTGATTGTGACTGCCACCGCCCCGATCCCCCAGCCCTCGCCGTCCGCCCGGATGTCCGCCGCGCCGGCCGCCTACCCCGCGCCGATGTACCCGCACAAGGCCACCGAGGCCCAGCACCGCGAGCGTCGCATCCGCAGCTTCCAGCCGCGCCGGGGCCGGATGACCAACGCCCAGGCGAGCGCCCTGGACCGGAGCTGGGAGACGTACGGCATCCCCATCGACGGCACCCCGCTGGACCCGCGGGAGCTGTTCGACGGCCTGCCGGTGACCCTGGAGATCGGCTTCGGCATGGGCGAGACCACCGCCGCGATGGCCGCCGCCGACCCGGCCATGGGCATCCTCGCCGCCGACGTGCACACCCCCGGCCACGGCAACCTGCTCGGCCTGCTGGAGCGGGACGGCTCCCACAACGTCCGGACCGCCGCCGGCGACGCGGTGATCCTGCTGCGCGACATGCTCCCGGACGCCTCGCTGGCCGGTCTGCGGGTCTACTTCGCCGACCCGTGGCCCAAGCCGAAGCACCACAAGCGCCGGCTGGTCCAGCCCTCGTTCCTCGACCTGGTGCTGCCCCGGCTCGCCCCCGGCGCGCTGGTGCACTGCGCCACCGACTGGGAGCCGTACGCGGAGCAGATGCTGGCCGTGCTGTCCGCCTCGCCGGAGCTGGAGAACCTGCACCCCGAGGGCGACGGGACCGGCTGGCTGGAGCCCGGGGACCACCCGGACGGCAGCATTCCGGGCTACGCCCCGAGGCCGGACTGGCGTCCGGTCACCAAGTTCGAACGGGCCGGGATCGCCAAGGGGCACGTCGTCCACGACGTGCTGTTCCGCCGCCGCTGACCCTCCGGCCCCGTTCGAACGGGCGGCCGCGCGGCGGCCGGACGGGCGGGCCCGGGAGGGACGGTTCGTCCCGACTCCTCCCGGCGGGCCGCCGCCGTGGCCTACCCTGTGCCGCATGGGCAGCCCGTCCGGCGGCGGGTTCCGGACGGGCGGTCGCACGACGGTTCGAGCAGCCGCCGACGCACCGGAGACGGTCCCGAGCACCGGCGACACCCGGACCATTCCGGGGCCCCGGAGGCACCGGGCGCATCGCCTGCTGCCCCGGCCGGGTACCGCCGCCGGGCCGCTCCCGGCCGTCGACCACGTCCTCCGCGCCGGCACCACCGCCCCCGGGGCCCCGCCGGGCCGCAGCCGCTCGGTGGCGCTCTCCTCGGTCACCGCGACCGCCGTCCTGACCCTGATCGGCTGCGGGGTGCTGATCCTGCACCTGGTCCAGCGGCAGACCGGCACCGTCGGACTGCTGGTCGGCCTGGGCCTGGCGGTGGTGCCGCTGCCGTTCGTGCTCGGCGGCCTGGCCTGGCTCAACCTCACCGCCCGGGTCCCGCTGCGGCACACCGTGTTCTGCCTCGGCTGGGGCGCCTGCGCGGCCACCACCGTCGCCATCCTGGCCAACAACTGGACGACGAGCTACCTGACCCGGCACCGGGGCCCGTTCGGGGAACTGCTCGGCGCCGGGATCGCCACCCCGGTGATCGAGGAGACCGCCAAGGCCACCGCCCTGCTGGTGCTCCTGCTCCCGCTCGGCCAGCGGCTGCGCTGCCGCGGCCGCCGCACCGGACGCCCCTGCGCGCCGCTGCTGCGCCGGTCGCCCGCGCCCCGGAACCCCCGCCCGCACCCGCGCCACCCGGTCGGGCCGCACGCCCGCGGCCGGCTGCGCCTGCGCCCGTACCTGCGGCCGCTGCCGTACCTGCGCCCGGCCCCGCCCTCCGGGGCGCCGCACCGGCGTTCCCGGCCGCGCACCCTGGCCGCCGGGGTGGTGCTCGGCGGGATGACCGCCTGCGGCTTCGCGTTCACCGAGAACGCCCTCTACCTGGGCCGGGCCTTCAGCAGCGACCAGCGGCAGCGGCTGGACAGCATCGGCCTCGGCGACCCGCCCAGCCTTCGCGACTTCGACAGCACCGTGCAGACCTTCGTGCTGCGCGCCCTGCTCTCGCCCTTCGCCCACCCGCTGTTCACCGCGCTCACCGGGATCGGCCTGGCCGTCGCCCTCACCACCGCGCGGCGCTGGCTGGCCCGGCTGGCGGTGCCGGCCGGGCTGCTGCTGGCGATGGCGCTGCACGGCACCTGGAACGCCGCCGCCGACCTCGGCACGGACGGCTTCCTGGTGGTGTACGGGGCGCTGATGGTGCCCTGCTTCGCCGCGCTGGTCGCCTTCGCGGCCTGGGCAAGGTGCCGTGCGGCGCGGCACCCGGCACCCGGTCGGCGGCGGGTCGCCAGGGCGCCCTGAGGAACCGATTTCCCATATCGGCGACTTCCCCGTATTGTTGTGTTCACCGACGCGGGGTGGAGCAGCTCGGTAGCTCGCTGGGCTCATAACCCAGAGGTCGCAGGTTCAAATCCTGTCCCCGCTACTCAGTAGCCGGAAGGCCCGGAGGATTCGTCCTCCGGGCCTTTCGCGTTCCCGGGTACGGACGAAGGACGGTCCTGCCACGAAGCTGTAACAGCGGCCGGTCCCACGATCACCTGTCAGGGTCCTGAACCATACTGAGGAAAAATTCATCTCATTGGGGGGCTGTTCGGGCCACCCGGACAGGAAGAACCACATGCTGTCGAAGCGACTGGTCAGCACCGCCGCGATATGCCTCGTCCTGGCAGCCGGCACCGCGGCGTGCGGCAGCACCAAGAGCGACGGGACGGGCGGCGACGCCAAGGCGGGTGCCGCGCAGAAGCTCGACACCGACAAGCTCAGCGCCCAGGACATCGCGAAGCAGGCCAAGGACGCCCTGGCCTCCGCGAGCTCCCTCAAGATGGTCGGCACCGTCGACACCGGCGAGGGCAGCATGGAGCTGAACCTGGCGCTGGACAACAAGAGCCAGTGCACCGGCACCATGGCGATGCCCGGCATGGGCAAGTTCGAGATCATCAGCGACGGCAAGACCTCGTACGTCAAGCCGGACAAGGACTTCTGGACCAACGTGGGCGGCCCGAACGGCGCCAAGGCCGCCGAGCTGTTCAAGGGCCGCTACCTGACGGGCTTCGAGAGCGACCCGTCGATGGGCTCCCTGATCAGCGTCTGCAACCTCGCCGAGTTCAGCAAGAAGATCACCGCCGACAAGAGCGGCAACGACAAGGTGGAGAAGGGCTCCGCGGGCAACGTCAACGGCGTGAAGACCTTCAGCCTGAAGGTCGCCGACTCCAAGGGCGAGGTCACGACCATGCAGATCGCCACCGAGGGCAAGCCCTACCCGGTGCGGGTCGAGCACTCGGGTGCCAAGGACGGCAACGGCAAGATCGACTTCAGCGACTTCGACAAGCCGCTGACCATCCAGGCCCCGTCGGCCGACAACACGGTCGACTTCACCAAGCTCCAGGACCAGCTCAAGACCGCCTGAGCAGCGGATCCGGGCACGCTCCGCACGGCCGGCACCGGGGCCGGGCGGGGCTCCGCGAAATAACCCGTTGCCCTCCGTCCGGCGGGCTGCCTATCGTGGCAGCACACTGAAAGGAGGTGATCCTGAGTTGAGTTCCATCAGGATGCGTGAGGTGGCTGCTCGCTAGAGCCGCCCCTGCCTGCGCAGGATGAGGCCCCTGGCCTCCGGCAGGCGAAATCCACAGCAGTCACCCGGCCCGCGGTCTCACCGGTACATCCCCGGTGCCTCGGCGCCCGGCCAGTGCACGGGCCGGCGCGGAGGAGCAGTCCGCGGGCCGTCTGCGTTCCCGGGGAGCTTCCGGCACGATTCCGGAGGCTCCCCGCGCCGTGTCCGGGGCACCGGCCGCACGTTTCCGCGCGGGGGCCGCGGCGCTAGAGTCGGCGCGCGTTCCGGAGCGGAGCGACGCGGACACAGGGGGTGGGCGATGGCGAAGGCGCGACGGCCGGGCGGCGGCGGGGCGACGCTGCGGACGGCGCAGTGGGGCGCCACCGGGGTGCTGGCCGGGACGGGACTGCTCGGACTGCTGCTGTTCGCGCTCGGCCGGGAGCACGCCTGGCAGGCGCTCGGCGGCGGGCTGGTGGTGATCGGGGCCTCGGTGGTGCTCGGCGGCGCACTGGGCTTCCTCTTCGGGGTGCCCCGGGTGCGCGGCGGGGCCGCTGCCGGCGAGCCGCAGGGCTCGTACGCGCCGAACACCAATCTGGAGCAGGTCTCGGACTGGCTGACCAAGGTGCTGCTGGGCGTCGGGCTGACCCAGCTCGGCTCGCTCGGCGAGCGGCTGCACGACCTCGGCGCGGCGCTGGCGCCCGCACTCGGCGGCGGCCGGGACGTCGCACCGTTCGCGGCGGCGCTGGTGCTGTACTTCCTGGTCTTCGGATTCCTGGCCGGCTGGCTGGTGACGCGGCTGGCACTGCCGCAGGCGCTGACCGAGACCGACCAGGCGCTGGACCTCTTCCTCGCCGGGCAGGACCGCGACCGGCACGGCGACAAGGTGGGCGCGGACGACCTGCGGGTCCGCGCGATGCAGCAGCTCGGACTGCTGGGCGGCAGCGCGGAGCGCCCGGCCGCGCTGGCCGGGCAGCTGCCGCCCTCCTCCGGCGCGCCGGCCGGGCCGGAGGGTGTGGTGGCGGAGGTCCGCTCGACCGCGCGGCGTTCGGCGCTGACCGCCGACCAGGTGCGGGCCCTCTTCGCGGACGGCTCCGAGGGGCGGCGGATCCAGGCGCTCGCGCTGATGCAGGGCGATCCGGCGCTGGCGGACCTGCCGAGCGTGCTGGACGCGATCGAGCGCCCGCGCTCGGGCTTCGAGCAGTACCACGCGCTGCTGGCCGCCCGGGGGCTGCTCTCCCGGCTGCCCGCCGCCGGGGAGCAGCGGCTGCGGGACGCGGTGGCGACCCAGCTGGTCGACCCGCGGGGCATTCCGTACGGGTCGGACCGCAGTTGGCTGGCGGAGAAGATCCTCTCCCGGCTCCCGGCGCCGGCCCTCGTGCCGGCCCAGCCGGACGGACCGGGCGGACCGGACGGACCGGGCGGACCGGGCGGGCAGGGCGGGCAGGGCGGGCAGGGCGGACCCTTGGCCGAGGGGACCTCTAGCCGGTGAACTCCAGGACGGTGAAGCGCAGTTCGGGACGGTCCCAGGTGATCCTCCCGCGCGCGGGGCAGGTGCCGACGCGTTCGGCGCCCACCCGCAGGTAGAAGCGCTCGGCGGGCGGGTTGGAGACGACCCGCACGGCGGCGATCCCGGCTTCGCGGGCGAGTTCCAGCATGTGCGCGATCAGCGCGCGGCCGGTGCCGAGCCCCTGGGCCTCGTCGGCGACGAACATCAGGTCCAGTTCGGCCGGTTCGCGGATCAGTCCGTAGAAGCCGAGCAGCCGGCCGGTGGCCGGGTCGGCGGCGAGGAACACCTCGTGGCGGGCGAGGTACTCGGGCGTCACCCGGTAGCCCTCGATCATCGGCGCGTACTCGCCGTGGTAGGCGGAGGAGGCCTGGATCAGTTCGGTGAGCCGGTCGGCGTCGGTCTCGTCGGCGCGCCGGATCGTCGTGTCGGTCATACGGGCGAGTATAGGAGTGACCCCCGACAGTGACTATTACATGCCCGGCGCCCGGAGCGCCCGGCGGCGATGGTCGGCGGCCCGCAGCACCAGGACCCGCCGCGGTCGGCCGCCCACCGGCCCGGGGTAGCGGCGGACCTCGCTGCCGATCCGGCGCTCGCCGAGCGCGTACCGCAGCGGGCCGAGGTGGCCGCAGCGCCGGCCGTACCCGTCGTGCAGCGGCTGGACCCGGACCTCGCCGTCCGGGGAGGTGACCCGGACCAGCTCGGTCAGCGCCACCAACTGGCTTTCGGGGCCGAAGAGTTCGGGGTAGGCGAAGAGCAGGTAGCCGCTCAGGGTGAGGGCGAAGGCGCCGTCCGCGAAGGGCAGCCGGGGCAGTGCGGCGGCCACGTACTGCTGCGGGTGGGCGGCCGAGTCGGCGGCGAACAGCAGGCGGGCGCGGTCCCAGCTGCGCAGGTAGCGCTCGGCGCGGTACGGGCGGGGCGAGGGGTAGAGCTGCGGGCGGGCGGCCATCGCGGCGGCCATCGCCGTCCGGGCGGCCATCGCGGCGTCCGCGACCGCCGGCAGCGGCAGCGCGTACGCCGGATCGACGGCGATCACCCGGCAGCCCAGCCCGCGCGCCTCGGCGGCCAGGCCGGCCGCGCCGCCGGGGCAGTCCAGGACCGGGCCGGGCAGGGCGGCGAGCCGGGCCCGGGTGAGGCCGAACAGGGCGCAGTACTCGTCCAGCGGCCGGGAGGTGACCAGGACGTCCGGGGGAACGGCGGGAATGCCGACGGCGGCCACCCGGTCATCCGAACACGCGGCGGCCCCGCCCGCATCCGGAGGCGTCCGGGGTGCGGGCGGGGCGCGGGCGGGGTCCTCGGCCGGGGCCGGCCGGTCAGCGGCCGAGCAGGCCCTGGGCGGCGACCCGGTTGACGTTGGTCAGGCCGCGGACCAGCTGCGTGGTGAGGAGGATCAGCAGCACGCCGAGGAGCGAGAGCCCGGCGATCTGCCAGGGCGACTGGACGTCGTACACGTGCCGGATGCCGTGGCTGTCGTGGAAGTCGAACAACCGGTACCCCTTCCAGGAGGTGTACGTCGGGAAGACCCAGTGGTACACGGGGTAGAGCGCCAGCGCCCAGCCGAGCACCAGGAACACCAGCGTCACCACGAAGCTGAGCACCGCCCAGGGGAACATCACCACCTGGTACAGCACGGCCTTCCAGCCGGCCCCGTCCGCGAGCCGCGCGGTGACCGCGCCCCAGCCGCCCTGGCGGACCCGGCGCACCGGCGCCGGGCCGGGGACGTCCAGGGCCAGCAGGCCGCGCACCCGGGCCCGCTCCAGCCGGCCGAAACCGCGGGCGACGCTGGTCAGGGCGCCCAGCACGGGCAGACCGATGACGGTGACGAAGGTGCCGACGCCGAGGCAGAACAGGGTGATCGAGACGACGAAGCCGACGATCGCCACCGGCAGGCCGCTGAGCGCGTAACCGACCTCGCGGTAGTAGTACGCCGAGAACGGCGCCCGCCACACGGCCGGCCGCCGCTCGGTCCGGCGGACCCGGGCCGGGCGCGGGTCGTCACCGTGACCGCCCAGGACGTCCCACTCCCGGTCCTCCATGCTGCGGCTGCTGCTCATGCTCCCGGCCCCCGGCCCCTCGTACTGTCGGTCGTTCGTCCCGCTGACAGGCTCCAGTCTGGTGGACACGCCCGGCCGGACGGGATCCGGAGGCCTGGCGCATCCGGGGTGGGGTTAACCCCCCTCCGCCGGGCGGCCGCTGGAGCGGGGTGAGCCGGTGGGGGGCGAGCGGTGGTCCGTGGCCCGGGCGGTCAGCCGGTCGTCCGCCCCCGCGTGCCCGCCCCCGGCCACTCGTCGGCGAGCAGCGCGTAGAGGAACGAGTCGGACCAGACGCCGTCCTTGAACGCGTCGTGCCGCAGCCGGCCCTCCAGCCGGAAGCCCAGCCCGGTGAGCACCTTCACGGAGGCGGCGTTGTCCACGGCGACCCGGGCGGCCAGCCGGTGCAGGTCCAGGGCGCCGAAGGCGAAGTCGCAGAGCAGGCCGACGGTCTCGCCCGCGTAGCCGCGGCCCCAGGACCCGCGGGCGAGCACGCACCCGAGCTGAGCGGCGCGGTGCCCGTCCAGGGTGAGCGAGGCCTGCCCGATCGGCGTCGCGTCCGCCGGCTCCTCGGCGTCGGCGAGCCTGGTGACGGCGAGCCGGTAGGTGTCCCGCTCCTCGGCCATCGCCTCCTCCAGGTAGAGCTCGATCTGGTCGGCGCAGTCCTCCCGGCCGCTCGGCCCGAAGGGCAGGTGGCGGGTGACCTCCGGGTCGCCGAACAGCGCGTGCAGCGCGTCCACGTCGTCCTCGGTGAGGTGGTACTCGCGGACGGCCAGTCGCGGGCCGGTGAGTCGTACGGGGACCATGGCTGCCGACCCTATCCCCGCCCGGCGGCTACCGTTCGGACTATGAACGACGAAGACCTGCGGCTCGCCCCCCGCACCAAGGCCGCCGACCTGCTCGCCTGGGCGGCCGGGCAGGACCGCGCGCCGGTGGCCGAGGCGCCGCTGCGCGCGGTGCTGGCGCTGCTGGAGCTGGGCGACGGCAGGATGCACGACGGCTGGCCCGAACTGACCTCCGACGCGGTGGAGCACCTGCTGTACGAGCGGCTCCACCTGTACGTCCAACCCGCACCCGAGGAGGACCCGCTCGCCTACGGCGACGCCGTCCGGCTGCTGATCGACCACCAGCGGGCGGCCCGGCGGCTGAACGCCAAGCGCCAGGAGCGGCTGCACGAGGAGGCCGAGTGGCAGGGCGAGGTCGCGGCCGGGCTGCTGCGCCGCGCCGACCTGGTGACCTGGCCCCGGCTGTACGCGGTGCTGCTGCACGCGTACGGGGTGGACGTCACGGACGGGGCGGCGGTGCGGGACTGGCTGGCCGGCTTCGCGGAGCTCGCGGAGGAGGACCGGCTGGCCGCGTACGAGGCGCTGGTGCCGGCCGGCTGGCTGGACGAGCCGGACGAGCAGGGCTGGGGCCCGGGCCGGGTGCTGTCGGTCGGCATGGCCACCGACGGCGCCCGGCGGCTGCTGGAGCAGGGCCTGATGCGGCGCAGCTACCGCAACCTGGCCGAGCTGACCGCGCAGGGGCGGCCGATGCCGGACGAACTGGCCGGGGACTTCGGGCAGTTCGAGGAGGCGGCGGTCGACGCGGCGCTCGACCTGTTCGGCGGGTGGACGGTGCCGGGGCTGCCCCGGCTGCTGGTGACGGAGTTCCCGGAGCTGGCGCCGGAGCCGGGCCAGGAGGAGATCGAGGCGTACCTGGCGCAGCTGCCCGCCGAGGAGTGAGACCTCGCGAGAAGGCCCCGGCCCGGAGCCGCTGCTCCGGGC
>NZ_JBHVRT010000070.1:0-25911 GCF_042885555.1 Kitasatospora sp. NPDC058048 | reverse complement strand
TTTAAATACCCCCCTTTTGGGGGGCCCCGGGGCCGCGTGGCGGGGGGCCCCCTCCCCCCCCCCCGGCGTTTGTGTTTTTGCCCGGGGGGGCGGGGGGGGGGCCCGGAGCGCGCCGGAACGTTTCTGCTGGCTCTGCGCCGCTCCTCCTCCCACCACCCCCTTCTACTTTCCATGCCCCCACGTGATTGGTGGGAGGAGGAGAGCGCGGGGGTCAGGTGGGCGGGGCTCGGGGGCTGCCCGGGGTCTGCTCGGGATGGGCGTGGGGTGCGGGGCCGTGCCCGTGAGCGCCGCCGGTCCCGGCGTGCGCGCCGGGGCGGCGGGCCGCATGGGCGGGCCGGGGGTGGACGGCGACGCCGAGGGTGGCCGGGGAGTCGCCCGTCACCGCGATGTCCCCTTCCCGGTCGGTGCGCAGCACGGTGGCGCCGAGTGCGCGCAGGTGGTCGACCGTCCTCGGGGACGGGTGACCGTACGGGTTGCCCTCGCCGCAGGAGACGAGGGCCAGCCGGGGCCGCAGGGCACCCGCCAAGTCCCAGTCCTGGTGGGCCGATCCGTGATGCGCCACCTTCACGACATCGGCCTTCCCCATCCGGCCCAGCAGTGCCGACTGGGCCTGCGGTTCGAGATCGCCGAGCAGTGCCATCCGTAGTCCTCCTGTCAGTGCCACCATCAAGGCGACGCTTGCGTTGTTCGGGCCCGGCGCCTCGACCGCCGAGCCGGGGACGGGCCACACCACGTCCCAGGCCAACCCGGCGCCGGCCGACCGCCGTTCACCTCGACCGGCTCTCAGCAGCGGGAGGCCCGCGCCTGCCGCCCAGCCCGCCACCCGGGCGGCCTCGCCCGGTGGATCGTCCAGGGTGGTGCCCTCGACCGCGCCGATCCTGCGGCCCCGCAGTACCCCCGGCACGCCCTCGACGTGGTCGGCGTGGAAGTGCGTCAGCAGCAGTAAGGGAATCGTCGTGATGCCGAGGTCGCGCAGGCATCTGTCCGCGGCGTTCGGATCCGGCCCGGCGTCGATCACCACCGCGCTGTCCGGCGCCCCCGCCGCCAGGGCCAGCATGTCTCCCTGTCCGACGTCGCACATCACCAGCCGCCACCCCGGTGGCGGCCAGCCGGTGGCGATCCGGGTGAGCTGCGGCGGGCGGAGCAGCACGGCCAGCAGGACCGCCGTCAGCGCCCCCGTCACCAGGGCCCGCGCCCAGCGCCGCCGCCCGTACGCCGGCAGCGGGCTGCCGGGCTGCGCCCGTCGGGGCAGCAGGAGCGGCGCCGCCCAGCAGCCGGCCAGGACGGCCAGCGCGACCGTCGCCGTCCCGAACCACCCTCCCGGCCAGTCCAGTTGGCCGCCCGGAAGCTCGGCACCCCGGCGTGCCACGAAGGAGAGCCAGCCGGCCGGCACTCCGGCCGGTTCCGCGAGCAGACGGGCCAGGTCCGGAAGGAGCGGCTGCAGGGCGAGCACCCCGAAGCCGAGCAGCGTCGCCGGGGCCACCGCCGGCTCGGCCAGCAGGTTGCAGGGGATGCCGACCAGGCTGATGTGCCCGGACAGCACCACCGTCACCGGCGCGCACAGGGCCTGGGCGGCCGCCGTGGCCGCGACCGCGCCTGCCAGGTGGTACGGCCAGCGACGGGCCCGCAGGGCCTCGGCCCAGTGCGGTCCGAGGACGAGCAGCCCGGCGGTGGCGAGCACCGACAGCAGGAAGCCGAACGAGCGTGCCAGGAACGGGTCCAGCAGGACCAGCACCAGGACCGCTCCGGCGAGCGCGGGCACCGCCTTGCGGGGACGGCCGGCGGCCAGGGCCAGCACGCCGATCAGCCCCGTCCCGGCGGCCCGCAGCACGCTGGGCTCGGGCCGGCAGACGGTGACGAAGGCCAGGGTCAGCGCGGTGCCGAGCAGCGCACCGGTGCGCAGTGACAGCCCCAGCAGCGCGGCCAGCCCGTGCCGTTCCGGGGTGCCGGCCTGCCCGGGCGCGCCCAGCAGCGCACCGAGGACGATCGCCAGGTTGGCCCCGCTGACCGCCACCAGGTGGACCAGGTCGGTGGCCCGGAAGGCGTCGTCGAGGTCGTCGGGCAGCCGCGAGGTGTCGCCGACCACCAGCCCCGGGAGCAGCCCGCGCGCGTCCGCCGGAAGTCCGTCGGTGGCCGTGCGCAGGCCTTCGCGCAGCCGGCCAGCGATCCGCTGGGGCAGGCTCGGCGGCGCCAGCTGCCGGGGCTGCCCGTGGACGACCAGCAGCGCGGCCGACTCGGTGTCATGTCCCTCCCCCGCCGGCCGCACCTCGGCCTCCGCCGCCAGCCGCTGGGACGGGAGCAGCCGCTGCCAGGGCTCGATCCGCGCCCCTCGGACCATGACAGTCACCGGCGTCCGCGTGCGGGTGCTCCGCCCGTCCGGGAGCGTGGTGACGCGATCGGCCACCGCCTCGACGGTGAGGAGCGTCTGCCCGGCGGCGGGGCCGCCCCGGGAGGTGTGGGCCTTCGGGTCCCCCGTGATCGTCAGCTCCACCTCCACCACCGGGGACGGCGTTCCCGGCTCGGCGGCCACGGACGCGCGGGCGAGCTCCGGCAGCGGCCCCCGGTGGAGGTCGGAGGTGTGCAGCGGGGTGGCGATCGCGGCCGCCGCGCCGGTGAGCAGGACGGCGGCCAGCGTCGCCGAGGACCCGCGCCGGCGCAGGACCCCCGGCCGGGTGAGCAGCAGGACGGCCGCGAGCACGGCCAGACCGGCCGCGGTGAGGGCGAGGGCCTCGTACCCCGGTTCCAGGCCAAGGAGCGCCGCCGTGACCGTCCAGGCCGAGACGGCGGGCAGCAGCAGCCGGAAGTCGGCGCCCGCGGAGCGGGGCGCAGCGGCCGGACCGGCCGGCGTGGTGACGGCGGACATGGCGGTACCTCCCTTCGGTGGCCGGGAAAGCGGGCGGGGTCGACGGCAGTGGCGGCGTCAGAGGGTGAGGAGCGGGCGGAGTTCCGCGTACGTGCGGGCGCCGATGCCGCTGACTTGCCGGAGTTGGTCGAGGGAGCGGAAGGAGCCGTGCGAGGTGCGGTAGGCGAGGATGCGCTGGGCGAGGGTGGGGCCGACGCCGGGAAGGGTGTCGAGCTGTTCGAGCGTGGCGCGGTTGAGGCTGACGGGTGGTCGGGGCGCGGCGGGGCCCGGAGGTCCGCTCCCGCTGCTGACGACGGCCGGGGCGGGGGCGGACCCCGGTTCGCCGACCAGGATCTGCTCACCGTCCGTCAGGACGCGGGCGAGGTTGAGGCTCCTGGTGTCCGTCTCCGGCAGCGGCCCGCCTGCCGCCCGCAGGGCGTCGGCCACCCGGGAGCCGACGGGCAGGGTGTGCAGGCCGGGGAGGTGGACCCGCCCGCCGATGTCCACCACGACCTCCGTCCCCGCACCGGTGGCAGGCCCGGCCCTGGGGTCGACGGCGGAGGCGTCGGCGGGAGCGGGCGGCTCGGCCCCCGCCGGTGCCGCGACGGCCGCCGACGCGGGCACGGCGACCGTCTGCGGCCGGGCCAGCCAGAAGTGCTGTACGGCGTAGCCGACCGCGAACAGCAGCAGGATGGCCAGCCCGGCCACCGCGCGCCGGTCGAGCGCCAACGCCGAGCCGAGCGGGGGGAACGAGGCGAACGAGGGGACTCGCGGACGTGCCCCGGCCTCCGGTGGATCCACAGCATCACCCGGATCCACAGCATCACCCGGATCCGGTGCGGCAACCGGATCCGGCGCGGCAACCGCGTCCGGCGTTGCCGGCACCGCCGTCGGCACCGCCGCCTGCGACGGCAACGACGGGCCGCCGGCAGCCGCCGCCCGGCCCCTTGTCGGCGATGCGGCCGACCCCGGGAAGCCCCCGCCGACGCCGCCCTCCGGCTCGTCACCCGCCGGCTCGCCACCCGCCGGCAGCAGCGCGGCCATCCGCAGCCGTACCGTCTCGTTGATCGCATGGCGCTTCGCCGCGCCCAGGCCCATGGTCGTCATGCCGAGGACGGTAGGAGTCCTTCGGCGAGCGCGCGGAAATCGGCCAAACCCTGTGGACAACCCGGGGGTTGTGGATAAAAAGTGTCACTCGCAGGAGTGAGCAGGACTGTCCGAAATTGACCAGCCGGCCGGGCAGCCAGCCGGACCGCCCCACACCGGCAACCACCCGCACCACTCAGCGCGGCGCGACCACCACCGCCAGCAGCCCCGGCCCGACGTGCGCGCCGATCACCGCCCCCACCTCGCCCACGTACAGCTCCCGCAGCCCCGGCACCCGGGCCCGCAGCCGCTCCGCGAGCGGTTCGGCCCGGTCCTCGGCCGCCAGGTGGTGCACGGTGATGTCGACTTCCTGCTCTCCCGACCGCTCGACCGCGATCTCCTCCAGCCGCGCGATCGCCCGCGACGCCGTCCGCACCTTCTCCAGCGGCTCGATCCGCCCGCCGTCCAGGTGCAGCAGCGGCTTGACCGCCAGGGCCGAGCCGAGCAGCGCGCGCGCCGCCCCGATCCGGCCGCCGCGCCGCAGGTGCTCCAGGGTGTCGACGTAGAAGAACCCGCTGGTCCGGGCCGCCCGCCGCTCGGCCGCCTCGGCCGCCTCCGCCAGGCCCTGCCCGGCCGCGATGGCCTCGGCCGCCGACAGCACCCCGTACCCGAGCGCCATCCCGACCAGCCGGCTGTCCACCACCCGCACCGGTACGGGCGCCTCGGCGGCGGCCAGCCGGGCGGCCTCGACGGTGCCGGACAGTTCGCCGGAGATGTGCACCGAGACGATCCCCTTCGCCCCGGCCTCGGCGGCCGCCCGGTACGTGGCGGCGAAGGTCTCCGGGTTCGGCCGGGAGGTGGTCACCCGCTGTTTGCCGCGCAGCGCCTCGGCGACGTCCTTCGGGGAGATCTCGACGCCCTCGCTCAGGACCGAGTCACCGACCGCGACGCTCAGCGGGACCACCGTGATCCCGTGCCGGTCGAGGGTCTCCTGCGGCAGATAGGCCGTGGAATCGGTGACAAGCGCGAGGTCGGAGGGCATGAGCCGGAGGTTACTCCCCGCCGGTCCGGGAGGACAGCGCCCGGTCCGGGCACCGGCCGAAGGCCTCGCGCCGCCCCGCCGGCTCAGCCCGCCGAGGGCCCCGTCGAGGGTCCGGCCGAGGGCTTGCGCAGCCGCTGCGCCAGCTTGGCCAGCGGATCGGCGAGCCCGAGCAGCTCCTCGGCACTCGCGCGCCCCTTCCCGTCGGTCAGCCGGGCCCGAGCCGTACTTCCGGCCGCGCCGCCGGAACCGGCGGAACCCGAACCACCCGAAGCACCCGAAGCACCCGAAGCCTTGACGGAGGAAGCACCCCCCGCGGTGTCCCAGTGCCGCAGCGCCCCCGCCTCGCTCTCGCACTCCTGGCTCAGCCGGCTCAGCTCGTCGTCCGCGAACCGCTGCATCCGGTCCTGCGCCGCCCAGCGCATGGTCTCCGCCGAGTGCGTGATCCGCTCGGCCCGCTCGCGCAGCTCGGGCAGCTTGGCGGCGATCCGCACGGTCTCCGGCTCGCGCTCCAGCATCCGCAGCTCGCCGTCGAGCTCGGCGGCGTGCTCGTCGAGCCGCTTCAGCAGGGCGAGCGACTCGCCGAGCTGGCCGTCCTGCGTGAGGCCGCTCTCCAGCACCTGCCGGGTGCCGTCGAGCGAGGTCCGCAGGCGGAGCCGGACGGAGGCGATCTGTGCGGACGGGCCGACCTTGGTGTACGTCTTCGCCTTGAGGGTGGCGGTCTCCACGGCCCGGCGGGCGTTGGCCTCGTGCTTCTCGATCTTCGCGCCGACGGCCTTGGCGGCCTTGACCGTGCCGACCACGGCCAGCACCATCACCGCGACCCCGAAGAGCAGGACCAGGCCGATCATCACGCCGAACACGTCCATCGCGCGCCACCTTCCGCCGTCGTTCCGGCCCCCACCGGGCCCAACGCGGGCCGCAATTGCCGAGGGTTCCACGGTAGCCGCCGGAAGCCGTCCGGGGGCAGCCCGAGCGGCCCCCGCGGACGGAGATCAGGGTCAGATCCGGGATCTCCCCGAGGGTCCCGACCGCCCCGGAAACCCCGCGAGAATCCTCCGGCCCCTCCGCGAACCGCCAGGCGGAAACCGCCGGCTCCTCCGCAAAACGCCGGGCGGGCGCCCCGAAGGACGCCCGCCCGACCGCTCCGCGCCCGCTGCCTCGACAGCCGCGCACAGCGGCGCTCGATCCAGCTCAGTCGCACTCGATCAAGCACAGCGGCGCTCGATCCAGCTCAGTCGCACTCGATCAAGCACAGCGGCGCTCGATCCAGCTCAGTCGCACTCGATCAAGCACAGCGGCGCTCGATCCAGCTCAGCCGCACTCAGCCGGTGACGATGTTCACCAGCTTCGGCGCCCGCGCGATCACCTTCCGCACCTCGGCCCCGCCGATCGCCGCGACGACCGCCGGCTCCGCCAGCGCCAGCGCCTCCAGCTCGGCGTCCGAGATGCCCGGCGCGACCTCCAGCCGCGCCTTGACCTTGCCCTTGATCTGGACCACGCAGGTCACCGTCTCGTCCACCACGTACGCCGGGTCGGCGACCGGGTAGTCGGTGTGCGCCAGCGAGTCGCCGTGGCCCAGTCGGCGCCACAGCTCCTCGGCGATGTGCGGGGCCAGCGGGGCGACCATCAGCACCAGCTGCTCGGCCACCGCCCGCGGCGTGGAGCCACGCTTGACCAGGTAGTTGTTCAGCTCGATGGCCTTGGCGACGGCCGTGTTGAAGCGCAGCCCGGCCATGTCGCCGCGAATGCCGTCGATCGCCTTGTGCAGGGCGCGCAGCGTCGCCTCGTCGGGCGCGTCGTCGGTGACGACCAGCTCGCCGGTGGTCTCCGAGACGACGTTGCGCCACAGGCGCTGCAGGAAGCGGTACGAGCCGACGACGGCGCGGGTGTCCCACGGGCGGGAGACGTCCAGCGGGCCCATCGACATCTCGTACAGGCGCAGCGTGTCGGCCCCGTACTCGTCGGCGATGTCGTCCGGCGCGACGGCGTTCTTCAGGGACTTGCCCATCTTCCCGGCCTCGCGCTTGACCGGCTCGCCCTGCCAGAAGTACTGGCCGTCGCGCTCCTCGATCTCGGCGGCGGGCACCGGGAAGCCGCGCTCGTCGCGGTAGACGTCGGCGGTGATCATGCCCTGGTTGAACAGCTTGTGGAACGGCTCGACGGACGAGACGTGGCCCAGGTCGTGCAGCACCTTGTGCCAGAAGCGCGCGTACAGCAGGTGCAGCACGGCGTGCTCGGCGCCGCCGACGTACAGGTCGGCGCCACCGGCCGGCTTGGTCTCCGTCGGGCCCAGCCAGTACTTCTCGTTGGCCGGGTCGACGACCGCCGAGGAGTTCGACGGGTCGACGTAGCGCAGCTCGTACCAGCAGGAACCGGCCCAGTTGGGCATGGTGTTGGTCTCGCGGCGGTACTTCCGGACGCCGTCGCCCAGGTCCAGTTCGACGTTGACCCAGGCCTCGTTGCGCGACAGCGGGGTCTCCGGCGAGGAGGCGGCGTCGTACGCGTCGTAGGTGCGCGGCGAGTAGTCGTCGACCTCGGGGACCTCGACCGGCAGCATCGACTCGGGCAGCGCGTGCATGACGCCGTCCTCGTCGTAGACGATCGGGAAGGGCTCGCCCCAGTACCGCTGGCGGCTGAACAGCCAGTCGCGCAGGCGGTAGTTGACGGTGCCCTCGCCGATGCCGCGCTCGGCCAGCCAGGCGGTGACGGCGGCCTTGGCGTCGACGACGCTCAGCCCGTTCAGCGACAGGTCGCCTTCGGAGCGGGCGGAGTTGACGATGACGGAGTCGTAGGTGTCGAACGCGTCGTCCCACTCGGCGGGGTCGGAGCCGCGCCCGTCGGTCGGCTCGACGACGCAGCGCATCGGCAGCGCGAAGGCGCGGGCGAAGGCGAAGTCGCGGTGGTCGTGGGCGGGGACGGCCATGATGGCGCCGGTGCCGTAGCCCATCAGCACGTAGTCGGCGATGAACACCGGTACGGACTCGCCGCTGACCGGGTTGACGGCGTAGGCGCCGGTGAAGACGCCGGTCTTGACCTTGGCCTCGACCTGGCGCTCGACGTCCGACTTGGCGGCGGCCGTGGCGCGGTAGGCGGCGACGGCCTCGGCGGGGGTGGCGGCGCCGCCGGTCCACTCGGCGGGCACGCCCTCGGGCCAGGCGGCGGGGACGATCGAGTCGACCAGGCCGTGCTCGGGGGCCAGCACCATGTAGGTGGCGCCGAACAGGGTGTCGGGCCGGGTGGTGAAGACGGTGATCTTCCCGCCGTCGACGGCGAAGTCGACCCGGGCGCCCTCGGAGCGCCCGATCCAGTTGCGCTGCTGCAGCTTGATGGCCTCGGGCCAGTCCAGCAGGTCCAGGTCCTCGATCAGCCGGTCCGAGTACGCGGTGATGCGCATCATCCACTGGCGCAGGTTGGACTTGAACACCGGGAAGTTGCCGCGCTCGGAGCGGCCGTCCGCGGTGACCTCCTCGTTGGCCAGCACGGTGCCCAGGCCCGGGCACCAGTTGACCGGCACCTCCTTGGCGTAGGCCAGGCGGTACTCGCTCAGCACCTCGTCGCGCTCGGCGACGGACAGCTCGGCCCAGGCGCGCCCGCCCGGCAGCTCGCGCGCGCCGGACTCGAACCGGGCGACCAGCTCGGCGATCGGACGGGCCTTGCGGGCGTCCGCGTCGTACCAGGAGTTGAAGATCTGCAGGAAGATCCACTGGGTCCAGCGGTAGTACTCCGGGTCGATCGTGGAGATCGAGCGGCGCGGGTCGTGGCCCAGGCCCAGCCGGCGCAGCTGCTGGCGCATGTTGGCGATGTTGGCCTCGGTGGAGACCCGCGGGTGGGTGCCGGTCTGCACGGCGTACTGCTCGGCGGGCAGGCCGAAGGCGTCGTAGCCCAGCGTGTGCAGCACGTTGTGGCCGGTCATCCGCTGGTAGCGGGCGAAGACGTCGGTGGCGATGTAGCCCAGCGGGTGGCCGACGTGCAGGCCCGCGCCCGAGGGGTACGGGAACATGTCCATGATGAAGCTGTGCGGCTTCGCGGTGACGTCGCCGGCCGCCGGGTCCGCCAGCGCACCGGTGGGGTTGGGGGCGTGGAAGGTGCCCTCCTTCTCCCAGATGTCCTGCCAGCGGGACTCGATCTCGGCCGCCAGCGCGGCGCTGTACCGGAACGGCTCGGTCACGGTCTCGGCCGCGCCGGACGCAGGGGTCGTCTCGCTCATGGTCCTTCAAGCTCCATCGATGTCGGTTGGCGAACCGCACAGGCGGCCGGCCCGTGTACCCGGCCCGGGACGGGGTCGGGGGCGGAAAACAAAAAATCCCCTCGCAGGAGGGGACGCCACGCCGACTCCGGCACCGCCCGAGGGCTCAGCCGGTCCTGGTCAGCGCGGCCGGCTAAGGAGCAGGCGCACGGTTCGCATGGGCTCAGGGTACCGCAAGCGGGTCGGCGGGCTGCGGGGTGCACATGCCTGCGTGCGGCCCCGCACGCAGGCATGCGGGGCCGCACGGGACGGGACGGCGCGCGGGGCCGTGCGGGACCGGCGCGCAAGGCCGTACGGGACGGGGCCGGAGGGCGGATCCAGGCCCGGACCGCACCGGACCACACCGGGCCGAAAAGCCGCAGAGCCGAAGAGCCGAAGAGCCGCAGGACCCTACCGCGCCGCCGCCCGCCCCGCCGCGTCGAACCCCCGCAGCGCCTTCGCCAGCCGCTCGGACTGCATCCCCGCCGCGAGCGAGCGCGCCAGCGCGGCGGTGCGGGCCGCCTCCCGCTGGTCGCCGAGCCTGCGGTGGGCCTCGGCGAGGCGCACCATGAGCAGCGCCTTGGAGCGGGCCCGTCCCGGCCCGAGCCCGGCCACGGCCTCGGCGAGCAGCACCTTCGCCATCCGGTACCCGCCGAGCGCCAGCCGTCCCTCCCCCACCATCCCGGCGACGCCGGCCCGGGTCTCCTCGGCGCCGGGCAGGCCGTCGAGTTCGGCGAAGGCCCGGGCGGCGGCGGCCTCGGCCAGCTCGGCCTCGCCCCGGCGGCCGTACGCGCGGGCGAGCCGGCCGTACTGGCGGGCCCGGGCGGTGGGGCCGAGCGCGGCTCCGTGGGTGTCCAGGGCGGTCGCGAGCGCGGAGACGGCGTCCAGTCCGCGCCCGCCGGGGCCCTGGGTGGCGAGGACGACCAGCGCGCCGAGCACCGCGACCCCGAGCCGGGGGTCGCCGCCGACGTGGGCGGCGCGCAGCGCGGCGACGAAGGCGCGCTGGGCGGCCGCGTCGTGGCCGAGGTCGTACGCGGCCCAGCCGGCCAGCCGGGCGAGTCTGCTGGCCGTGCCGTACAGCTCGCGGCCGAGCCGTTCGTCGTACGCGCCGAGTTCCAGCAGCTTGGCCAGCATGGCGAGTTCGGCCCGGACGGGGCCGAGGACGAGGCCGCCGCCGCAGGCCCGTTCGAGCTTCTGCTTGCTGCGGTAGGACAGGCCGAGCTCGCCGACCAGCCCGGGTTCGACGCGCAGCGCGCCCTCGCCGCCGCCGACGGGCGGTGGCGGGGAGTCGAGGCGGGCGGCGGCCTGGTCGAGGTCGGCGCTGCGGAACAGGTCGGTGAGGCGGACCGGTCCGGCGTCGGTGGCGGCCTCGCGCAGCGCGGTCTGGGCGGTGTCGGCGGTCCACGGGTCGGTGAGCAGCCGGGGCGAGAGGATCTTGGCGCCGCGGTGGCCGCCCATCCGGCCCCAGAGCTGCTCGTAGGTGACGGCGATGCCGAGGGTCCGGCTGAGCACCTCGCAGACCGCCTGGTCGTGCGGGCTGCGCGGCACCATGCCGCGGTCGCGCCACTTGTACGGGGCGGTGGAGCTGATGGCGAGGCCCGGTGGCAGGGCGAGGCTCACCTCGCGGGCGAGCCGTTCCGGACTCCAGCCGAGCTGGTGGAGTATCCGGGCCAGTTCCTCGTTCCGCCTTCGCTCCAGATCGGCCATGGCACGACGGTAGCGGGATTCCGGCCGCCGCGACCGGTGGCGCGGGCAGAACGGCGAAGAGCCGCCTCCCGTTTCCGGGAGGCGGCTCTCGACTGCTGTGGAGCTATGGGGAATTGAACCCCAGACCTCTTGCATGCCATGCAAGCGCTCTACCAACTGAGCTATAGCCCCTTGACCTGCGATGTCACCGTGGTTCCCGGTTGTTTCCGGCCGTTTCCCTCGGCGACATCGACTACTTTACACGGTCCTGGGCGTGCTCCTGAAATCCGTTTCCCGAGGTCCGCACCACGCGCCCCGGGAGCCCCGTCCGCGGAGCCCGGGGATCCTCCTGTCCGCGCCCCGGGCGTGCGCCTCCCGCCCGGGGCGCACGCCAACCGCACACGCGCCCCGCTGACGTGCCGACCACCGACCTCCACCCGCCGCCCGCACCCGACCTCCACCCGCCGACCGCCGACCTCCACCCCCGCCCCCGCCCCCGCTACCGCGCCGCCCGCCGGCCGCGCACCGCGAAGCCCGCGGCCACCAGCACCGCCGCGGCGTCGACCAGCAGCGTGGTCCGCAACGCCGCCCCCGACTCGGCGGCCGGCGCCGGCAGGTCGACCTGGCCGAGGAACACCGAGCCCAGCACCGCGACGCCGATCACCTGGCCGAGCTGGATGACCGTCACCAGCACCCCGCTGGCGTCGGCCGCGTCCTCGGGCGCCACCCCCGCGAGCGCCCGGGCGACCAGCGGCGCGTACGCGCAGCCGGCGGCCAGGCCGAGCACGGCCATCTCCACCAGCGGCCCGGCGCCGATCTCCGCCCCGCCGCCGAGCAGCAGCCCGAGCAGCAGGTAGCCGCCGCCGAGCAGCACCCCGGCGAGCGCCGGCAGGATCCGGTGCAGCCGGCCGGGCAGCCGGTGCCAGTGCATGCTGGACACGCCGAAGCCGACGGCGACGGGCGCCGAGCAGAGCCCGGCCTTCAGGGCGGTGTGGCCGAGCCCGGCCTGCTGGTGCAGGGCGAAGGCGAACATGAAGCCCGCGAAGGCCGCCATGATCGCGAACAGTCCGGCGGCCGCGGGGCGCAGCCCCGGCGCGCCCAGCACCCGCCCGGAGATCAGCGGCTGTCCGCCGCGCCGGGCGATCCTGCGCTCGACGGCCACGAACAGGCCGAACAGCAGCACACCGGCCGCGATCATCGCCCAGCCCCAGACGGGCCAGCCCAGCTCGTGGCCGAGGACGAGCGGGACCACCAGCAGGCCGAGGGACGCACCGAGCACCACCAGGCCGGGGAGGTCGAAGCCCCGGGTGGCGTCGCCGGGCAGCCGGGGCAGCAGCCGGGCGCCGGCCGCGAGCAGCACCACGCCGATCGGCACGTTGACCAGGAACACCGGCCGCCAGCCGCTGCCGAACAGGTCGGCGCTGACCAGGACGCCGCCGAGCACCTGGCCGAGCGCCATGCCGCCGGCCAGCACCGCCGCGTAGAGGCCGAGCGCCCGGACCCGGGCGGCGCCGGTGAAGGTGCGCTGCACCAGGCTCATCACCTGGGGCACCATCAGGGCCGAGCCGGCCCCCTGGAGCAGCCGGAAGGCGATCAGCCAGCCGGTGGCCGGGGCGAGGCCGCAGGCCAGCGAGGCGGCGGTGAAGGCGGCCAGGCCGAGCTGGAAGAGCCGGCTGTAGCCGTACCGGGCACCGAGCCGGGCGCCGGTGATGAGCAGGACGGCGTAGGCGATGGTGTAGCCGGCGATGACCAGCTGGAGGGCGGCTCCGGAGGCGCCCAGGTCGGTTCTGATGGTGGGGACCGCGACGTTGACGATGGAGACGTCGAGCACGGACATGAACTGCCCGCACAGGACGAGTGCGAGGAGCAGCCCTGGCCGTACCGCCGGGGCGCCGGTGGTGTCCGCGGCCGCGCGGGGCCGGGTCTGAAGGTCCGTCATGGCAGCCAGCCTGGCCCCGTACCGGTACTGGTGGTTAGAGCCTGCCGATCCTGGTACCGGCAGCACCTGTATCGGCGGCCCGGGCTGCGGCACCATGGGGCCATGACCGTCCTGGAGGAACTGCCCGCCGCGGCCGGCGGGCGCGATCGCCGCCGTACCGAACTGGCCCGCTTCCTGAAGGCCTGCCGGGCGCGGGTCACCCCCGAGGACGTGGGGCTGCCGCCGGGGCTGCGCCGCCGCACTCCGGGGCTGCGGCGCGAGGAGGTCGCGCAGCTCGCCGGGGTCGGGGTCACCTGGTACACGTGGCTCGAACAGGGCAGGCCGATCAACGCGAGCGAGCAGGTGCTGCTGGCGGTGGCCCGGGCGCTGCGGCTGGACGGCACCGAGCACGACCACCTGTTCCGGCTGGCCGGGGTGTCCGCCTCGGCGCGGGCGCTGCCGTCGGTGCCGGAGCTGTCGCCGTCGATCCAGGTGATCCTGGACTCGCTGGCCCCGCTGCCGGCGGCGGTCTCCAACACCCGGTTCGACGTGCTGGGCTTCAACGGCCCGTACCGCGCGATGTTCGGCACCGACCGGATGCGCCCGTCGTGCGGAGTGGTGTTCAACAGCCTCTGGTGCATGCTGACCGCCCCGCCGTGCTGCAACCCGTGCGAGAACCGGGAGGAGACCCTGCCGCGGATGGTGGCGGTGCTGCGCTCGGCGTACGGCAAGCACGTGGGCGAGCCGGCCTGGGAGGCGCACGTGCAGCGGATGTCGGCGCGCAGCGAGCTGTTCCGGGAGCTGTGGGACCGCCAGGAGGTCGCGCCGCCGGAGCCCTGGCTGCGGGTGTTCCGCCACCCGGCGGTCGGGGTGCTGCGGCTGAACGCCACCTATCTGACGATGCCGGGCGTGCCCGAGTGCTACATCGTGGTGTACCTGCCGGCCGGCCCGGAGGACCGGGAGCGGGTGGAGCGGCTCGACTCGCTGCCGCCGGGCGGCTGGAGCCACACCTGCGAAGCCTGAGGCCGGCCGGGCCCGGAACGCCGGAAGGCCGCCACCCCTTGGGTGACGGCCTTCCGAACTGCTGTGGAGCTATGGGGAATTGAACCCCAGACCTCTTGCATGCCATGCAAGCGCTCTACCAACTGAGCTATAGCCCCGCGACACGGACGACCCTGGCTGACCACGACCGCCGATGCGGAGTGGAGCTATGGGGAATTGAACCCCAGACCTCTTGCATGCCATGCAAGCGCTCTACCAACTGAGCTATAGCCCCGCACTCACCGGATCTCCCGCTTCCCTTCCGGGCCGCGTTCCTTCCCTGCGAACGAGGAAGACTCTAGCTGGTCAGGGCCGGAACTGCGAAATCCGCTCCCTCCGGACCCCGGCCGAGGGCCCCGAGAGGCCCCCGGCCCCCGGTGCCGCCCGCACCGGTACCGCTCAGGTGTCGTCGCCGATGACCGGCTGCGGGAGCGTGCCCGCGTTGTGCTCCAGCAGGCGCCAGCCGCGCGTGCCCAGGCCGAGCACCGACCAGCAGCAGTTGGACAGTCCGCCGAAGCGCTCCCACCGGGAGGGCTCCAGGTCGAGCAGCCGCCCGAGCATGGTGCGGATCGTCCCGCCGTGGCTGACCACGACCAGCGTGCCGTTCTCCGGGAGCTTGCCGACGGCCTCCAGGACCACCGGCACCGAGCGGTCGGCGACCTCGGTGGCCAGCTCGCCGCCGCCCCCGCGCCGCACCGGCTCGCCGGCCGCCCAGGCCTCGTACTCCTCCGGGAAGCGCTCGCGGATCTCGGCGTTGGTCAGGCCCTGCCAGGAGCCCGCGAAGGTCTCCCGCAGGCCCTCGTGGTGCTGCACGTCCAGCCCGGTGACCGCGGCCAGCTCCGCGGCGGTGCGCCGGGCCCGCTCGAGGTCCGAGGAGATCAGCAGGTCGGGACGGAGCCCGGAGAGCAGCCGGGCCGCCCGCTGGGCCTGCAGGACGCCCTGGCCGGTCAGCTCGATGTCCGTGGTGCCCTGGAAACGCGATTCGAGGTTCCAGGAGGTCTGGCCGTGCCGCCAGAAGACGATGCGCGGGCCGCGCGCGCCGCGGCTCAGTGCAGATCCTCGGGCTTGCCGAAGTCGTCGGCGGGCGCGACGGCGTTGCCGGCCTCGTCGATGTGGGCGTCCGGGCGGTTGCGCGAGGCCACGGCGTCCTCGGGCAGCGGCAGCTCGGGGCAGTCCTTCCAGAGGCGGTCCAGCGAGTAGAAGGAGCGCTCCTCGGAGTGCTGGACGTGCACGACGATGTCCAGGTAGTCGAGCAGGATCCAGCGGCCCTCGCGCTCGCCCTCGCGGCGCACCGGCTTGATGTCCAGCTGCTCGCGCAGCTGGTCCTCGATCTCCTCGGCGATCGAGCGGACCTGGCGGTCGTTGTTCGCGGAGGCGATCAGGAAGGCGTCGGTGATCGACAGCACCTCACTGACGTCGAAGGCGATGATGTTGTGCGCGAGCTTGTCGGCCGCCGCCTGCGCGGCGACGGTGATGAGCTGCTGGCTGTGGTCGGTGACGGTCACGGTGTTCTTCCGGCTCGGCGGCTTGGGGTGCCCCGGCGCAGGGCCGGGGTCGCCTTCCAGGATCTCACGCCGCCCGGGCGGGCCCGGAACCGTTTTCCGGGCCCGCCCGGGCCACCGCACCTCGACACCCGGGCCGCAGGGGCCCGGGCCGCCGCCCTACTGGTTCTTCGGCGGCTGGTAGTCCTTGCCGAGCACGACCAGCAGGTCCGCGTTCTGGGCGTCGCCGGTCACCTTCTTCACCGCCGTGTCCGGCAGCCCGAGGCTGGTCGCCAGCGACTTCGCCGCGCCCTGCCGGGCGTCGTCGGTGTAGCGGATCTCACTGCCCGGCTGCGGGGCCGCCTTGGCGCCGCCCGGGATGAAGGTCAGGCCGGAGTTGACGATCTGGACCTGCGCGGCGGCCGCCGCCGCGTCGTTGCCGGTGGCGTCCTGGAGCGCGACCCGGACCGGGGCGTCGCCGACGGCCGCGGACTTCACGGTGCCGCCCAGCACGTCCTTGACCTGCTTGCCCGCGGTCGCCTCGTCCAGGCTGCCGTCCGGCTTGACGGTCAGCGCGGTGGTGCCGAAGTGGCCGTCCTTCGCCTGCTGGGCGAGCTGGACGAGCACGCCGGCGAGGGCGTCCTCGGGCAGCGAGGGGTCGAGCACCGCGTTCATCCGGTGCACGTCGTCCTTGGCGTCCTTGAACTCGGTCGGCATGGTGCGCACCACCGCGTCCAGGACCTGCCCGAACCGGGCCAGCTGGGCGTCCCGGTTCTCGCCGGGCGCCTGCCAGGTCGCGTACGCGACCGCGGCCTTCCCGCTGAGCATGGTGTTCTTCCCGGCCGCGGACAGCAGCTTGCCGTCCGGCTTGCCGCCCTCGTGGGTCTCGGCGTTGGTGTCCACCCGGACGCCGCCGAGCTGGGAGACCAGCAGTTCCAGGTACGGGGTGTCCAGCCGCCAGGTGCCGGCCACCGGGGCGCCCAGCACGGTGGACAGGCCCTCGCGGGTCGCCGAGGCGCCGATGCCGTCCATGGACTGGCCGACCGTGCTGACCGGCGGGTCCCCCGGGCCGGGCAGCCGCAGGTTGTCGGGCAGCAGCAGTACCGTGCCCTTCTTCCCGGAGGCGTCGTTGACCAGCAGCGCGCTGGACACCTTGCCCTGGAGGTCGCGCAGGTGGACGACATTGACCTGGCGCCCGCCGGCGGCGGTGGCCGCGGTCGGCTTGTCGCCGGTCAGGAAGAGGTAGCCGCCGACGCCGCCGGCCGCGAGCGCCACCACCACGCCGAGGCCGATCAGCCGGTTGCGCAGCTTGCGGCGGCGCTCGGCGCGCACCTCGCTGCGGGACTCGGCGAACTTCAGCCAGTCGATGACGTCCTCGGTCTCCTCCGCCTCCTCGTCGACGAAGGTGAACTCGCCCGTGGTGTAACTGTCCTTGGGCGCCTTGCTCCCGGCCTTGCCCGCCTTTCCGGCCTTCCCGGCCCGCGCCCCGGCGACCTGCTCGGACGGCGGCACGGCCTTGGCCGGCACCGCCTCCTCGGCGGGCCGGGGCACCCGCGGACGCGGCGGCGCGACGGCGGGTGCCGCTGCGACCGCTGCGGCCGCTGCGGCGGCGGACGGTGCGGCGGCCTCGGCCTGCGACGGCGGCACCGGCGACGGCGCCTGCGGCTCGGCGGCGACCGGGGCGGCGGCCTGGTACGGCTGCTGCTGGTAGCCCTGGTAGCCCTGCTGCTGGTAGCCGTACGGGTCCTGCCCGTACACCGGCTGCCCGTACTGGTCGTACTGCTGCTCGTACTGCTGCTGCTCGTACGACTGCGGCTGCTGCGGCTGCTGCGGGAACTGCCCGCTCTGTCCGCCCTGCTGGTACCCGTCGTACCCCTGGTAGCCCTGCTGCTGGTAGCCGTACGGGTCCTGCCCGTACACCGGCTGCCCGTACTGGTCGTACTGCTGGTCGTACTGTTGCTGCTCGTACGACTGCGGCTGCTGCGGCTGCGGCTGCGGCTGCTGTGGTTGCTGCTGCTGCGGGTTCTGGTAGCCCTGGTACGGCTGCTGGTACTGCCCGGTGGACCAGTCCTCCGGCCGCCGGCCGTCGCTGCGATCAGTCATGCACCGCTCCTGGATCAGTCCCCGCGCGGCGCGTACAGCGCCCGCTTGTCGATGTAGCGGACCACGCCGTCCGGGACGAGGTACCAGACGGGCTCACCCTTGGCGACCCGGTTGCGGCAGTCCGTGGAGGAGATGGCCAGCGCCGGGACCTCCACCAGGGAGACCCCGCCCACCGGAAGCCCGGCGTCCGACAGAGTGTGCCCCGGGCGGGTGCATCCGATGAAGTGGGCCAGCGAGAAGAGCTCGTCGGAGTCGCGCCAGGAGAGGATCTGGGCGAGCGCGTCGGCGCCGGTGATGAAGAAGAGGTCGGCGTCCGGGTGCAGGGCGTGCAGGTCGCGCAGGGTGTCGACGGTGTACGTCGGGCCCTCGCGGTCGATGTCGATCCGGCTGACCGAGAACTGCGGGTTCTCGGCGGTGGCGATGACCGTCATCAGGTAGCGGTCCTCGGCCGGGGTGACGTGGCGGTCGCTCTTCTGCCACGGCTGCCCGGTCGGCACGAAGATCACTTCGTCCAGGTGGAACGCGCTCGCGACCTCACTGGCGGCGACGAGGTGGCCGTGGTGGATCGGGTCGAAGGTGCCGCCCATCACGCCGAGGCGCTTCTTCACCGGTTCCGGTCCGCCGGGATTCCCGGCCTGCTCTCCCATGCCGCCACACCTTACGCGACACCCGTTACGGTGCGGGAACGGCCGGGTGGGGGTTCTCCGCAGATGCGTGAGGGAGCGGCCGGCCGGTGGCCGGACGCTCCCCGAGCGGTCCGCGCGGCCGGCTCAGCGGTCCCGGTTGAAGCGGGTGGTGATGAAGAGCAGGACCAGCAGGATGAACAGCGCGGCGCCACCGGTCAGGGCCGGGTTCAGGCTGTCGTGGTTGCCCCCCTCGCCCTCGGCGAGAAGGTTCAGAACGGGGAGTGCGGCAGCAGTGCTCATGGTCGGCGGGACCTTCTCGGCTCGGGGAACGGACCTGGGGGTGGTTCCGGGCCGGTGAGGGCCCACCCGTCATCGTACGGGGGGTTACACGGCAACCGCTCGGCGGCCCACCGCCGCTGACCGGGCGTGAGCACGAGCCGGGGGCGAGGGCCGGGAACGGGCCGCGAGCCGGCCGGGAACGGGCCCGGTGACAGGCCCGGGAGGGCCTAGTTGTTCTTGAAGGCGCGGGCCATGATCCAGACCAGCAGGCCGATGCCCACGAAGGACGCGACCACGATGATCCGCAGGAACAGGCCCGGGCCGGTCTCGTCGGAGATGGGCGCGGCCAGGCTGACAAGCGTGTCGGTGGACATCTGCGGGGGCTCCTCGAACTGCTCGGTACCGCGGCCGGGTCCGGTCTCGGTCGTCCAGGACTCAGGTTAAACCGGCCTCACACCGACGCCGCCCACCGGCCCCGGTGACGCGCCCGCCGCCCCCGGGACGCTCCGCGCGTACGCTGCCCCCCGGGGACGAGTACGCAACCGCGCGCGTTGCACAGACAGTCGTTGCAGGCGAAGACCAACGGGGGGCGGGCCAGCGGGCCGCGGCCGCCGTCGACCAGGAGGTACTCAGACCATGACCGACACGACCGTGAAGGCCCCGAGCCGCCGCCGCGAACGCTTCCCCGGAATCTCCACCCGGGCGTGGGAGCACCCGGCGGACCGCTCGGCCCTGGTCGCGCTGCGCAAGCTCACCGGCTTCGACGACATCCTGAAGAAGCTCGCCGGCCTGGTCTCCGAGCGGGCGATCCGGCTGATGTTCCTGGCCACCGCCGTGAAGACCTCCGAGCGCCAGTTCCCGGAGCTGCACGACATGGTGCGGGACGCCGCCTACGTGCTCGACCTGGAGCAGGTCCCCGACCTGTACGTCTCCCAGGACCCGACGGTCAACGCCTACTGCATCGGCATCGACACCCCGGTCATCGTGGTCACCAGCGGCCTGGTCGAGCTGCTCGACGAGGAGGAGCTGCGCTCCGTCATCGGCCACGAGGTCGGCCACGCGATGTCCGGCCACGCCGTCTACCGGACGATGCTGATGATCCTCACCAACATCGCCACCCGGATCGCCTGGGTGCCGCTGGGCAACCTGGCGATCACCGCGATCATCACCGCGCTCAAGGAGTGGTTCCGCAAGGCGGAGCTGTCCAGCGACCGGGCCGGCCTGCTCGCCGGACAGGACCTCCAGGCGTCCATGCGGGCCCTGATGAAGCTGGCCGGCGGTCACAACCTGGCCGAGATGAACGTCGACGCCTTCCTGGAGCAGGCCGAGGAGTACGAGAAGGCCGGCGATCTGCGCGACGGCGTGCTCAAGGTGCTCCAGCTGCTGCCGCAGACCCACCCCTTCGCGGTGGTGCGGGTCGCCCAGCTGAAGAAGTGGGCGGAGAGCGACGACTACCGCTCGATCGTGGCCGGCGCCTACCCGCGCCGCGCGGACGACCCGGACGCCTCGGTCTCCGAGCAGTGGAAGGCCGCCGCCGACCACTACACCACCTCGGTCAAGGAGAGCAAGGACCCGCTGATGGGCCTGCTCCGGGACGTCGCCGGCGGCGCGGCGACCGTCGGCGGCAAGCTCCGCGACACCTTCACCGGCGCCGCCGGCCGCAACGGTTCCTCGGGCAACGGCTCCGCGGGCAACGGCTCCGCAGGATCGGGTTCAGCGGGATCGGGTTCAGCGGGCTCGGGTTCCGCGGACCGCGACGGCAGCTGACCCCGGGGCCGCGACGACCGTCGGCCCACCACGACCGCGACGGCGGCCGGTGTCCCGTCCGGGGCACCGGCCGCCTCGCCGTTCCACGGCCGCCGGGGCGCGCCTCAGCCCCCCGCCAGCACCGCGCACACCTGCCAGCCCGGCCGGGCGTGGTTGCCGGGGTCGACCGGCGTCGGCGGCGCGACCGCCGTGCCCTGCGCGGTGGCCAGCACCGGCTGCAGGAAGCCCGCCATCGAGGTGTCGCAGGGCTCCGGACCGGCCTGCACCACCGAGTCCACCAGCCGCAGCTGCGCCGAGGCCAGGTCGACCCGGTCGAACTCGAAGGTCAGCTGCCGCCGCACGGTCTCCAGGGTGACCGGCGCTCCGGCCGGGGCCCCGGCCGGCTTCAGCGCGTAGACGAAGGTGTGGTCGGTGGTGATCTGCAGGGTCCCGCCGTCCGCCTCGTCGATCCGCATCGCGCCGGCCACCTTCACGGTGTTCGAGGCCAGCGCGACCTGCGCCGGGTCGAAGCGGACCATCCAGCCGGTCACCGCGTGGTGCCGGTCGTCCACCGGCTGCGCCACGCTCGCGTCGAACTCCGCCTGCTCACCGGGCGTGACGAAGGCCCGCACGTCGGCGGTGGCGCCCTGGACCAGCGCGGCCGGGGCCAGCGAGGAGGCGACCAGGTAGCGCTGGACGGTGTCGAGCGCTTTGGTCACCTCGACCCGGCTGAAGTGCTCGGTGGCGGCCCCGGTCGGGGTGTTCAGCCCGATCGTGCCGTCCCCGTACCCGGGCTGCAGCGCGGTGAACGGGTCCGCCGGGTCGGCGACCGGGCGGACGGCCGACGCCGGGCTCAACGCGACCAGGCTGACGGTCAGTTGACTGCCCTCGGGCCGCACCGCGGTCCCCCTCGGCGAGCTCACGCCGAAGTACACCGCGGTCCCGAAGGCGAGCAGGATGAGCAGCAGCAGGATGAGCGCCTGGCGCGGGACGGTGCCCAGCGGGCCGAGCCGCACCCGCGGCCGGGTGGCCTTGCCGAAGGAGCCGGCCAGCCGCTCCCGGGCGGACAGTTCCTGGATGCGGGCAGCCCGAACGAACGATTCGTCGAACACGACGGACCGGAATTCGTCCTCGTTGCCGGAACCGCCCTCGGGCGTACCCTCCGGAGGCTCTCTCGGGTCACCCACACCACCAGGGTAGGCCGACACCGGCGCCGCCACGAGGGTGCGGGCGCACATTCCCGGGAACGCTCAGTGACCACCGCCCCCGGGCGTGCGCCCGCGCCCGGAGGCGACCGCGTCGGCCCGCCCCGGCCCGCCCTAGCCCGCCGGCGCCGTGACCACCAGCGGGGGGTCTGCCGGGGCCTGCCCCGGATCGACCCCGGCGCTGCTGGTGCCGGACTCGGGGCGCCGGGGCGCTCCCGCGGAACCGCCCACGCCCTGGTAGATCGCCGCGACCGCGATCGCCACCAGGCCCACGCCCATGATCACAGCGAGCACCCAGGCCACCGGCCGGTGCCACCGCTGCTGGGCCACGTACCGCCCGCGGGAGCGCACCGGGTCGTAGCCGCGTCGCCACCGCCGCCGGACCCGGCGGTCGGCCGCCCGGTCCGGCCCCGACCAGGGATCGGGGTAGAGGTGGTCCGCGTCGAGCCCGCTCGGGTACGGGCGCAGTTCCAGCGGCAGTCCGTCCCCCGCAGGGACGTCACAGCCCCAGCCCGGGCCCGCGGCGTCCGACTCGAACCGGGCCTCGGCGGCGGCGAGTTGCCGCTCCTTGGCGGTCGGCTCGTGCACGGCGGCGGACCGGACGAAGGCCTCATCGAAGACCACGGTGGCGAACTCGTCGTCCGCACCACCGTGGTCGGCGCCGTCGGGGTACGGGAAGCCCCCCACATCCTCAGCCACGGATTCAGCGTATTACCGGCCGGGCGATTTGTCTGTGGCTCCCGGCAGTTGGTCCGTCACACGTGTGACGGACGCCCCTCACCCGGCGTTCAGCGGCCGTGCGCGTCCCCGCCCACGGTCTGCGTCGCCTCGCCCCGCACGTGCCCGTCACCAGTGACGATGTACTTGGTGCTGGTCAGCTCGGGCAGGCCCATCGGGCCGCGGGCGTGCAGCTTCTGGGTGGAGATGCCGATCTCCGCGCCGAAGCCGAACTCACCGCCGTCGGTGAAGCGGGTCGAGGCGTTGACGGCCACCGTGGTGGAGTCGACCAACCGGGTGAACCGGCGGGCGGCGGCCTGCGAGGTGGTGACGATCGCCTCGGTGTGGCCGGAGGACCAGCGGCGGATGTGCTCGACGGCGGCGTCCAGCGAGGGCACCACCGCGGCGGCCAGGTCCAGCGAGAGGTACTCGGCGCCCCAGTCCTCGTCGGTGGCCGGCACCACGGTGGCCGGGCCGCCCTCGGCGGCCTTCAGCACCGCCTCGTCACCGTGCACCGTCACCCCGGCGTCGGCGAGCGCCGCCAGCGCGAGCGGCAGGAAGGCGTCCGCGACGTCCTGGTGGACCAGCAGCGTCTCGGCCGCGTTGCAGACACTGACCCGCTGCGCCTTGGAGTTCAGCAGGATGCCGACGGCCATCGCCAGGTCCGTCTCGGCGTCCACGTAGACGTGGCAGTTGCCGGTGCCGGTCTCGATCACCGGGACGGTGGAGCCCTCGACCACGGTGCGGATCAGCGAGGCGCCGCCGCGCGGGATCAGCACGTCCACGTGGCCGCGGGCGCGCATCAGCTCCCGCACCGAGTCCCGGCTCTCCCCCGGCACCAGCTGGACCGCGTCGGCGGGCAGCCCGGCCGCGGCGACGGCGTCGCGCACCACGGCGACCAGCGCGGTGTTGGAGCGGTAGGCGGAGGCGGAGCCGCGCAGCAGCACCGCGTTGCCGGACTTGAGGCAGAGCGCGGCGGCGTCCGCGGTGACGTTCGGGCGGGCCTCGTAGATGATGCCGACCACGCCGAGCGGCACCCGGACCTGCCGCACGTCCAGGCCGTTGGGCAGGGTGTAGCCGCGCACCACCTCGCCGACCGGGTCGGGCAGGCCGGCCACGTCGCGCACGTCGGAGGCGATCGCGGCGATCCGCTCCTCGGTCAGGGTCAGCCGGTCGATCACCGACTCGGCCGTGCCGGCCGCCCGGGCCCGCTCCACGTCCTCGGCGTTGGCCGCGACGATCTCGGCGCCGCGGGCCACCAGGGCGTCCGCGACCGCCAGCAGCGCGGCGTCCTTCGCGCCGCGCGGCAGCGGGGCGAGCGCGGCGGCGGCCTCCCGGGCTCGGCGCGCTACGGCGAGGACGGGGCTGTCGGCGGTGGCGAGGTCGCTGGTCATGCCGCCAAGGGTAGCGACTGCACCCGCCCCGCCCGGGCGGTATTTCGCCCGGTGAGACGCCGCTCCGCCGGTCCCGGTCCGACGATCCCCGGTCCGGCGGGGCCGCCCGGCCGCCGGGGGCGGCTCAGTACGGGGCGCCTCAGTACGGGTGCACGCCGCCCAGGTGCGGCGGCGGGTCGCCGAAGCCCTCCGCCACCCGTTTGTGGTACGTCGCCCGGTCGACCACCTCCAGCCCGACGATCTCCCAGGGCGGCAGGTTCGCGGTGACCTTGTGCTCGCCCCACAGCCGCAGCGCGATGGCCGCCGCGTCGTGGAGGTCCCGGGCCTGCTCCCAGTAGCGGATCTCCGCGTGGTCGGCCGCGTAGCGGGCGGTCAGGAAGAACGAGTGGTCGTGCGCCAGCTGCTCCAGTGAGGCGCGCAGCGAGGGCAGCGGGGTGACCTGCCCGGCCACGCTCAGCACGACGTGCCACAGCCGCGCCTGCTCGGGCACGGTGGGCGGCTGGGCCGCCCGGTCGCGTTCGGGCCGCATCCTGCGCACCCCGCCGGGCCTCTGCGGCGGCGGACCGGCCGGCTCGGCGGGGCCGTCCCCGCGCCCGCCGTCGATGCTGGTCAGCCGCCGGCCCGCCGTCCCTGCGGTCAGCGCTGCCTCGCGCCTGCGTTCCACCGGCGGCCTCCTGTTCGGCGATGTCCTGTCGTCCCCACCGGCCCCGTCGG
This sequence comes from Kitasatospora sp. NPDC058048, assembly GCF_042885555.1. Classification (NCBI taxonomy): domain Bacteria; kingdom Bacillati; phylum Actinomycetota; class Actinomycetes; order Kitasatosporales; family Streptomycetaceae; genus Kitasatospora; species Kitasatospora sp. NPDC058048. The sequence goes on along the minus strand of NZ_JBHVRT010000070.1, from coordinate 1,806 downwards.
CCCTCGGCCGACCGGTACGGCTGCGCCCCTCCTCGCCCGTGGCCGGGCCGCTCCCGGTACGGAGCGGCCCGCCGTGCGCGCTGCGCCGATCGGCCGGGCGGCCGGTGCCGGCCCGCCGGGCCGGTCAGCCGCGCAGAACGACCAGGTCGTCGCGGTGGACGACCTCGCGCTCGTACGCGGCGCCGAACTCCTGGGCCAGGTCGCGGGTGGACCGGCCGAGCAGGCGGGGCAACTCCCTCGCATCAAAGTTGACCAGTCCGCGAGCCACGATGTGGCCGTTTTCGGCAAGAAGGTCCACCGGATCACCCGCGGCGAACTCCCCGTCGACCTTGGTGACCCCGGCCGGCAGCAGCGAGGCGCCGCCGGAGACGACCGCCCGGACGGCACCCTCGTCCAGGTGCAGCGCCCCGCGCGGGCTGCTCGCGTGGGCCAGCCAGAGCATCCGGTCGGAGGTCCGGCTTCCGGTGCGCAGGAAGAGCGTGCCGGTGGGCCGGCCGGCCAGCGCGTCGGCGGCCTGGCTGGCGGCGGTGAGCACCACCGGGATTCCGGCGCCGGTGGCGATCCGGGCCGCCTCGACCTTGGTGACCATGCCGCCGGTGCCGACCCCGGCCTTGCCGGCGCTGCCGATCTCGATGCCGTCGAGGTCCTGCGGGCCGCGCACCTCGGCGATCCGGCTGGTGCCGGGGCGGGACGGGTCGCCGTCGTACAGGCCGTCCACGTCGGAGAGCAGCACCAGCAGGTCGGCGCGGACCAGGTGGGCGACCAGGGCGGCGAGCCGGTCGTTGTCGCCGAACTTGATTTCGGCGGTGGCGACGGTGTCGTTCTCGTTGACGATCGGCATGGCGCCCATCGCCAGCAGCTGGTCCAGGGTGCGGTAGGCGTTGCGGTAGTGGGCGCGCCGGCTGGCGTCCTCGGCGGTGAGCAGCACCTGGCCGACCCTGATCCCGTACCGGGCGAAGGAGGCGGTGTAGCGGGCGACCAGCAGGCCCTGGCCGACGCTGGCGGCGGCCTGCTGGCGGGCCAGGTCCTTGGGCCGCCGGTCCAGACCGAGCGGGGCCAGGCCGGCGGCGATCGCGCCGGAGGAGACGAGCACGACCTCCGGTGCCCCCGGGCGGCCGCGCAGCTTGGCGAGCGCGTCCACCAGGGCGTCGACGCGGTCGGCGTCCAGGCCGCCGGCCGCCGTGGTCAGGGAGGAGGAGCCGACCTTGACGACGATCCGCCGCGCGGTCAGCACCTCGTCCCGCAGAGAGTCCTCGCTCATCTCGCTGTACGCCCTTCCGGTGTGGTGCGGGTACGGCGGGGCCCGGGCCCGGCCGTCACCCCCGCAATCTACGCGATCGGCGCAGGTCACCCGCCGGGTGTTTCACCGGCTGGACCCGGCCTGGTCACGGGCCCGCCACAGCCCGTCCGGCAATCCGGATGACTGGTATGGTCCCTGACCGCAAGCCAGATCGGGGGACGGCTTCTTGCCCGCTGGACCCATGTCGTCATCGACCCTTCCTGTCACGACGGGCGGCGCCGCACTGGGCAAAGGCCGGCAACGGTCGCGGCCGTGCGCCCAGGAGAAATGCGCACCATGCGTTCGTACACCACCAAGCTGACCTTCGCCGCGCTCGCGGCGGCCACCGCCCTGTCGCTCGCGGCCTGCGGGCCGGACAACGCCGACCCGGCCGCCCCGGCGGGCGGCTCGACCGGTGCCGCTCCGGCGCCGACCAGCGGCGCTCCGGGCGCCGCCACCGGGGGTGCCGCCACCGGGGGCACCCCGACCGGCGGCGCGGCCGGCGGTTCGACCGCGGCCCCGTCGGG
>NZ_JBHVRT010000069.1:0-26189 GCF_042885555.1 Kitasatospora sp. NPDC058048 | reverse complement strand
GGCGGTGATCATCAACCACCGCCGGCGCCGTCGCGGGCGTCCGGTCCCGTCGGGAGGGGTGCCGGTCGGCGGACCGTCCTGTGCGGGGCCGCTCGCCGGGGGAGTGCCGGTCGGGGGGTGCGCGGTGTCGTCCTCGGCCATGGCAGCGATCCCTACCCGCCGGGCCCGCGCCGGGGGTTAGCCGAGGCGCAGTGTCACCCGTTCGGATTCCGTCCGCTTCTCCCACTGCCCGGCGTCCAGCGCCTGCGAATTGCGGCACAGCACCACCGAGGCACCGGCCGCCAGCGGCGCCAGCAGACCGGCCTCCAGACCGGCCCAGTCGTCGTACGCGAGAGTGGACAGGACGCGGTCACCGGGCTTCAGGCCGAGCCGCGCCGCGCCCTCCCGGGCCAGCGCCACGGTCTGCTCGCCCGTCAGCTTCAGCGGCAGCCCGTCCACCGCGGTCTCCAGCGCCTGCCCGTCCGGGGCGACGGGGGAGTACGGCGCGAAGCGGTCGCCCTGGCCGGGCACCTCGGCGGCGTAGTCCAGGAACCCTTCCGGACGCTGCGGGAAGCGGCCGCCGAGCGGGCGCAGGGCGAGCGCGACCCGTTCCCCCTCGCAGGCCTGGGCGGCCTCCAGCCCGTCCGGGCCGCTGACCACCAGGTCGGCGGCGGCCGGGTCGCCGCCCGGGACCGCCGCCACCCCGACCGACCAGCAGGCCAGCAGCCAGACGGCGCTCTGCCAGTGGGCGGGCAGCAGCAGCGCCGCCCGGTCGCCGGGGCCGGCGTTCAGCTCGTCCTGGAGGAGGTTGGCGGTCTTGGCGACCCAGTTGTCGAAGGTGCGGGCGGAGAGCTCCACCCGTTCGCCGGTGGCGTCGTCGTAGAAGGTGACCAGCGGGGCCGCGGGATCGACCGAAGGGGTGCCGCCGCGCAGGAATGCGTGCAGCAGCTCGACGGGGGTGCGGGCATCGGCAGCGAAAGGCGCAGTCATGGTGCGCCCCAGCCTACGGCCTTCGGGTGGGAGGCCGGGAGGGGCGGCCGAACGGGCGCGGAGCGGCGTGGCGGGCGGTCCGGTTTGCGGCGACGATCCGGTTTATGCGCCTCTCACTCCCGGCCGCCCTGCTCGCCGGATGCACCGCCGCCCTCCTGCTCCAACCCGCCGCCACCGCGACCCCCTCGCCGAAGCCGCAGCGCCGCGAGTTCGCCGGCGGCGGCTCGACCACCACCCTCCCGCTGCCCGCCGGGACCGGCCTCGCCGCGCGCGGCACCCGACCGTTCGAACTCCTCGGCCTGGGCTGGGACGGCCCGGCGGACGCCCTCGCCGGGGCGGTGGTCCGGGTCCGCACCCGGAACGCGGACACCGGCCGCTGGAGCGCCTGGCACCGGCTGGAGGCCGGTCCCGGGGACAGCCCCGACGACCCGGCGCACGGCGCCACCGCCCCGCTCTGGACCGGCCGCAGCGACGGCGTCGCGGTCGAGGTCCGGCCCGGGCCCGCCGGAGTACCGGCCGGGCTGCGGCTCGACCTGGTCGACCCGGGGAACGGGGTGGCCCCGACGCGCGTACGGACCCTGCCCGCGGAGCCGCCGACCGGGCCGTCGACGGACCCACCGACGGCCCCGCCGACGGACCCGCCCGTGAATCCGCCGACGGCCCCGACAACCGGGTCGCCGACCGGGTCTCCCGTGAATCCGCCGACGGACCCGACAACCGGGTCTCCCGCGAACCCGCCGACGGCCTCTCCGACGGATCCGCCGACCGGGTCTCCTGTGAATCCGTCGACGGACCCGACAACCGGGTCTCCCGCGAATCCGTCGACGGACCCGCCGACCGGGTCGCCGACGGAGCCGCCCGCGAACCCGCCCGCTGACGTGCCGACGGGGCCGTCCACCGAGCCGACGCCCAAGGGCCGGGCTCCGCGCCCGGCGATCGTCACCCGGGCCGGCTGGGGGGCCGACGAGTCACTGCGCGAGCGGGACTTCGTGTACACCGGCCCGGTCCGCGAGGTCTTCGTCCACCACACCGACACCGCCACCGACTACGCCTGCGCCGACGCCCCCCGGGTGATCCGGGCGATGTACCAGTACCACGTGAAGACCAATGGCTGGCGGGACATCGGCTACAACTTCCTGGTCGACCGCTGCGGCACCGTCTACGAGGGCCGGGCGGGCGGCGTCGAGCGGCCCGTCCAGGGCGCCCACACCCTCGGCTTCAACGCCGACTCCTCCGGCATCGCCGCGATCGGCACCTACGTCGACGGCCGGCCGCCCCAGCCGCTCGTCGACAGCCTCGCCGCGCTCGCGGCCTGGAAGCTCGGCCTCGAAGCCCAACCGGCCGACGGCCGCACCAAGCTCACCTCCTCCTCGGGCGCCAGCCGCTACCCCAAGGGCAGCGTCGTCGAGTTCGACGCCGTCTCCGGACACCGTGACGCCGTCGCCACCGAGTGCCCGGGCAACGCCCTCTACGCGCTCCTCCCCGCCCTGCGCACCGCGGCCGCCCTCCTCCAGACCCGCTGACCCCTCCCCACCCCGCCCCTTCCCCGTGTCCCGACCGGGCACGGGGAAGGGGCGGGGAGGCGATGTCGTCCGGCGGACCCCCGTCGCCCCGCTCGCCGCCCCCGCGGGTCCGTCCGACCCCGCGCGTATCGTTCATGTCCGGAGGCGACGCGGGAGGCGACAGCGGTGGAAGCGGTACGGCGCTGGCGCCCGGGCTTCCCGCTGGACGTGGCCCGCACCCTGCTCCCGCTGCGCCGGGGTCCCGCCGATCCGGCGTACCGCAGCACCGGTGACGGCGCCGTCTGGCGCGCCTCCCGCACCCCGGCCGGCATCGGCACCCTGCGGGTGCTGCCGCGTCCGGCCGTCGGCGAGGTCGAGGCGAGCGCCTGGGGTCCGGGCGCGAATTGGCTCCTCGACCGCCTCCCCACCCTGCTGGGCGCCGACGACACCCCGGAGGCGCTGGTCCTGCCGCCCGGTCCGCTGCGGGACGCCCAGCGCCGTACCGCCGGGGTCCGGCTGGCCAGGACCGGTCTGGTGCTGGAGTCGCTGGTCCCGGCGATCCTGGAGCAGAAGGTCACCACCGACGAGGCCTACCGCTCCTGGCGCACCCTGCTGCGGGACTTCGGCACCCCGGCGCCGGGCCCGGCCGAGGGCATGCGGGTGGCACCGTCGGCCCGCGAGTGGGCGCTGGTGCCGAGCTGGGAGTGGCACCGGGCGGGCGTGGACCCGAAGCGCTCGGCGACGATCATGCGCGCGGTCCGGCTGGCGCCGCGGCTGGAGGAGGCCTCGGCGATGGGCCACGAGGAGGCCTTCGCCCGCCTCACCGCCGTCCCGGGCATCGGGGTCTGGACGGCCGCCGAGACCCTGCAGCGCAGCAACGGCGATCCGGACGCGGTCTCGGTCGGGGACTTCCACCTGCCCGATCTGGTCGGCTGGGCCCTGGCCGGCCGCCCCCGCAGCGACGACGCCCAGATGCTCGCGCTGCTGGAGCCCTACCGTCCCCAGCGCCACCGCGTCTGCCGCCTCCTGCTGGCCACCGGCGTCCACGCCCCCCGCTACGGCCCGCGCCTGACCCCCAACGACCACCGCCGCCGCTGACCCGGAAACCCCTCCTGGTGTACACGTTCATGTGTACGCTTGAGGCATGGCTGACGCGCTGAACATCCGGGAACTGCGGGCACGCCTCGCGGAGGTGGTCACCCAGGCCGAGGCCGGCGAGATCACCGTGATCACGCGCAAGGGCGAGCGCGTCGGAGCGGTCGTGCCGATCGAGATTCTCGACGCCATAGAGGACGCGGAGGACGAGCTTCTCGCTCGTGAGGCGGAGAAGCATCGGAACGAACCCACCGTGAGCATGGCCGAACTCCTGGCAGACCTCTTCGAGGAACCTCCGGGTACTGCCGGGAGCGCCGCGTGAAGTACGCGTTCCGTTTCACCGCGCACGCCAGGCGGCAGCTGCGCGGCATCAGCCAGGTCGACGCCATGCAGATTCTCGCTGCGCTCACCCGGCTCGGTGACGACCCGTATGTCGACGGCCCGGATGTCAAGAAGCTGACGGGCCACGTTGGCCTCTACCGTCTTCGCGTCGGCGCCTACCGTCTGGCGTACGAGGTCCAGGACGACGTATTGGTGATCCTCGTCGTGAAGGTGGGCAACCGTCGCGACATCTATCGCGGCCTCTGATCCCTATCGCACCGCGATGAAGGCGTCGGCGCCGCGTTGCGGGCGGGCCTTCGGCGGCTCGGCGGGGCGGCCGACGGCGACGGCGCCCATCGGGTCCCAGTCGTCCGGAAGGTCCAGCGCCTCGCGCACGGTGTCGCGGCAGAACATGGTGGACGAGACCCAGGCGGAGCCGTAGCCCTCGCCGGTGAGGGCGACCAGCAGGTTCTGCACGGCGGCGCCGGCGGCGACGGTGAACATCTCCCGTTCGGCGGCGGCCCGGCGCGGGTCGGGGTAGTCGTGCGAGCCGTCCGTCACCAGGCAGGGCACCACCAGGTAGGGGGCGTCGCGCAGGACGTTGCCGCGGGCGGTGCGCCGGGCGATCCTCGCCTCGTCCCAGCCGTCGAGTTCGCGCAGGTCGCGCTGCCAGGCGGCGAGCATCGCGTCGAGCAGCCGCACCCGGGTGTCCGCCGACTCCAGCAGCACGAACCGCCACGGTGTGGTGTGGTGCGGGGCGGGCGCGGTGACGGCGGCGGCGACGGCGCGGCGGACGGCGGCCGGGTCGACCGGTTCCGCGGTGAAGGAGCGGACGGTGCGCCGCAGGGTGACGGCCTGCCGCAGCGCCTCGGAGGTGCCGAGCCGGAACATGTCGTCGACGGAGGGCCGGACCAGCGGCCGGACGCCCTCGCCGTCCTCGGCGGTGACGAGGTGCCCGAGCCCGCGCACGACGGCCACCGGGATGCCGGAGGCCTTGCCCTTCACCAGGTCGGCGGCGGCGGCGAGTTCGTCGGCCGTCGCGGTGACGGTCATCTCCAGCTGGTTGCCGTGGCTGTCGGTGCGGCCCCGGTGGTCCTCCAGGACGGAGAGGCCCGCGGCGCCGATCGCGACGTCGGTCAGCCCGTTGCGCCAGGGCCGTCCGAAGGTGTCGGTGACGACGACGGCGAGCTTGCGGCCGGTGAGCTGCTGGAGGCGGGCCCGCAGCGCCCGCGCGGAGGCGTCCGGGTCCTCGGGCAGCAGCAGTACGGTGCCGGGGGCGGTGTTGGAGGCGTCGACCCCGGCGGCGGCCATGATGAAGCCGTTGCGGTTCTCCACGATCCGGATCGGTCCGCGCCGGGCGACCAGCCGGACGGTCTCGGCGTCGATCGCGTCCTCGCGGTCGGTGGCGTGCAGCAGCCGGTCCTCGGCCTTGCTGACGATCTTCGAGGTGACCAGCAGGATGTCGCCGTCCTGGTACGTCCCCGCCTTGGCGATGAGTTCGCCCAGGTCCGCCCCCGCCTCGATCTCGGGGATGCCGTCGACTCCGAGGACCTCCAGTGTCACTTCCGCACCTGCTCCGCCAGCGCCAGCGCGGTGCGCGCCATCTCGGCGGTGGCCTCGATGTCGGTCATCAGCAGCGGGACGGCCCGGCAGGCGATCCCGGCGGCCTCGACGGCGGCCACCGAGGACTGGTCGGCGCTGTCGACCAGCCACCCGTCGAGAAGGCCCGCCCCTCGTCCGTCGCCGCTCCCGCCGGGGCCGCTTCGCAGCGCCGCCCTGCTGCCGTAGTTCAGCGCGACCGCCTCCGCGGTGGCTTCGACGCCGACGGCGGCGAGCACCTTGTCGGCCATGCCGCGCACCGGCGCCCCGCCGATGATCGGGGAGAGCCCGACGACCGGCGCGGGCGCGGCGGCGACCGCCTCCCGGATGCCGGGGACGGCGAGGATGGTGCCGATCGAGACCACCGGGTTGGACGGCGGGAAGAGGATGACGTCCGCCTCGGCGATCGCCTCCAGCACGCCGGGCGCGGGCTTGGCGGTGTCCGCGCCGACCGCGACGACCGCCTCGGCGTCCACCGCGGCGTGCAGCTTGACCCAGTACTCCTGGAAGTGGATCGCCCGGGTGCCCTGCTCGTCGGTGATCCGCACGTGGGTCTCGACCCGGTCGTCGCTCATCGGCAGCAGTCGCACGCCCGGCTTCCAGCGCACGCACAGTGCCTCGGTGACCTGGGTGAGGCTGTATCCGGCGGTGAGCATCTGGCTGCGCACGAGGTGGGTGGCGAAGTCCCGGTCGCCGAGCCCGAACCATTCGGGGCCGACGCCGTACGCCTTCATCTCGGCCTTGATGGACCAGGTCTCGTCGGTCCGGCCCCAGCCCTGTTCCTCGTGGATGCCGCCACCGAGGGTGTACATCACGGTGTCGAGGTCGGGACAGACCTTGAGGCCGTAGAGGTGGATGTCGTCGCCGGTGTTGCCGATGACGGTGATCTCGTCCTGCGGTCCGACCGCCGCGCGGAGTCCGCGCAGGAAGCGCGCCCCGCCGATTCCGCCTGCCAGTGCCACGATGCGCATGGGACTCATCCTGCCACGGTCGGACCCTCCGTCAGCCCGTGATCAGTGCGACCCGGCCTGCGCCTGCTGCCCGGAATGCTGCTCGGGGTGCTGCTCGGGGACGGCGGCGGCACCGTACTGGTTCATCTCGGTCAGGCCCGGGCTGTAGAGGTGGATGGAGACGGCGGGTTCGAGCGCGCCGTTGACGACCTCGTGCAGGTAGCCGGAGGAGAACACACGCTGCCCGCCGGGCCGCAGGGCGCGGGCGCCCTCGCCCGCGTGCGTGAGGGAGCGCTCGATCAGCTCGCCCTTGACGACGCTCATCACGCCGGAGGACTCGCCGTGGTCGTGGAAGCCGCTGGACTGGCCGGGCAGCCAGCTGAGCAGCCAGACCTCGTAGCCGGGGCCGGTCTCCAGCCGGGCGTACCAGCGGGTCAGCGCGTCGTAGCGGACGAGCGGCTCCCAGCGGGTGCGGTCGGCGGCGATCTCGCGCACCAGCCGGGCGTACCCGGCGACGGTGGTGGGGTGGGCCGGCAGGTCGGTGCGGGCCAGGTGCGGGAAGGCGAGCGGGTCGCCGGCGATGGAGACGTCGCTGAGGCCGTCGGCCCACTGGCGGGTCCGGGTGCCGGCGGGGGTGCCGGCGGGGGCGGTGGCGGGGCCGCGGTGGGCGAGCTTGTTGCGGTCGCGGTTCCGCTTGCGGATGCGGATCATGCGCACGGGAGTCGTCCTCGGAGGAGTCGGCCGGTTCGTGGGATCGGCCGGATCCGGATGTCCTGGGACGGGAATCGCGGGCGGCCTCTGTGCTTCCTGGGGGCGGCGCGCGGTGGGACGCGGGCGCCTAGATACAGCAGGAACAGAGGCGACAACAAGAGTTCACGGCACGGCGGAGGGTGGAACCGCTCCGGGGGCTGGCGAACTCTGACATAGAAGCAAGGACACCGCATCCGCGGGGGCGGTGTCAAACCAAAGGATGCGGCATTCGAGTGGGTTAGGTCCGGATCTTTCCCTGATGGGGTGATTCATCACTCTCTATGTTTCGATGGGAAGATCGCCGGGAAGGCAGCCCGATGACCGGCCTGTGGCGGTGACCGGGCGTCACCTGCTGAATGGTTGCGGATGGTTCGGCACTGTTCAGGACCTTGAGGCAGAAGGTCCGATGTGTCCGTATATGTACACTATTCGTAACGGCTTGGTGCCAGGGAGTGAATCCCGGCCCCAATACCAGAGCTCGGCTTGACTGGGCCAGAGTGACGCAACTGTAATTTCACTCGTGTCGTCGGCCGCACGAGGCAACGGCAACCACGGGGACGCCAAGTAGGGGCAGAGGAGGCGCGCCACATGAGCGAGCTCTTTGAGCTGTTGATCGGGGACGGCATCGCGGAGGACGAGGAGGAACTCGGCTGGCAGGAGCGCGCGTTGTGCGCCCAGACCGACCCCGAGTCCTTCTTCCCCGAGAAGGGCGGCTCGACCCGCGAGGCCAAGAAGGTCTGCCTCGCCTGCGAGGTCCGCTCCGAGTGCCTGGAGTACGCGCTCGCCAATGACGAGCGCTTCGGCATCTGGGGCGGTCTCTCCGAGCGCGAGCGCCGCCGGCTCAAGAAGAGCGCGGTCTGACGGGCGGCCCCGACCCTCGCTGACCCTTCGACAGCGACGGACAGCCGCACAGTCGTACGGGCGCCTCACCGCGGTGGTGGGGCGCTTTCGTGTTCCCGGGGCCCCCTTCACGGTCTCCGCACGCACACCCCGGACGAAGCGGCCACCCGGAGCCGTTAGTGTGGTGCGCCATCCGGTTGCCGTTCACCGGCTGTGTCCACCGAGAACTGGGGCCCGCGCACGCGATGACCGTCTACAGCCACCAGAGCGGCTCCACCGCTTCCCGGCCGCCCGCCTACCCGCGCCACCTGGTCACCGCCGTGATCGTCTCGCACGACGGCGCCCGCTGGCTGCCGCAGGCCATGGCCGGCCTGCTCGGTCAGGACCGCCAGGTCCAGCGGATCCTCGCCGTCGACACCGGATCCACCGACAACTCTCCGCAACTGCTCGCCGACACCCTCGCCGACTGGCTGCCGGACAGCGGCCCGCTGGTCCTCGGCCGCCGGGCCGGCTTCGGCACCGCCGTCGCCGAGGCCGTGTCGAGCAGCGCGCCCCTGCGTCCGGAAGACCTGCCGTACCGGCTCGACCCCTCCGGCTACGACCCGGTCACCGGCGGCTGGGACGACTTCGGCGACCCGCTCGCCCAGGAGGACGACCTCGGCCGCGGCGGCCCCCGCGAGACCCGGCCGGTCGAATGGCTCTGGCTGCTGCACGACGACTGCGAACCGCAGACCGACGCGCTGCGCCGGCTGCTCCAGGTCGCCGACTCCACCCCCAGCGCCGCCGTGGTCGGCCCCAAGCTGCGCAGCTGGTACGACCGCCGCCAGCTGCTGGAGGTCGGCGTCACCATCGCCCACTCCGGCCGCCGCTGGACCGGCCTGGACCGCCGCGAGCAGGACCAGGGCCAGCACGACCAGGTCCGCCCGGTGCTCGCCGTCTCCAGCGCGGGCATGCTGGTGCGCCGGGACGTCTTCGAGGAGCTCGGCGGCTTCGACCGGGCCCTCCCGCTGATGCGGGACGACACCGACTTCTGCTGGCGGGTCAACGCCGCCGGCCACCGCGTGGTGGTCGCCCCCGACGCCGTGCTGCGGCACGCCGAGGCGTCCTCCCGCGAGCGCCGCGCGATCGACTGCGGCCCCACCCACCCGCACCGGGTGGACAAGGCCGGCGCGGTCTACACCCTGCTCGCCAACTGCAAGGGCGCGCTCTTCCCCTACGTCCTGCTGCGGCTGGTGCTCGGCACCCTGCTGCGGGCCGTCACCAACCTGCTCGGCAAGGACCCGCGCCAGGCCTTCGACGAACTCGCCGGCCTCGGCCACGAACTCGTCCGCTTCCCACGGCTGTTGGCCGCGCGCAAGCGCCGTGCCCGGTCCCGGGCGGCGGACGCCCTGGACGACCGCACGCTCTTCCCGGCCCCCGGCGCCACCACCCGGCTGGCGGTCGAGGGCGTCGTCGGCTCGCTCGGGATAGGGGGCGGCGACGACAGCGGCCGGCACGGCTCGGCCGAGGCCGGCGGCGACGAGGACGCCGAGGACCTGGTCGTCGAGCAGTTCGCGCTGCTCAAGAAGCTCGCCCGGCGCCCGGCGCCGGTGCTGTTCGCGGCTGTGCTGGTGTTCGCCCTGATCGCCTGCCGCGGCCTGTTCGGCAGCGGCGAGCTGTTCGGCGGCGCCCTGCTGCCCGCGGCCGACGGGGCCGGCGGCCTCTGGTCGATGTACGCGGACGCCTGGCACCCGGTCGGCACCGGCTCCACCGCCGCCGCGCCGCCGTACCTCGGCGTGCTGGCCGTGCTCTCCTGGCTGCTCTTCGACCACGCCGACCTCGCGCTCACCCTGATCGTGGTGCTCGCCGTCCCGCTGTCCGCGGTCAGCGCCTACCTGGTGTCCCGGCCGCTGCTGGACTCCAAGGTGGTCCGCGCCTGGGCCAGCGCCACCTACGCGCTGCTGCCCGCCGCGACCGGCGCGCTCGCCCAGGGCCGGATCGGCACCGCCGTGCTCGCCGTGCTGCTGCCGCCGCTGGCCCGCGCCGCCGCCATCGCGGCCGGCCTCGGCATCCGGGACGAGAGCGCCGCCAAGGGCGCCCGCCCGGGCTGGCGCCCGGTCTGGATGGCCGTCCTGCTGCTCACCCTGGCCACCGCCTTCGTCCCGCTGACCTGGGCGCTCGCGGTGCCGCTCTGCCTGGCGATGCTGGTCGTCGCGGTGCTGCGGGGCGGCCCCTTCGGCTCCGGCGGCGCGGCGCTGCGCCTGCTCGGCCTGCGCGTCCTGGTGATCCTGGCAGTGCCCGTCGTGGTGCTGGCGCCGTGGTCGCTCGCGGTGCTGTCGCACCCGCAGCGGCTGCTGCTGGAGGCCGGGCTGCCCGGCCTGCACGGCAGCGGCGCGAGCGCGGCCGGCCTGCTGCTGGTCAACCCGGGCGGCGCCGGGGTGCCGCCGATCTGGCTCTCGGCGGGTGTCGTGCTCGCCGCGCTGGCCGCGCTGCTGCGCGCCGACCGCCGCCGCGCGGTGCTCGTCGCCTGGGGCGCGGCCGGTGCCGGCCTGGTCTTCTCGGTCGCGGTGGCGGGCACCTCCGTCACCCCGGCCTCGGGCGGCCCGGCGGTGCCCGCCTGGGCCGGTCCGGCCACCCTGATCGCCGGCATCGCCCTGCTGGCCGCCGCCGCGATCGGCGCCGACGGCGCCAACGCCCGCGTGGCCGGGATCGCCTTCGGCTGGCGCCAGCCGGTGGCCGCCCTGGTGGTCGCCACGGCCGTGCTGGCGCCGCTGGGCACCGGCCTGTGGTGGGCGCTGACCGGCGCCGGCGGCCCGCTGCACCGCGGCCAGGCCGACCAGGTCCCCGCGTTCATCGCCGAGGAGGCCGGCACCACCGACCGGGCCCGCACCCTGGTCGTCACCGGGGAGAAGAGCGGCGGCGCGGTCCGCTACACCGTGCTGCGCGGCGCCGGGCTGACGCTCGGCCAGGCCGAGTCCACCGTCGACCCGGCGACCGGCACCCAGGACGGCCTGAACAAGATGGTCGGCAGCCTGCTGGCCGGCTCCGGCGCCGACCAGGCGAGCGCGCTGGCCGGCTACGGCATCGCCTACGTGCTGGTCCAGCAGCCGGTGATCGACGTCTTCAAGGACGTCCTGGACACCACCCCCGGCCTGGTCAAGGCCAACCAGGACGGTGCCGCCGCGCTCTGGCAGGTCAACGGCACCCCCGCGGTCCGTGCGGTGATCACCGCCCCGGGCGCCAACCCGGTGGTCGTCCCGTCCGGGGCCCGCGACCTGTCCACCACCGTCCCGGCCGGTCCGGACGGCCGGGTGCTGCGGCTCGCCGAGTCCGCCGCCACGGAGTGGAAGGCCACCGTGGACGGCACCGCGCTGGAGCCCACCACGGTCGACGGCTGGGCGCAGGGCTTCAAGCTCCCGGCCGCCGGCGGCAAGCTGACCGTCACCCGGGAGGGCGGCGCCGCCCACACCGGCTGGATCTGGGCCCAGGTGCTGCTCGGCCTCACCATCCTGGTGCTGGCCCTGCCCGGCCGCCGCAGCCACAAGGACGACGACCTGCCCGAGGAGGCGGTCGCGGCCGCCGCGCTGGCCGCCGCCGCCCAGGCGCAGGCCCCCGCCCCCGGCAGCCGCCGGGCCCGCCGGATGGCCGAGCGCGGCGAGGGCGGCGAGGGAGCGGACGGCGCCGAGGGCGGTGCCGACGAGTCCGGGGTGTACGACCGGCCGGGCGCGATCCCGGCGCAGCCCGCCGGCGAGCCGGTGACCGGAGCCGTCCAGGCGGCCGCCGCCATCCAGGACGCCGAGCAGTACACCGACCCGTACCAGGCGTACCAGCAGGCCGACCCGTACAGCTACGACCAGTACGCGGCCCAGCAGCCGGTCGCCGCACCGTACGGCGGCCAGGGCTACGACGCCCACGGCTACGAGAACCACGGGTACGACGGCACCCGGCCGCAGGGCTACGAGCAGCCGTACCAGCCCGAACAGCAGCAGCCGTACGGCTACGACGCCCACGGGTACGACGGCCACCAGCAGCAGCCGGAGCAGCAGCCCTGGCTGCCTGGCCGGCAGCAGGGCGAGCCCTACTACGACCCGAACGACCCCAACGGCCCCGGCCGGTACCCGCACCAGCACGGATCGGGGAGCTGACCCGCGATGAAGAAGCCCGCATTCAGGAAGAAGTCCGGCGCCGGCGAGGCCGCCGGGCCGGCCGGGCCCGCCTTCGCGGCGGAGCCGTCCGGGCCGGCCCCGGCCGCCCGGCCCGGCCGCAGCCGCAGCCCGTTCGCCGGGGGGTCCGCAGGGGCCGGCGGCGCGGCCAGGACCACCCCGTCCCTGCTCGCCGCGGCCGTGGTGCTCGCGGCCGTGTTCGGGATCGCCGAGGTGCGCCCGCCGGCCGCCCCGGCCAAGGCGGCCACCGGAGCCGCCCCCACCACCGAGCAGGTCGAGCGGACCTCGGTGGTCTGCCCGCAGCCGCTCCAGAGTCTGACCGGCTCGACCACGCTCACCGCCTACACCCCGCCCGGGGCGGGCTCCGCCACCGGCGGGGCCGGCTGGCTCTCCGACGCGGCCGCGCCGGCCGTGCCCGCTGCCCAGCCGACCGCCGCCCCGGCGACCCCCGCCGCCCCGGCCCCGACCGGCTCGGGCGCCCCCGCCGCCCCCGCCCAGGACAAGAACGCGGCGCCCGCCGACGCCCGGCTGACGGTGTCCAAGCCCGGAACCCCGGCCACCGGCCCGGCCGCCAACGGCGACGCCGCGCCCGGCACCGGGGCGGTCGCCACCGGCGCCCTCGCCCCCGGCTTCACCGTCACCCAGACCACGGTGGTCACCGAGCAGCGCGGCCTCGGCCTGTCCGGCCTCACCTGCGCCCCGGCCGGGACCGGCTTCTGGTTCGCCGGGGCCAGCACCGCCGGCGACCGGGTCGACTACGTCAGCCTGGTCAACACCGAGTCCTCCGCCGCGGTGGTGGACATCAAGCTGTACGGCGACAAGGGCCTGATCGACAACGACTCGGCCAACGGGATCACCGTCGCGCCCGGCAGCTCCCAGGCCGTCCTGCTGTCGACCATCAGCAAGGGCGCGGTCGCCGACCTCGCGGTGCACGTGGTGGTGCGCTCGGGACGGGTCGGCGCCGCGCTGCACGCCGCCGACGGCGGCAAGGGCGCGGACTGGATCCCGGCCTCGGCCGACCCGGCCCCCGTCCAGGTGCTGCCCGGCCTGCCCGCCGACACCGCCTCCGCCCGCCTGGTGGTCTGGGCGCCGCCGGAGGACGACGCCGACCTGAAGATCCAGCTGTCCGGCAAGAACGGCTGGTTCAGCCCGGCCGGCAACGAGTCGATCCACGTCAAGGCGGGCATGGTGGCCGCCGTCGACCTCGGCAAGGTCACCCGCGACGAGGTCGCCGGGCTGCGCCTGTCGCCCAGCGACGACAAGCACCGCACCCCGATCGTGGCCGGACTGCGGATCGACCGGGCGGCGGCCAACGGCAAGACCGACGCGGCCTGGCTCACCGGCAGCAACCCGGTCGGAGCCCGCGCCACCGTCGCCGACAACCGGGCCGGCGCCTCCACGCTCTACCTGACCTCCAGCGGCGAGGCCGCCACCGTCCGGGTCACCGCCTCGGCCGGCAGCGGTGGCGGCACCCCGGCCACCAAGGAGGTCCAGGTCCCGGCCGGCGGCACGGTCGCCCTCCCGGCGCCCGAGCCCGCCGGACTGAACGGCGTCTTCGCGCTCACCGTGGAGACCGTCTCCGGCGGCCCGGTAGTGGCCGCCCGGATGCTCTCCCTGCCGGCCAAGGACGTGCCGATGTTCACCGTCCAGGCGCTGCGCGACGACCGCAGCACCGTCAAGGTCCCGCAGGCCGGCCAGGATCCGGGCGTCGTCCTGCGCTGAGCAGCCGACGGGGCGGCACTTCGGGTGCCGCCCCGGGGGGATCAGTCCTCGTCGTAGCGCGGGTCGATGGCGTCCGGGGACAGCCCCAGCAGCTCGGCGACCTGCTCGATCAGGATCTCGTGCACCAGCGCCGCGCGGTCCTCCCGGGTCTTCGCCCGGATCTCCACCGGCCGCCGGTACACCACGATCTGGCTCTTGTGCCCCTGCTTGCCCGGCGACACCCGCCCCAGCGGCACGCCGTCCTCGGCGTCGGCGCCGTCCGGCTCGTGCAGCGGCACCTCCTGGACGGCGAACTCCACCTCGATCAACTGCGGCCAACGCCGTTCGAGGCGCTCCACCGACTCGCGGACGTAGTCGTCGAACAGTTCGGAGCGGGTGAGCGAGATCGGCACCTGGGGCGGCGCCAGCGGGCCGCGCAGGCCCCGCCCGTGCCGGTCGCGGTGCCGGGGGCGGCGCGCCGGGCCTGTCGATGACTGCGGTGCGGAGCTGTCCATATCACTGCCGAGGGTAGTCCTTGGACGGTCGGAAGTGGACCACTCCGGCCGGGAATCGCACGGGGCGTTGGATACGCGGCCCCGGCGCCCGCGGTGCGACACGGCACCCCTTCCGGGCAGGCGGTCTTCGCTCCCCGGCGAGGAGTGCGGTACCGTCCACCCTCGTGAGCTCTGTACGTCGTTGTTCGCGGACCGCGTGCGGCCGGCCGGCCGTCGCGACGCTGACGTACGTCTACGCGGACTCCACCGCCGTCCTCGGCCCGCTCGCCACCTACGCCGAGCCGCACTGCTACGACCTGTGCGCCGAGCACGCCGAGCGCCTCACCGCCCCGCGCGGCTGGGAGGTCGTCCGGCTCGCCGCCGAGGCCGGGCCGCTGCGCCGCAGCAGCGACGACCTGGAGGCGCTGGCCAACGCCGTGCGCGAGGCAGCCCGCCCGCAGAACCCCCGTCAGGGCCGCGGCCCCGAGGGCGAGTCCACCGAGGGCGGCCGCCGCGGCCACCTCCGGGTCCTGCGCTCGCCCGACAACTGAGGACCGGGGTCCGCCGGGCGGATCGTGCCTGATCGGGACCAACCCGGCACGGAGTGTTCGTCCGGCCCGGGTACGCTGCCCGTCTACCGTCACCGCGCCCGTCGATCCGACGCGCGGTGGCCCAGACGTTCCGTGATCAGTCCTAAGACCAGGGTGGAGCCGCAGTGCGCGACCTCAAGCAGCTCGTGAAGGCGTACGACGTCCGGGGCGTCGTCCCGGACCAGTGGGACGAGAGCCTGTCCCGGGCCTTCGGTGCCGCGTTCGTGCAGGTCACCGGCGCGTCCGCGATCGTGGTCGGGCACGACATGCGGCCCTCCTCCCCGGCGCTGAGCCTGGCCTTCGCCGAGGGCGCCGCGGCCTACGGCGCCGACGTGGTGCAGATCGGGCTGTGCTCCACCGACCAGCTGTACTACGCCAGCGGCAAGCTGGACCTGCCCGGCGCGATGTTCACCGCCAGCCACAACCCGGCCCAGTACAACGGCATCAAGCTGTGCCGGGCGGGCGCCGCCCCGGTCGGCCAGGACACCGGCCTGACCGAGATCCGCGAGCTGGTCGAGTCCTGGACCGCCGAGGACGACACCGTCACCGTCCCGGCCAAGGACGTGAAGCCGGGCGAGCTGTCCGCCCAGGACACCCTGCGCGGCTACGCCGACCACCTGCTGGGCCTGGTCGACCTCACCGGGATCCGCCGGCTCAAGGTCGCGGTGGACGCCGGCAACGGCATGGGCGGCCACACCGTGCCGACCGTCTTCGACGGCCTGCCGATCGAGCTCGTGCCGATGTACTTCGAGCTCGACGGCACCTTCCCGAACCACGAGGCCAACCCGCTCGACCCGAAGAACCTGGTCGACCTCCAGGCCAAGGTCCGCGAGGTCGGCGCCGACCTGGGCCTGGCCTTCGACGGCGACGCCGACCGCTGCTTCGTCGTGGACGAGCGCGGCGAGCCGGTCTCCCCGTCGGCGATCACCGCCCTGGTCGCCGTCCGCGAGATCGCCCGCGCCCGCGCCGCCGGCGAGGCCGAGCCGACGGTCATCCACAACCTGATCACCTCCTGGACCGTCCCCGAGGTGGTCCGCGAGCTCGGCGCCAAGCCGGTGCGCACCCGGGTCGGCCACTCCTTCATCAAGCAGGAGATGGCCGAGACCGACGCCGTCTTCGGCGGCGAGCACTCCGCGCACTACTACTTCCGCGACTTCTGGCGCGCCGACACCGGCATGCTGGCCGCCCTGCACGTGCTGGCCGCGCTCGGCGGGCAGCCGGGCACGCTGTCCGCGCTCACCGCCGAGTACGACCGCTACGCGGCCTCCGGCGAGATCAACAGCACCGTGGCCGACCAGGCCGCCAGCACGGCCGCCGTCCGCGCCGCCTTCGCCGGCGCCGAGGGCACCACGGTGGACGAGCTGGACGGCCTGACCGTGGCCGGCCCGGACTGGTGGTTCAACCTGCGCGCCTCCAACACCGAGCCGCTGCTGCGCCTGAACGTCGAGGCCAAGGACCCGGC
This sequence comes from Kitasatospora sp. NPDC058048, assembly GCF_042885555.1. Lineage (NCBI taxonomy): Bacteria > Bacillati > Actinomycetota > Actinomycetes > Kitasatosporales > Streptomycetaceae > Kitasatospora > Kitasatospora sp. NPDC058048. The sequence goes on along the minus strand of NZ_JBHVRT010000069.1, from coordinate 9,774 downwards.
GAAGATGGCCGAGCTGCGCGACGGCGTGCTCGCCGTCGTCCGCGGCTGAGCCTGATCACGGGCCCCGGTGCCCCGGCCGGTAGGGTTTCCTATCGGCCGGGGCACCTCCGTGCCACCCCCGAACTTTGGAGAGCCCCATGAAGCTCGAATCCTTCCTGCTGGAGATCCTGGTCTGCCCGCAGTGCCGGGCCGCGCTCGTCGAGGGCGGCACCGAGGAGCAGCCCGAGCTGGTCTGCACCGGCGCGGACTGCGGCCTCGCGTACCCGGTCCGCGAGGGCATTCCGGTCCTCCTGGTGGACGAGGCCCGCCGCCCGGCCTGATGCTGGGGGCGTTGCCCGGGGCGAAAGCCCCACCCCGACCGCCCGGCGCGCAGCGGAGCGCGCGCCCAGAGGACCGCAGCCGGAGGTTCGCCGCATGCTCGACGACACCCTGCTCGACGATCCGGCCGCCCTTCGGCGTGCCGACCACGACCGCGCCCTGCTGGCCCTGGCCGGCGCGGGCGCACGGGTCCGCACCGCGCTGCGCCGGGCCGAGGCGGCGGGGCTCGACCGGCTGCGGCCGGACGGCCGGCCGCGGTCCGTCCTGGTCGCCGGGCACGGCAGCGCGCTGACCGCCGCCGAGATGCTGTCCGCGCTGGCCGGCACGGCCTCCCTGGTCACCCCGCTGCCGCCGACCGAGGCGGCCGCCCCGCGCGCCGACCGGGCCGGCGCCCCGCCCGCCTTCACCGCCGGGCTCGGCTGGCAGCTGCCCGGCTGGGCCGGCCCGCTGGACCTGCTGGTGATCAGCTCCGCCGACGGCGGCGAGCAGGGCCTGGTCGGCCTCGCCGAGCAGGCGTACGCGCGCGGCTGCGCGATCGTCGTCACCGCCCCGGCCGGCAGCGCGCTGGCCGAGGCCGCGCTGCAGGTGCGCGCCCTGCCGCTGCCCTTCGTGGCCTCGGCGTCGTCCGAGGACCTCGCGCCGGTGGCGGCCGCCGAGCCGGACCTGCCGGCCGAGGACCCGGCGGCGCTCTGGTCCCACCTCACCCCGCTGCTGGCGCTGGCCCAGAAGATCGGCCTCACCCAGCTCCCGTACGACGCGCTGCCGGCCGTCGCCGACCTGCTGGACGCCACCGCCGTGCGCTGCCGCCCGGACGCCGCCGCGTACACCAACCCGGCGAAGGGCCTGGCCGCCCGGCTGGCCGGGACGGTCCCGCTGCTGTGGGCCGAGGGCCCGATCGCCGGGGCGGCCGCCACCCGGTTCGCCGCGCAGCTGGCCGACCGGGCCGGGCGCCCGGCGCTGGCCGGCCCGCTGCCGCAGGTGCTCACCGCCCACCGCGGCATGTTCACCGGGCAGTTGGGCGCGGGTGCCGACCCGGACGACTTCTTCCGCGACCGGGTCGAGGAGCCGGACCCGCTGCACCTGCAGGTGCTGCTGCTGCGGCACGCCCCGGGCGCGGCCGGCCCGGCGGCCGAGGACGGGCAGGACGGCCCGGCCGAGGTGCCGGAGGAGGAGGCGGGGCCGCGCAGCTTCGGGGTGAGCCGGGCGCACCGGCTGGCCGCCGCGCACGACGTCCGGCTGACCGAGTACGCGAGCGCCCGGCCGGACCCGCTGCACGCGCTGGCCGACCTGGTCGCGCTGACCGACTTCGCCGCCGTCTACCTGGGGCTCGCCGCGCAGTCCTGAGACGGTCGGCCGGGTGGAACCTCCGGGCCGGTACGGTAAGCGCTCGACGAGCTGATCGACCCGTGAGGACTTTGCAGGCATGAGTACCGAAGGCGGCACCAAGGCACTGATCGCGGCACTGTCCGCGAACCTGGCGATCGCGGCGGCCAAGTTCACCGCCTTCGGCTTCACCGGTTCCTCCTCGATGCTGGCCGAGGGCGTGCACTCGGTGGCCGACTCCGGCAACCAGGTGCTGCTGCTGATCGGCGGCAAGCGGGCGCGCCGGGAGGCCGACGAGGAGCATCCCTTCGGGTACGGCCGCGAGCGCTACGTGTACGGCTTCCTGGTGGCCGTCGTGCTGTTCAGCGTCGGTGGCCTGTTCGCGATCTACGAGGGCTGGCACAAGATCAGCCACCCGGAGACCCTGGACGCCTGGGGCTGGGCGGTCGGCGTGCTGGTCTTCGCCATAGTGATGGAGGGCTGGTCCTTCCTCACCGCGATGCGGGAGTCCGCCAAGGCCAAGGGCCGGCAGGGCTGGGTGCAGTTCATCCGCACCGCGAAGGCGCCGGAGCTGCCGGTGGTGCTGCTGGAGGACACCGGTGCGCTGATCGGTCTGGTGCTCGCGCTGTTCGGCGTCGGGCTCACCGTGATCACCGGGAACGGTGTCTGGGACGGCGTCGGCACCCTGTGCATCGGCGTCCTGCTGGTGGTGATCGCCGTGGTGCTCGCCATGGAGACCAAGTCGCTGCTGCTCGGCGAGTCGGCGAACAAGGACTCGGTGCAGCGGATCCGGGAGGCGCTGGTGGACGGCGAGACGGTCACCGGGGTGATCCACATGCGCACCCTGCACCTCGGCCCGGAGGAGCTGCTGGTCGCCGCCAAGATCGCCGTCAACGCCGAGGACAGCGCCGCCCGGGTGGCGGAGGCGATCGACGCGGCCGAGGAGCGGGTCCGCGCGGTCGTCCCGATCGCCCGGGCGATCTACCTGGAGCCCGACGTGTACAGCGCCGAGAAGGCCGCGGCGGGCGACGACCCGGCCGCCACACCCGGTGGTCCGGGCCCGGCCGACGCGCACTGAACCCCGCCCCGGCCCCGCGGCCGGGGCCCCTGGGGCCCGGCTGGAGCGCCGCTCGGACCGGGGGCCGAAATCGGTCATCGGCGGACGGCCGGCGGGGCCGTCGGTGTAGATTCGTCACCAGAGCCAGAACGTCGCTGCTGATGGCGGTCGATCGGCGGTCCGCACCCGTAGGGTGTGCGCCGGTCGAGGGAGAGAGGTCCTCCGACGGTTTGTGCTGCGCAACGGGAAGCCGGTCCACCACGGACCCGGCTGTTCCGGCGTGGCCGTGCACCCGTACGGCCTGACGCACGCGACGCACGCCCGGACCTTTGGCCCCACCCCCATCAGCGAGGAGCAGACGCATGTCGACCGACATCACCGGTGACTTCAAGGTCGCCGACCTTTCCCTGGCGCCGTTCGGCCGCAAGGAGATCCAGCTGGCCGAGCACGAGATGCCCGGTCTGATGGCGATCCGCGCCGAGTACGCCGAGGCGCAGCCGCTGGCCGGCGCCCGCATCACCGGCTCGCTGCACATGACCGTGCAGACCGCCGTCCTGATCGAGACCCTGACGGCGCTCGGTGCCGAGGTCCGCTGGTGCTCCTGCAACATCTTCTCCACCCAGGACCACGCGGCCGCGGCCATCGCCGTCGGCCCGGAGGGCACCCCGGAGAACCCGCAGGGCGTGCCGGTCTTCGCCTGGAAGGGCGAGACCCTGGACGAGTACTGGTGGTGCACCGAGCAGGCCCTGACCTGGCCTGACGGCAAGACCCCGAACATGATCCTGGACGACGGCGGCGACGCCACCCTGCTGATCCACAAGGGCGTCGAGTTCGAGAAGGCCGGTGCCGCGCCGGACCCGTCCACCGCGGACAACGACGAGTTCCGGATCATCCTGGAGCTGCTCAACCGCACCCTCAAGGACACCCCGAACAAGTGGACCGAGGTCGCCGCCACGATCAAGGGCGTGACCGAGGAGACCACCACCGGTGTCCACCGTCTGTACGAGATGCACCGTGACGGCAAGCTGCTGTTCCCGGCCATCAACGTCAACGACGCCGTCACCAAGTCGAAGTTCGACAACAAGTACGGCTGCCGCCACTCGCTGATCGACGGCATCAACCGCGCCACCGACGTCCTGATCGGCGGCAAGGTCGCCGTCGTCTGCGGCTACGGCGACGTCGGCAAGGGCTGCGCCGAGTCGCTGCGCGGCCAGGGCGCCCGCGTGATCATCACCGAGATCGACCCGATCTGCGCGCTCCAGGCCGCGATGGACGGCTACCAGGTCACCACCCTGGAGGACGTCGTCTCGATCGCGGACATCTTCATCACCACCACGGGCAACAAGGACATCATCCTTGCCTCGCACATGGAGCAGATGAAGCACCAGGCGATCGTCGGCAACATCGGCCACTTCGACAACGAGATCGACATCGCGGGCCTGGCGAAGCTGCCCGGCATCGTGAAGACCGAGGTCAAGCCGCAGGTCCACGAGTGGCGCTTCGCCGACGGCCACACCATCATCATGCTGTCCGAGGGCCGCCTGCTGAACCTGGGCAACGCGACCGGCCACCCGTCCTTCGTGATGTCCAACTCCTTCGCCAACCAGACGATCGCCCAGATCGAGCTGTTCACGAAGACCGAGCAGTACCCGATCGGCGTCTACGTGCTGCCGAAGCACCTGGACGAGAAGGTCGCCCGCCTGCACCTCGACGCGCTGGGCGTGAAGCTGACCACCCTGACCCAGGACCAGGCCGACTACATCGGCGTCCCGGTCGACGGCCCGTACAAGGCCGAGCAGTACCGCTACTGATCGGTGAACCGTCCGGCGGCCGGCGCCCTCCCCTCGGGGGGCGCCGGCCGTCGGCGTCTGCGGGGCCCGTCGGCCGCTCCGCCGGCAGGTTCGTCGGCCGTTCCCGTCAGCGGGGCGGGTCAGCGGGCCCCGTCGCCGTCCAGGAGGCCTCGTCCGCACCGAGCACGGTGAACCGGCCGAGCAGGCCCGCCAGTCCGCCGGCCTGTTGCACCGGCGGGCTCCCCGCGGCCGTCCCGTTGGCGCAGAGCCGGACGCCCTTGTCGACGCGGCACACCGGGGTGCCGCCGTCCGGCCTGCCGTCGACGAACACCCCGAAGCTCTCCGGCTGGACGGTGACGCTCAGCCACTTCCCGTCGACGGTGTACGACAGGATGGCGCTCCACGGGGGCTCGGTGCCCTTCGAGGGCCGGTGGACCTCGATGTTCCGCGGCTTGAGCTCGGCGGGCACGCCGGTCGGCCGCACCGGGAACGGGACGTCCCGGCCGCCGAACTCGACGCCGGCCGCGACCCTGAGCAGGTCCTCCTTGACCTTCGCCCCGATCCACAGGGTGGCCCTCAGGTCGGCCCAGCGACCGGAGGCGGTCATCCAGCGCAGGCCGACCGGGACTCCCGACGCGTCGGTGACCAGCCACTGGGCCTCCCGGCCGGCGACCGCGGGCGCGGCGACCGTGTGCACCCCGGGGGCGAGGGACTCGCCGGGGCCGCGCAGCAGTTCCAGCTTCAGGGCGGGGACGGCGTTCTCGACGGCGGTCGTGGTGGCCGCGGTGGTGACGGACCGTCCGTCGCCGTTCGCGTAGCCGACGGCCGGTCGGGCCAGCCACGGCGGCAGCCAGCCGAAGCGGGCCTCGGCGCTCAGCGGGCCGGTGGACGCCGTCGGCGTCGTGGTGGCGGTCGGGGACGGCGTGGGCGAGGCCGGGGAGGTCGGCGCGGGGACGGCCGGTGCGGGAGGCCCGCCGGCCGGGCGCAGCAGCAGCACGCCGGCCAGCACGGCGGCGGTCGACCCGGCCACCACGCCGATCAGCGCCTGCCGGCGGCGGCGCAGCCGGACCCGCCCGCGGGCGATCACCGCCGAGGTGTCGAGCGCGGCGGGCGGCGCCGGGGTCTCGGCGAGGGCGCCCAGCCGGGCGGTGAGATCACGCTGCTCGTGCGTCCTCATGACGTCCTCTCGGCGGTGGTGGGGCGAGCGGCGAGCGTCGTCCGGAGGGTGGCGAGAGCGCGCGAGGTCTGGCTCTTCACATTGCCCGAGGAGCAGCGCATCGCCTCGGCGGTCTGATCGACCGTGAGGTCGCAGTAGTACCGGAGCACCACGGTGGCCCGTTGCCTGGGCGGCAGCGCGGCCAGCGCCCTGCGCAGGTCGAGCTGGACGTCGAGGTCGGCGGCCACCGAGGCGACGTCCACCGGCGTCGCGGTCCGCGACGTCCGCCGCCACCAGGACGAGCGCTGCTCGGCGAGGAAGGTGTTGACCAGCACCCTGCGGGCGTAGCCGTCCAGGTTCTCGACCCGGCCGGCCCGTGACCAGTTCACGTACAGCTTGGTCGCGCACTCCTGCACCAGGTCGTCGGCCCGGTGCCAGTCCCCGCACAGCAGATAGGCGACCTTGCGCAGCCAGCCGCTCCTGGAGGCCACGTACTCCGTGAACTCCGCGTCCCGCGTCCGCTTCGCCATCCGCACCCCCTCTCGTCGTGGTGGCGACGCACAGCCGCGCCGTCCGCCGCTCTAATGCGGGCACCGGCCGGAAGGTTGCACGCGCGGCGCGCACGTAGGCTTTCCGGCATGCCCAACGGCCGGTACTCGCTCCACGACCCTCATGACCACGTCCCGCTCGGGGAGGAGCGCTTCAGTTGCGCGCCCGGGGCGGCCGGGTGGCGGTACGTCTCCAAGACCTACGCGCCGGACGGCCGGGTGCTCGGCAGCACCGACCTCACGCTGGACTCGCGCGCCCGGCCGCTGCGGATGGAGCTGCGGGCCGGGGGCTGGCAGGTGCGCGGCGGAGCGGTGGACGGGGTGGCCTGGGTCCGCACCGACGCGGCCGACCCCGGCGGCGAGCACGCGGCCGAGGGCCACGACCGGGCGCACGCCTTCACCGGCCGGTCGCCGGGCTTCCTGGTCGCCACCGCCCGGCTGCTGAGGCTGGGGGAGGGGGCGAGCGCGCGGGTGCGGCTGGTGGCCTTCACCGAGCCGGTGCTGGCTCCGCGCACCCTCGACCAGGGGTGGCTGCTGGAGGGCGTCGACACCCACGAGACGGATTCCGGGCCGCTGCTGGTCGAGCGGTACCAGGTGGCGGACCTGGAGACGGGCGAGCAGCAGGTGGTGCACCTGGCGGGGGACGTGGTGCTGGCGGCGGCGGGGATCGAGCTGGAGGAGCTGGCGTCGCCGCCGAACGCCTGGCGGGTGGGGGCGGAGGAGGAGTAGCGGTCCGGTAGGGCCGTGGCGGCCCGACCACCCCGCCCCGACCGGACCGCCCGGCCGGCCCGACCCGGTTCAGGCGGGCGGGGCGAAGCCGGTGTCCGCGGCGGGCTTGTCGAGGGACGGAGCCGCCGGGGCCGGGGGCGAAGCAGGGGTGGCGGGCGGTACGGGCACCGGCGGTGCGGTGGGCGCGGTCGGTGCGGGCCGCTGCGCCGGCAGGCCGAGGACGCGGACGGGCCGTCCGTCGGCCGTGACCGTCGGAGCCGGCGCGGGGACCGGCCCGGAGGCCGGACGGGGAGCGGGCACCTGGGCGGGTCCCCGTCCGGCCGCCCACAGCTGCTCCTGGACACGCATCCACTCCCGCCGCTGGCGCTCGGTGAGCACCGCGCCCAGGTACGCCGCCGGGTGCAGCCCCGGCGCGAGCGGGTGGCCGATCCGGGCGGACAGGTCCTCGGCGAGCCGGGTGGACATCCGGAGCATCACCGCCGGATCCAACTGGCCGATCCGGCCCAGCAGTTGGCGGATGGCCAGCCAGAGCGGCTCGGGTACGGCGGACAGGTCCATCGCGACCAGCTCGTGGCCCATCGCCTGCAGCAGGTGCGGGTGGACCGGCGGCAGCGGGGAGGCGGAGCCGCCCGCGCCCGGGGTGCGCTCCCGGACGACCACCGTCCCGGCGAAGATGTCGCCCAGCCGCTTGCCGTCCGAGTGCACCACCGAGGTGATCACGGCCGGGGCGCCGGTCAGCACGATCATCTCGAAGAAGCCGACCAGCCCGCGCACCAGCGAGTGCCGGAACCGCACCGGCCCGCCGTCGGTGCGCACCACCCGCAGGCCGAGCGCGGCCTTGCCGAGCGAACGGCCGCGGGTGAGGGTCTCGACCATCACGGGCACGGCCACCAGGAAGAACACCGTCAGGCCGATCATCGTGGCGGCCAGCGCCGCGCCGTCGAGCCCGATCAGGGCGAGGCTCAGCAGCAGCGTGAACACCAGCAGGGCCGCGAACTCCACCAGCAGGTCGATCACGATCGCCAGGGCCCTGCTCGGAAGCTTCGCCGTCCGGAGGCCGAGAACGACCGCCTCACCCGTCACCAGGTCGCTCAAGACACCTGTCCGTTCACGTTCTTGGAGCCCGTACGGCTCGCCCATGGAGATCCGCTCCTGGGAGTGTGGCAGTGCCGGGGGAGGGAATCACCCCGGATCGGCCCCCCTGACCCGCTCTCCGCAGTCTGATCCGCAGCCGCAAACATACGGGGCCCGGTGGGCGCACGGGAAGTGAGATCCCGACGGCCGCGGCGGCGGCCGCTGCTGGCATGCTGGGCCGCACGTGTCCGCCCGGGCCCGCCGCCCGCCCGGACGCACCCGCCCGCGCACGCACGTCCGCGCCCGCCGCCGATCATGGAGCCGCCGAAATGGACCTGGACGTCTTCGTCGCCACCCACCAGGGGGAGTGGGCCCGGCTGGACGCCCTCGCCCGCCGGCGCCGGCTCGGCGGGGAGGAGGCCGACGAGCTGGTCACGCTCTACCAGCGCGCCACCGGACACCTCGCCAAGGTCCAGGCCGCCGCGCCCGACCCGGCCCTGGTGAGCCGGCTGACCGGGCTGGTCTCGCGCGCCCGCAGCGCCGTCACCGGCGCCCGGACCAACGGCTGGCAGGACGTCGCCCGCTACTACGCGGTGAGCTTCCCCGCCGCGCTCTACCGCGCGCGCCGCTGGTGGGTGCCGGTGGCGATCGTCTCCATGGTGGCCACCGCACTGCTCGCGTGGTGGATGGCCACCCACCCCGAGGTCCGCAACAGCCTGATCGCCCCCGAGCACCTCGACGAGCTGACCCGCCCCGGCGGCCAGTACGAGGCGTACTACTCGGACCGGCCGGCCAGTTCCTTCGCGGCACAGGTGTGGACGAACAACGCCTGGATCGCCGTGCAGTGCCTGCTGTTCGGGATCGCACTGGGCGTTCCGGTGCTCTACGTGATGTGGACCAACGTGGTGAACCTCGGCATCGGCGTCGGGCTGATGGCCTCCGCCGGGCGCCTCGACGTCTTCCTCGGCCTGCTCATTCCGCACGGCCTGCTGGAGCTGACCGCGGTCTTCGTGGCCGGCGGCCTCGGGCTGCGCCTCGGCTGGACCGTGATCGACCCCGGCCCGCGCACCCGCTCGGTGGCGCTGGCCGAACAGGGCCGCGCGATCATCGGCATGTCGATCGGCCTGGCGACGGTCCTGGCCGTCTCCGGTGTCCTGGAAGCTTTCGTGACCCCGTCCGGCCTGCCGACCTGGGCCCGTATCTCCATCGGCGTGCTGGCCGAGGCGGCCTTCCTCCTCTACGCCCTGGTGCTGGGCCGAAGGGCCGCCGAGGGCGGGGAGTTCGGTGATCTGGATGCGGCCGACCGGGCGGACCTCCAGCCGGTCGCGGCCTGAGCCGATGTGATCAGCAGGCCCCTGACCTGCTAGTCTTCCTCTCGTCCGGCCGAACCATTGACGTGGTGAGGGCGGGCTAGTAGGTTTCAACGGTTGGGACTGACTGGACAACGGTCGGTTCCGGGCGTTAGTGTCTACGACACCGCCGAATCGAGGCAAGTGCATTTCACGAAATGCGCACCCTCCGACGAAGCAAATCCCACGGACTGAGCACTCCGAAAGCCTTGATAGGCTTCGGAACGAAGTTCGCAGGAAATCCCGCCAGCGGGAATCGGATGAATGAAGCCCCGGTAAACGGAGCGGAAAACGTCTGGTAAGCTGGAAACACGAAAGAACGAAGCCCGGAGGGCCCGCTGGAAGGCGGTCCGAAGGAAGCGTCCGTTCCTTGAGAACTCAACAGCGTGCCAAAAGTCAACGCCAGATATGTTGACATCCCCGGCCTCAG
>NZ_JBHVRT010000068.1:0-27444 GCF_042885555.1 Kitasatospora sp. NPDC058048 | reverse complement strand
CCCGCCGCACCGTTCCCGGCGCGGCGGGCCCTCGTCGTGCCCGGGGAATCAGTGGTGGCCGTGGCCGCTGCTGATCTCCTCGTGCTCCTCGACGGTGGGCTTGGCGATCTGGCTGCCCTTGCCGTAGAAGCCGCGGGAGAGCTTCACCCGCGTGCGGGTCCACAGCCCGGTCTTGCGGGCCACCCCGTTCTCGTCCACCTCGGGCGGCAGCTCGGAGGGCTGGGGCTGGTCGTGCGCGGTGAGGGTGTAGAGCCGGCCCGGCGGCAGCGGGGCGTGGATCTCGACGAACTCGCCGTGCTGGAGCCGGTTGATGACGCCGGTCTCCCGGCCGTGCAGCACCTTCTCCTTGTCCCGCCGCTGGAGGCCCAGGCACCACCGCTTGGTGATCACGAAGACGACCACCGGCACGGTGAAGAAGCCGATCCGCACCGCGTAGGTGATCGCGTTGATCGAGAGGTGGAAGTGGGTGGCCAGCAGGTCGTTGCCGCCGCCGGCCAGCAGGAGCAGGTAGAGGCCGATCCAGGCCGCGCCGAAGGCGGTGCGGACCGGGGCGTTGCGCGGCCGGTCGGCGATGTGGTGCTCGCCCCGGTCCCCGGTGATCCAGGCCTCCAGGAAGGGGTAGCCCCAGACGACCATCAGCACGAGCGGGAAGACCATCAGCGGGATGAACACCCCGAGGTTGAGGGTGTGGCCGCCCCAGACGCTGATCTCCCAGCCGGGCATCACGCGGATCAGGCCCTCGGAGAAGCCCATGTACCAGTCCGGCTGGGCGTCGGTGGAGACCTGGTCCGGACGGTACGGCCCGTACGCCCAGATCGGGTTGACCGTGGCGATCGCGGACATCACCGCGACCACGCCGAAGACCAGGAAGAAGAAGCCGCCCGCCTTGGCCGTGTAGACCGGCAGCAGCGGCATGCCGACCACGTTCTGGTTGGTCCGGCCGGGCCCGGCGAACTGGGTGTGCTTGTGGTAGAAGACCAGGATCAGGTGCGCCGCGAGCAGGCCCAGCATGATGCCCGGGATCAGCAGGACGTGGACGGTGAACAGCCGGGGGATGATCTCGGTGCCCGGGAACTCGCCGCCGAACATGAAGAACTGAAGGTACGACCCGACGATCGGGACGGCGAGGATGGCACCCTCCATGAAGCGGATGCCGGTGCCGGAGAGCAGGTCGTCCGGCAGCGAGTAGCCCATGAAGCCGTCGAACATGCCGAGGATCAGCAGCATCGCGCCGAAGACCCAGTTGATCTCGCGCGGCTTGCGGAACGCGCCGGTGAAGAAGACGCGCATCATGTGCGTCAGCATCGCGGCGACGAAGACGATGGCCGCCCAGTGGTGGATCTGGCGCATCAGCAGGCCGCCGCGCACGTCGAAGCTGATCCTGAGCGTCGAGGAGTAGGCCTCGGACATCGCGATGCCCCTGAGCGGGACGTATGTCCCCTCGTAGACGACCTCGCCCATGCTCGGGGTGAAGAACATGGTCAGCCAGACGCCGGTGAGGATGATGATGACGAAGGTGTAGAGCGCGATCTCACCCAGCATGAAGGACCAGTGGTCGGGAAAGATCTTGCGCAGATTGGACTTGGCCAGGGAGTAGATGCCCAGTCGGCCGTCGGTCCAGTCGGCCAGGGCCTCGGCCTTGTTGGCGGGGTCGGCGCGCGTGCTGGTCACCGGTCCCGGCTGCGACTGCTGGTCGGTTCTCACGACGGGCTCCCCGGCGTCCTCGGCGTGCCGTGCTGGAGGCCCGCCGGCGGGAACACCGGCCGGCGAAGTGTTGTGATCATGGGACCTCTCGATACGGGCCCGCCGGCCGGACCGGCGCGCGGACCAGGTGTTCCACTGGACCCGTTGCTCAGGGTGATGGAGCGCTTACTCTGTCATGCTGTCGGCAGGGGGCCGACTGTGCACGTCCATCGGCCCGTCCGGCCGCTCGTGTCGGGCCGGACGGGGGCCCCTGACGCCCGATCGGCTGGCCGCCGCTCGGCCCAACGGGTGCCGATGCTGCGGTCGAGTGCCGCTGAACCGTTTCGGCGCGCGCCGCGGCCGGGGGTCGCGTGGTCCCGGGCCTACGCTGCGCCAATGGTGGATCACCGTGAACTCTTCGAGGACGTCACCGAGGCCCTGGCCCGCGCCGGGTTCGACACCGGACCGGGGCCCTCACCGCTGTGGATCGACCGTCACCCCGAGGGCGTGGTGGTCGGCTGGACGCCGGGCGCGGAGCCGGGCGGACCACCCTCCCGGGAGGCGCTCGCGGCGCTGAGCGGCGCGGCCGCGGTCGTGCTCCGCGAGTGCGGCTACCTCGTCGCCGGGACGGAGGAGGGCGATCTGCTGGTGCGCTGCGCCGAACCGGTGACGGTCCCGGAGTCGTCCGAGCCGGAGCCGGTGCCGGAGCAGTGGTGGGGGTGACCGCGGACTCCTGACGACCCCTGAGGCCTGCGGGCCCGGTCAACGCGAGGGCGGGCTCATACCGAATCCTTACCCGAAGCGGGGGTGCGGTTGACCTTGCCGGCTCTAAGGTTTGCCTAAGCTAAGCCGTCGCCCCGGACCCCGGTGTCCGGGGCGTTCGGCTGTGCCGCTCCACCGCCACCGCGGCGGAGGCGAGAACAGGTGAACGACCCGGGCCGGGCCCGGGGGAGGAGCCCGCCGCATGTGGGACGAGGCGTTTCCCAGCTTCCTGATCGGGCTGCGCGAGGGCCTGGAAGCCGGACTGATCGTGTCGATCCTGGTCGCCACCCTGGTCCGGGCGGACCAGAAGGCCCGGCGGCCCCAGGTGTGGACGGGCGTCGCGGCGGCCGTCGCGCTCAGCCTGAGCTTCGGCGCGGTGCTCACCTTCACCGCCGCCAACCTCTCCGGCCACGCGCAGGAGGCCTTCGGCGGGGTGCTCAGCCTGATCGCGGTCGGCTTCGTCACCGCGATGGTGTTCTGGATGCGACGCTCGGCGCGCACCCTCTCCGCCGAGATCAAGGAGAAGGTCCGGGCCTCGCTGGCGATGGGCGCCGGTGCGCTGGTGCTCACCAGCTTCCTCGCGGTCGCCCGGGAGGGCCTGGAGACCTCGCTCTTCCTGTGGACCAACGTGCGCACCGCCGGCGAGTCCACCGGGCCGCTGATCGGCGCGGGCCTCGGCCTGCTGCTCTCGGCCGGGCTCTGCTGGGGCCTGTACCGGCGAGCCCTGCGGATGAACCTCACCCGGTTCTTCACCATCACCGGCATCGGCCTGATCGTCGTCGCGGCGGGCGTGCTCGGCTACGGCCTGCGGGACCTCCAGGAGTCCGGGCTGATCGGCGGCGGCACCTCGTACGCCTTCGACCTGGGCGGGCACCTGGACGCCTCGTCCTGGTACGCGACGCTGGTCCAGGGCACGCTCAACCTGACCGTCACCATGACGGTGCTCCAGGTCGTCGGCTACGTCGCCTACCTGGGCATCGTGATGACGCTGTTCGTCGAGGGCGTCCGCGGCGGCACCGGTGCCCCGGCCGCCGCGCCCGTCGCGGCGGCCGCGACGGGCGCGGAGAAGCCCGCCGAGGCCGACGCGGAGTCCGAGGCTCCGCCGGCGCGGGCCGGCCGGCCGCGCTGGGTGCTGCCGACCGCGGCGGTCGCCGTCCCGGTGGTGCTGGCCGGCGCCGTGATCGCGATCAGCGACGGCAAGCAGGGCGGCTCCGCCACCGTCGCCGTCTCCGAGCAGGAGTGCGGCAAGGGCTTCGCCGCCCCGCGGCCCGGCCAGCAGGTGTTCCAGATGCGCAACACCGGCGACAAGGTCGCCGAGGTCTACCTCGTCGACCCGGGCACCGGCTCGGTCTACGGGGAGATCGAGGGCCTGGCCCCCGGCACGACCCGCGCCCTGACCGCCACCATCGGCTCCGGCGACTACGCCTGGCGCTGCGTGCCCACCGGCGGGAAGCCCGTCACCTCGGCCGCCGTGCACGTCAGCGGCGGCACGGAGGTCAAGGCCGTCAAGCCGGTCGCCGAGGACGACCTCAAGGCCCCGCTCGACAGCTACAAGGAGTACGTCGGCCAGGGCCTGGCGACGCTCGTGACGCAGAGCCGGAAGCTCCAGGCCGACGTGCGCTCCGGCGACCTCGCCACCGCCAAGGCCGACTGGCTCGCCGCCCACCTCCAGTACGCCTCCCTCGGCGCCGCGTACGGCACCTTCGCCGACCTCGACGGCAAGATCGACGGCCGCCCGGACGGCCTCGCCGCCAAGGAGAAGGACCCGGGCTTCACCGGCTTCCTGCGCCTGGAGTACGGCCTCTGGCACGGCGGGACCGCCGAGGAGCTGACGCCCGTCGCCGACGACCTGGCGCAGAACGTCGACCAGCTGGCGCACGACTTCCCCGGGCAGGACTTCGCCCCCGGCGACCTGCCGCTGCGCGCCCACGAGATCCTGGAGAACACCCTCCAGTTCGAGCTGACCGGCGACACCGACATGGGCAGCGGCACCAACCTGGCCACCGCCCGGGCCAACCTGACCGGCACCCAGGAACTGCTGACGCTGCTCCAACCGCTGCTCGACGAGCGGGACCCGCAGGTGCTCGTCAAGGCGAACGCCGGCATGAAGCGGGTCGGCGACCTGCTCGCCGCAGCGCACCGGCCCGAGGGGTGGACCCCGGTCGACCGGCTGCCCGCCGACGCCCGCCGACAGCTCAACGGGGCCACCGGCGAACTGCTCGAAGACCTCGCCCCCGTCCCCGCCCTGCTCGAAATCCGGAAGGCCACCTGATGACCGACCACACCGCAGCCACCGGGTCCTGCCCCTTCCCGCACGCCGCGCCGGCCGAGGCCGCCGCGGAGGGCGGCTGCCCGGCCGGACCGGCCCGGCGCAGCTTCGTCCGGGCCGCGCTCGGCGCCGGTGCCGGCGCGGCCGTGCTGGCCGGTGGCGGCCTCGCCCTCGGCGCCGGCCAGGCCGCCGCCGGGGACGGCAAGCAGGAGAAGGCCGGGGCGGTGCCGTTCCACGGGGCCCACCAGGCCGGCGTCACCACCCCGGCCCCCGGCTTCGCGGCCTTCGTCTCCTGCCAGGTGATCGCCCAGGACCGCAAGGGCCTCGAAGCGCTGTTCCGGACCCTGACCGAGCGGATCCGCTTCCTCACCGCCGGCGGCACCCCGCCGGACCTCGGGGTCGGCGCGCCGCCCTCGGACAGCGGCATCCTCGGCCCGACCGTCCCCGCCGACCACCTGACCGTCACGGTCGGCGTCGGCGCCTCGCTCTTCGACGACCGCTACGGGCTGGCCAAGGCCAAGCCGGTCAGGCTCGCGCCGATGAAGACCTTCCCGAACGACAACCTCCGGGCCGCCGAACTGCACGGCGACCTCTCGCTGCAGATCTGCGCCGACCGCCAGGACACCGTGCTGCACGCACTGCGCGACATCACCCGGCACACCCGGGGCGCGATGCAGATCCTCTGGCGGATCGACGGCTTCCAGAACCAGTCCCGCCCGGACGGCGCGCAGCGCAACCTGCTCGGCTTCAAGGACGGCATCGTCAACCCCGACACCGGCTCCGCGCGCGAGATGGACCGGCTGGTCTGGGTCGCCGACGGGACGGGCGAACCCGGCTGGGCGACCGGCGGCAGCTACCAGGTGATCCGCATCATCCGGATGCTGATCGAGTTCTGGGACCGCGTCACCCTCACCGAGCAGGAGAAGATGTTCGGCCGCCGCCGCGACACCGGCGCGCCGCTGGACGGCGCCCGGGAGACCGACGCGCCCGACTACGCCAAGGACCCGGACGGCAAGGCGATCCCGCTCGACGCGCACATCCGGCTGGCCAACCCGCGCACCGCCGACACCGACACCTCGCGCATCCTGCGCCGGGGCTTCAACTACGACCGGGGCGTCGACCAGGCGGGCAACCTGGACATGGGCCTGGTGTTCTGCTGCTACCAGCAGGACGTGGTACGGCAGTTCGAGGCCACCCAGACCCGGCTGATCGGCGAGCCGCTGGTGGACTACATCTCGCCGACCGGCGGCGGGTACTTCTTCGTCCTGCCGGGCGTGAGGGACGAGGCCGACTGGCTCGGGCGGGCGCTGCTGGCCGCCGGCTGACGGCGGGTTCCACCGCGGGCCCGGCGCTGCCGCGCGCCGGGCCGGTCCGCGCCGTCAGCCGCCGAGGGTGAAGCCGATCACCGCGCCGCCGCCCTCCCGGTTGGCGGCGAAGGCCGTCCCGCCGTGCGAGCGGGCCACCTCGTGCACGATGGCCAGGCCCAGCCCGGAGCCGGGCAGGCTGCGAGCGGCGGTGGCCCGGTAGAAGCGGTCGAAGACCCGGTCGAGGTCGGCCGCGTCGATGCCCGGGCCGCGGTCGCGCACCTCCACCCGCGGGCCGCGCACCACCACCTCGATCGGGCCGGTCCCGGAGGGGTCGAACTTGGCGGCGTTGTCCAGCAGGTTGCCCACCGCGCGGGCCAGCGCGTCCGGCCGGGCGGTGACGACGGTTCCGTCCGCGTCCACCACGATCTGCCGGTCGCTGCGCCGCCGGGCCTGGGCGGCTGCCTGCCGGACCACGTCGGCGAGCACCACCCCGGTCGGCTGCTCGTCCGCCCTGCGGTCCGCCGCGAGCGCCACCAGCTCCTCCACCAGCTGGGCCAACTCCCGTGACTCCTCCATCAGATCGGCCATCAGCGCGGCACGTTCGGCGGGCGGCAGCCGGTCCAGGCCGGGCAGCACCGAGAGGTTGGTGCGCAGGCTGGTCAGCGGGGTGCGCAGCTCGTGCCCGGCGTCCTGCACCAAGCGGCGCTGGTTCTCCTTCGCGGTGGCGAGCCGGACCAGCATCCGGTCGAAGGCCCGGCCGAGCCGGCCCACCTCGTCCGTTCCGGCGGCGGGCACCGCGACGTCCAACCGCCCACTGGCGGCGACCAGTTCGGCCGCGTCGGTGAGCCGGACCAGCCGTCGGGTGATCCGCCGGGCGAGCAGCCGGCCGGCCCCGCCGGCGAGCACCGCGACGATCGCCACCAGGGCGACCGTACGGGTCCGCAGGGTGCTCAGCAGCTTCTCGGTGGGCCCGACCTGCTGGATGATCTGGACCGCCCCGCGCCGCCCGCCGAGCGAGACCACACCGACCCGGTAGGCCTCGCGGTGCTGGTGGCGCAGCCCGATCGAGGTGCGGCCCGGCTGGTCGGCGTGGGCGAGCTCGTGGTCGGACGGGCTCGGCGGCAGGTCGAGCCGGGCGGTGCCGGGCAGCACCGCGCCGTCGGGGTCGAGGGACTGCGTGGTGACCCGGATCGGGCGGACCAGGTCGGCGCTCAGCCCGCTCGGGCCGGCGAAGTCGCCCGGGAAGAGGGCCTCCCGCTGGACCTGCCGGCCGACGGAGTCGACGGCGGCGCCGAAGTCGGCGGTCTCGTCGTCCCGGATCAGCCGTGCGGCGGCGTCGTAGCCGAGTGCGCCGATCAGCACCGCGACCAGCGCGGCGATCGCGGCGAAGGCCAGCGCGAGGGTGGTGGGCAGGCCCGGGCGCGGCAGCCGTGGGAGGCGGCGGGCCGGGCGCGGGAGCCGCGGGAACCGCAGGACCCGGCGAAGGCGGCGGGCGGGGCCGGTCATGGCTCGCGCAGCGTGTAGCCGACGCCGCGGACGGTGTGGATCAGCGGCACGAGGCCCGGACGGTCGAGCTTGCGGCGCAGGTAGCCGATGAACACCGCGAGGTTCTTCGAACCGGGGCCGAAGTCGTAGCCCCAGATCTGTTTGTACAGGGTGGCCTGGTCGAGGACGGCGCCGGCGTGCCGGACCAGCAGCTCCAGCAGGTCGAACTCGGTGCGGGAGAGTTCGAGCTCCCGGCCGGCGCGCCAGGCCCGACGGGCCGGCGGTTCGACCCGCAGGTCGGCGACGGTCAGCGCCTCGGCGGCGGGCTCGGGCGGGTGGCGGCGCAACAGGGCGCGCAGGCGGGCGAAGAGCTCGTCCACGTCGAAGGGCTTGACCAGGTAGTCGTCGGCGCCGGCGTCGAGGCCGGCGATCCGGTCGGGGACCTCCACCCGGGCGGTGAGCATCAGCACCGGGGTGCGGTCGCCGGCCGCGCGCAGCCGGCGGCAGACCTCCAGGCCGTCCGGCTCGGGCATCATCACGTCGAGCACCAGGACGTCCGGGCGCTGTTCGGCGTGGACGGCCAGGGTCTGGGTGCCGTCGGCGGCGACCCGCACCCGGTAGCCCTCCAGCATCAGGGCGCGGGCGAGCGAGTCGCGGATGGCCCGGTCGTCCTCGGCGATCAGCACGGTGTGCGTCATGGCGGAGATTCTCCCTGACGTGCTCACGGCGCTTCCGGTCGGGGCCGAGGTCTTCCGGGTCCGCTCCGCGGCCCTCCCCGACGGCCGCGGCTGTTGCGCGGTGCTTCGGGGGCGTACGGTGGCCGTACGGTGGCGCGCCGCCGGGTGGGCCGCCTGGTTCGAGTCGGCACGCCCTGCCGGAGGCCGCGATGGCAGACCGGATGGCCTTCTTCACCACCCCGCGCGCGGAGCGGGCGCGGCGGGACGCGCGGGAGCGCTTGGGGGACTGGCGGGAGGTGTACCGGCCGGGCGAACTGCTGCCGGTGGTGGGCGGGCAGGCGGGGCGGTGCATGGACTGCGGGCTGCCGTTCTGCCACCACGCCTGTCCCCTGGGGAACCTGGTGCCGGACTGGAACCGGCTGGTGGCGGAATCGGGGACGGGCCAGGAGCCGGGGGCGGGAGCCGGGGCGGGTACGAGGGCGGAGGCGGACGCGGGAGCGGATTGGCGGGCGGCCGCGGCGCGGCTGCTGGCCACCAACAACTTCCCGGAGTTCACCGGGCGGCTCTGCCCGGCGCCGTGCGAGAGCGCCTGCGTCCTGGCGATCGACGGCGCCGCGGTGGCGATCAAGAACGTGGAGCTGGCGATCGCCGACCGGGCCTGGGAAGCGGGCTGGGACGGGCCCCGGCCGCCCGAGCGCGCCGGTGGGCGGCGGATCGCGGTGATCGGATCGGGCCCGGCCGGGCTGGCCGCCGCCCAGCAGCTGACCAGGGCCGGGCACGCCACCACGGTGTACGAACGGGCTGACCGCGCGGGCGGACTGCTGCGATACGGCATCCCACCGTTCCGGCTGGAGAAGCACCGCCTGGAGCGCAGGCTGGACCAGCTGCGGGCCGAGGGCGCCGCCTTCCGCACCGGGGTGTGGGTCGGCCGTGACGTCCCGGGCGAGGAACTGCGCTCGGGGTACGACGCGGTGGTGGTCGCGGTGGGGGCGACCGCCTGCCGGGAGCTGGCGGTGCCGGGCCGGGACCTGTCCGGGGTGCACCAGGCGATCGACTACCTGACCTGGGCGAACCGGGTGGACGAGGGCGACCGCCCGGTCTCCCCGGTGTCCGCCGAGGGACTGGACGTGGTGATCGTCGGCGGCGGGGACACGGCGGCGGACTGCCTGGGAACGGCGCTCCGTCAACGCGCCGCCACCGTCACCCAACTGGACATCAACCCCCGCCCGCCGCAGGACCGGGCCGCCGGACAGCCCTGGCCGGTGCACCCCAAGGTGTACCGGGAGACCACCTCGCACGAGGAGTCCGGCGCCGCGGAGGCCGGGCCCCGGGTGTTCGCGGCGACCACCGTCGGCTTCGAAGCCGGCCCGGACGGCCGGCTGGCCGCCGTCCGCTTCGCCGAGGCCGAACCGGCCGACCGCAGCCCGCGGACGGGCACCGAACGGAGCCTGCCCGCGCAGCTGGTGCTCCTCGCGCTGGGCTTCACCGGGCCGGAGCCGGACCGGCGGCTGTTCGCCCAGCTCGGCCTCACCACCGGACCGGCAGGCACCCTGGCCAGGGACGACGGCTTCGCCACGGAGGCGCAGGGCGTGTTCGTGGCGGGGGACGCCGGGCGCGGGCAGTCACTGATCGTCTGGGCGATCGCCGAGGGGCGGGCGGTGGCGGCGGCGGTGGACCGGTACCTGCGCGGGTGGACGGAGCTTCCGGCGCCGATCCGGGCCTCGACGCGGGCGCTCACGGTGTGAGTCCGGGAGCACCCGCGCCGGGTCGGGCCGGGGCGAGGGCGGGGCCGTCGGACCGGCTGTCAGAACAGCGGCAGGCGGCGGAGGAACGCGTCCTCGACGCCGTTGGTGTCCACGGGGACGAGGGTGCCGTCGGAGGAGGTGAACACCACCGCGGTGCCGAGGGCGTCGGCGTACGGGGCGTGCGAGGGACCGGCGCTCTGCCCACCGTCGCCCGCCACGCTGACCCGCTCGGTGCGGCCGGTCCACAGGTCGTGCCGGAACACGTCCTCGGCGTTGTTGGTGTCGCCGGGGACGAGGTTGTCCGCCTCCGAGCTGAAGACGACCCACCGGTCGTCCGCCGTGATCCGGCCGCCGTAGGAGCCGAGGGTGGTCGTCGTCCCGGGCAGGCCGGTGCTGACCAGGGTCTCGGTGCCCTGCTTCAGGTCGCGGACGTAGACCTCGAAGTGACGGTCCCACTGGGTGTCGCCGTGCAGGACCCAGGACGAGTAGACGGCGTAGCGGCCGTCGGGGCTGACCGAGGGGTTGACCGCGCCCTTGTAGCCGCCGTCGCCGTCCGGGCTGGCCAGGCTCGTCCGCTCGGTGCGCAGGTCGCGGACGTACAGCGGGTAGGTGCGCGGCTTGAGGATCTCCGCGCGGGCGTCCGGCCGGAGGGCGCCCGCCGGGTGGAGGGCGGCCCCCGGGCGGAAGGAGTCGGCGACGAACTCCTGGTCCGAGCCCGCCCTGAGCTCGGCGACCGCGGCCGGGGAGAGGGCGCCGGCCCCGCCCGCGCCGAGGAGGTTGGTCGCCTTGGAGATGAAGACCACGGTGCTGCCGTCCGCGCTGATCTCCGGTGCGGAGGAGGAGGCGTCCGCTTCCTTGCCGTCGGCGCCGATGCTGACCAGGCGGGTGTCGCCGGTCCAGCGGTCGGTGACGTAGATGTTGCCGCCGAACCAGGTGACCGTGCCGGGGGCGAGGTCGCCGCGGTTGGACTGGTAGGCCACGTACCGGCCGTCCCAGCTGATCGAGGGGACGCCGGACAGCTTGCCGGTCTGCGGAACCCCCGTCCTGCCGACGCTGACCAGGCGGGTGCCGCCGGTCCAGCGGTCGTGGACGTAGACGTCCTCGGAGCCGCGGTTGGCACCGGGGGCGAGGTTGGTGGCGGTGGAACTGAACGCCACGTAGCGGCCGCTGCCGCTGATCGTGGCCTGGTAGGAGTCCCCGTCGGCCTGGACGCCGTCCGGGCCGGTGTCCACCCGCTCGGTGCGGCCGGTCCACAGGTCGCGGACGAAGACGTCGGACCTGCCGTTGGTGTCGCCGGGCACCAGGTCGGCAGCCTCCGAGGTGAAGACGGCGAAGCGCCCGTCCGCGCTCAGGCCGCCGGCCTGCGAGGCGCCGGTGGCCTGGGCCTGCCCGGGGCCGACGGAGACGCGTTCGGTGCGGGCACCGCCCGGCAGGGCGGCCAGGCCCGCTCCGGTCGGGCCCGCTTCTGACGGGGCCGCCTGGGC
This sequence comes from Kitasatospora sp. NPDC058048, assembly GCF_042885555.1. Taxonomy (NCBI): domain Bacteria; kingdom Bacillati; phylum Actinomycetota; class Actinomycetes; order Kitasatosporales; family Streptomycetaceae; genus Kitasatospora; species Kitasatospora sp. NPDC058048. The sequence goes on along the minus strand of NZ_JBHVRT010000068.1, from coordinate 16,032 downwards.
GGGCACGGCGACGGAGGCGGCCAGTGCGGCGGCCGCGAGGACGCAGGCAGCGCGCAGCGGGCGGCGGATGAGGTTCATCTGGTTCCCTCCCCTGGGATCGGCCGTGCCGCGTCGGCGGTGGACGCCGAACTCCCCGGCGGCCGGCTCGGGGTGAGCCAACCGCCGGGCGGGGCGGTCGGTCAACGGGTGGGCGCCGGGAGCGGCGTTTTCCCGCCGGGGGAGCGCGGACGCGGTCGCATCGGGTACGTACGGTCTTTGCTACGATCCGGCGAAGCTGGTGTCAGAAGTTGTGCGTACATGGGTCGGAGGGTGGGGACGTGGGTTCCGATGGGCGGGCGGTGACGTATGTCGAGGTTCGCTACACCCCGACGGACGCCGACTTCCGGGAGGCCTTCGCGGCGTGGGACCGGCACACGGTGGTCGGACGCCGGTCGCGGCGAGCCGTGTACACGGTGGCCGTCGGCGGGACGGCGGTTGCCGGGCTGCTCGTCGTCCTCGGCGGGACGGTGCTGCTGCTGGTCGCCCTGCTGGTGGTGCTCGCGCTGCTCGTGGTTCTCGCGGTGCCCATGACACGGGTGCGGCGGGTGACGAGGGCGGCGGAGGACAAGGGCGAGTTCAGGGTCCTGCTGGACGACGACGGGGTGGTCGTGAGCACCGAGGCCTCGGTCACCGAGTTCGCCTGGCCGGAGCAGCGGTACTACCTGGAGACGCCCCGGCTGTTCCTGCTGCTGAGCGGCAACGAGGAGACGGGGGTGCTGACCATGCTGCCCAAGCGCGGGGCCGACGACCTCCGGGGGCTCGGGGAACTGATCGACCGGCACGCGACGGCGCTCGTCCCGGACTGAGCGGTGGTCCCCGGGGCGGTCCCCGCGGTGGGGCCGGTGCGGCCTGGGCGTCCGGCACGTCACGGGGTGGGTTCCGCCGGGACGGGCCCGGTGCGGTGCCCCCGCCGGTCGTAGCGCCAGAGCGCGGGGATGGCGGCGGACAGCGCGGCCGAACTGCCGAGGCAGAGCAGGCCGCCGGTGCGCAGGGCCGCCCGGATGCCCTGGCGGGCGGCGAGCCCGCCCGCCCGCAGGTCGCCCAGGGCCGGCCCGGCGGAGCCGATCAGCATCTCCAGCCCGGCGGCGCGGCCCCGGAGTTCGTCCGGAATGGACTGGTTCCAGATGGCGCTGCGGAAGGTGTCGCCGATCCAGTGGGCACCGCCCGCGACGGTCAGGCAGAGCAGGACGGCCCACAGGCCCGGGGCGAACGCGGCCGCCGCCGTCGCCGCGCCGACCAGGGCGGCGGAGAGCAGGACGAGTCGGCCGTGCCGGTGGACCCGCTCCGCCCACCCTCCGGTCGCGGCGGCGATCAGGCTGCCGGCCGCGCCGGCCGAGTAGAGCAGGCCGAGCGCCCAGGTGGCGTCCAGGTCCGCGGCCAGGAACGGGAAGAGCGCGGTGGGCAGGGCGAAGACGGTGGCCGCGAGGTCGGCCAGGTAGGTGCCGATCAGGTCCGGGCGCCGGGCCGCGTACCGGGCGCCGTCGAGGAACTCGGTGAGCTGCGGTGCCTCGGCGTCCCGCTCCGAGGGGACCGGCCGGACCCGGGCGAGCAGGGCGATCGAGAGCAGGAAGGTGCCGAGGTCGACCAGGTACGCCGCCGGGACGCCGGCGGTCGCGATCAGCAGGCCGGCCGCCGCCGGGGCCGCCACGCCGCCGATGCTCCAGCGTAGCGAGAGCAGTGCACCCGCCGCCACCAGCTGCTCCTGGGGCACCAGCCGGGGGACCATCGCCTCCACCGAGGGCTGCTGGATGCCCTGGAGCGCCGCCGCCACCCCGGCGGCGACGTAGAGCGGCCAGACGGCGGGGGTGCCGAGCAGCGCGTTGGCCAGCAGCAGGGCGCTGAGCGCGGCCAGGGCGACCTCGGTGGCCAGGGCGACGGTGCGGCGGTCGGCGCGGTCGGCGAGGACGCCGCCGTAGAGGCCGAACAGGACGGCCGGCACGAGTTCGACCGCGCCGACCGCGCCCACGGCCAGGGGTGAACCGGTGAGGTCGGCGATCTGGAGCGGGATCGCCGTCATGGTGAAGATCGAGCCGAGCAGGGTGACGGTGCCCGAGGTCCAGGTCAGCCGGAAGTCGCGGGAGGACCGCCAGGGCGCGGTGTTCGGCAGCAGCCGGGACCAGAAGCGGTCCGTTCCGGGCGTCGGGTTCGGTCCGGAGGTCGGGTTCGGTCCGGAGGTCATGAGGGGTGGGATCCCTTCGCGGCCGTCGGTGTCGCGACGGCTCTCCTTATCGCTGATAAATTCCAGCTCGGGAACTTATCGGCGATAAGGTGGATCTGGCAAGCGGATGACCCAGGAGGCCGATCGGATGGCGCTGAAGCGCGACGAGGTGGTGCGCACGGCGCTGCGCCTGCTCAACGAGGAGGGCATCGACGGGCTGACCACCCGGCGGCTCGCCCGCGAACTCGGCGTCCAGTCACCGGCGTTGTACTGGCACTTCAAGAGCAAGCGGGAACTGCTCGACCTGATGGCCGAGGCGATGCTCGCCGAAGCCCTCCCGCCCGACCGCGAGCCGGACCCGGCGCACTGGCCCGAGTGGATCGCCGCCGACGCCCGCGCCAAGCGCAACGCCCTGCTCGCCTACCGCGACGGCGCCCGGGTGCACGCCGGAACCCTCCCCACCGAGGACGAACTCCCGGCGGTCGAAGCCCAGTTGAGCGCCCTCTGCGGAGCGGGCCTGCGCCCGCGAACGGCGCTGCGCCTGCTGCTGACCGTCGACCGGTACATCATGGGCTGGGTCACCGAGGAGCAGGCCTGGCGACAGGACTCCGCGGACCGCGACCGGCCGCCGTTCCCGGACGAAGCACTGCGCGAACTGCCGTTGCTGCGCGAGGCGGTCGACGTCCTGCGGATGACCGACCACGACGCCGACTTCGAGTACGGGCTGCGGGTGCTGATCGAGGGGTTCCGGACGGAGATCGCGCGGGAGGCGGCGCAGGGCACCCCGGCGCCGGACCGGGCCTCGGGGGCCACGCGTCCGATGGACTAGCGTGACCCCATGACCACCCTTGACCCCCGCAGCACGGCCCTGGTCCTGATCGACCTGATGGACCGGATCGTCGCCAACCTGCTCGCGCCGCGCACCGGTTCGGAGGTGCTGAAGGCCTCGCTGGAGCTGGCCCGGGAGTTCCGGGCGGCGGGCGCGCCCGTGATCGCGGTACGGGTCGAGCGGCCGAACGTGACCGAGCAGCCGCCCGGGAGCGGGCTGCCCGCGGAGGTCGCGGCGGCGGCCGACGAGGTCGTGGTGAAGCGCACCATCGGAGCCTTCCAGGGCACCGGCCTGGACGAGCTGCTCCGGGCGCGGGGCGTGGAGACCGTGGTGTTCGCCGGGATCGCGACCAACCTCGGCGTGGAGTCGAGTGCCCGGGCCGCCGGCGACCACGGGTACCGGCTGGTGTTCGTCGAGGACGCGATGGCCGCGCTCACGGCGGAGGAGCACCGGGCATCGGTGGAGCTGGACTTCCCGCGCCTCGGCGAGGTCGTCGCGGCCGCGGACGTGCGGCTGGGGTGAGTCGGCGGGGCGGGTTGCCGTTGGTGCGGTGGTGAGCCGCTACGTCCGGGCGAGGCGGAAGGCCGCTACGGCCGGGCGAGGCGGAGGGCTTCGCGCAGCCGTCCGTCCGAGGCCGTGAGCAGGCGGGCGGCGGTGGACGCGTCCACGTCCGCGAGCAGGGACAGGATCGCGTCCTTGGCCCGGCCGCCGGTCGCGGTCAGGGCGCGGTCGACCGCGGCCCCGTCGGCGCCGGTCGCCTCGGCGACGATCCGTCGGGCGCGGTCGCGCAGCTTGTCGTTGGTGGCGCGGAGGTCGACCATCAGATTGCCGTACGTCCGGCCGAGCCGGATCATCACGGCCGTGGAGAGCAGGTTGAGCACCAGCTTCTGTGCCGTGCCCGCCTTGAGCCGGGTCGATCCGGCCAGCACCTCCGGGCCGACCTCCACCTCGATGCCCAGCTCGGCCGCGGCCGCGAGCGCCGAGCCGCGGTTGCACGCCAACCCGACGGTCAGCGCCCCGGCCGCCCGCGCGGCACGGACGGCGGCCAGCGGGTAGGGCGTCCGGCCGGACGCCGAGACGCCCACCAGGGTGTCGGCGGGGGTGAGGGCGAGCGCGGCCACGTCGGCCTCGGCGAGGTCGGTGCGGTCCTCGGCGCCCTCGGCCGCCGCGGTGACGGCCGAGCGCCCGCCCGCGATCAGACCGACGACCAGCGCCGGATCGGTGCCGAAGGTCGGCGGGCACTCGACGGCGTCCAGCACACCGAGCCGCCCGGCCGTCCCCGCGCCGGCGTAGACCAGCCGGCCACCACGCGCCATCCGGGCGGCCACGGCGTCGACCACGGCGGCGATCCGTTCCAACTCCCCGGCGACGGCGGCCGGAACCGTGCGGTCCTCGGCGTTCATCAGGCGGAGCAGCTCGACGGTGGGCAGTCGGTCGATCGCGGCCCAGTCGGGGCGGACGGTCTCGGTCGCGGGTACGGCGTCCCGACTCATGCGCCCGCCCCGCTCCGCTGGGCAGGGGCCTGCGCCCCCGCGCGCCCGTCGACGGTTCGCCGTCGGCCTCCGGCCGGGGGTGTCCCCGTGCTTCGCTCACTCATGCGGCGAGCCTCCCCGGGTGCGGGGCGTCCGAATCCGGGCAAGCGTGGAGGGAGGGATCCGGGCGAGCACGGGGGAGGGAGGTGAAGGCCGTGGAACCGACCGTTGCCGAACTCCTGGACCGGTTCGGCCGCACCTACGCGGAGGAGGCCGGGATCGCGCTGCGCGACAAGCCCTCGCCGCTCTACCGGCTGCTCGTCCTGACCGTGCTGTGCTCGGCGCGGATCGGCGCCGGCACCGCCACGGCGGCGGCCCGGGAGCTGTCGGCCGCCGGACTGCGGACCCCGCGCGCGATGGCGGACGCCCGGCGCGGGACACTGATCGCCGCCCTGGGCCGGGCCCACTACGTGCGCTACGACGAGAGCACCGCCACGGCGCTCGGTCAGGGGGCCGGGCTGCTGCTCGACCGCTGGCACGGTGATCTGCGGCGGCTGCGGGAGGAGGCCGGGGGCGAGTCGGAGCGGATCGGCGAGCTGCTCCGGGAGTTCCCCCGGATCGGGCCGGTCGGCGCCGGGATCTTTCGGCGCGAGGCGCAGGCGGTCTGGCCCTCGCTGCGGCCGTACGTCGACGAGCGGGCGCTGGCGGAGGCCCGGAGGCTCGGGTTGCCGGGCGAACCGGACGGGCTGGCGGCGCTGGTCGGGCCGGGGGACCTGGCCCGGTTGGCGGCGGCGCTGACCAGGGCGAGCCTGGCGCACGTGGGGGCCGGGTGAGGGGCGGGTCGGCCCGTGCCGGGTGAGGGCCCGACGGTCCGCGAGGGTGCGTGCCGGGTCAGGCCATCCAGAAGAAGACCGCCGTCATCCGCCGCTCGGCCAGGTCGGTGCCGTAGTAGCCGGTGGCGCTGTGGATCAGGTTGGCGTGGTAGAGGAGCAGCTGGTTGTAGCGGTTGGGGACGCGGACGTCCTCGGTGAAGTGGTCGGCCGGTACGTGGCGGGTGCCGAGCGCCTCGACCAGGTTGTTGTGCGGGGCGTTGACCAGGTTGCCGCCGAGGCGGCCGCCGGGGAACTGCTGGCGGTAGAAGCTGGTGCCGGCGTCCTTGGGGGCGCCGGGGCTGAGGTAGAGGACCGCGGCGTAGCGGCAGAGCGCGCGGGAGTCGGTGTGCGGGCGGGACTCCGACTCCCCGGCGCCGACGACCTGGACGCAGTTGTGGTTGAGGGTGCCGCCGCCCGGGGTGCTCTGCACCCAGAGCCGGGAGGCCCCGGTGGCCTTGCGGACCAGCGATTCGACCCGGGCCAGCTCCTCGGGTTCCAGGCCCGGCATGGTGCGCAGTCCGGGCCAGGTCTCGGGGCGGTGCGGGTAGCCCTCGGTCCAGTCCCCGCGGGCCAGGCAGCGCTCCCGGACGGCGTCCGGGTCCGGCAGCACGTTGTCCAGGACCCAGTAGTCCCTTCCGCGGGTGGGCTTGCGGTAGGGCAGGACCGGCAGGGTGGTGGGCCTGATGGGCTGTGAGGGCATGGGCCGACCATAGAGGCGGTGATCGCCAACCTTCTGCCGTGAGCAGGTCAACCTTTCGTCAAGGGTGACCAGGCCAGGAAACCCGGCCGGGGCCTCGGTGCGAACCCGCTGCGACTTCACGTGAACAGGGCCACTCGTCCTCCGGTTGGCCGCCCGAGGCTTCCCGGGACGGCCAACCAGGCGCACCTTCGACGCCTTCCCGAACAGGCCCTATCCGGTGTGGAGGGCGAGGGTCGGGGAGAGGCGGGAGGCCCGGACGGCCGGGTAGAGGCCTGCCACCGTGCCGATGAGCAGCGTGGCGGCGAAGCCCCCGGTGACGGCCCACGGCGGGACCACCCAGGGCAGGCCGCCCGAGACGGCGAAGGCGTAGGTGGCGGCCGCGCCCAGGGCCACGCCGGCCAGCCCGCCCAGTCCGGAGAGGAGGAGGGACTCCGTCACGAACTGGAGGCGGATCTGGCCCCTGGTGGCGCCCAGGGAGCGGCGCAGCCCGATCTCGTGGCGCCTCTCCAGTACCGAGATGATCATCGTGTTGGCGACCCCGACGCCGCCGACCAGGAGCGCCACCCCGCCCAGCCCGAGCAGGAGGTCGGTGAACGCCCCCTCGGTGGCGGCCTTGGCCTGGAGCGCCGAGGAGGGGTCGGTGACCTGCACGTTGTGCGGGTTCTGCGGGTCGACGGTGCGTGGGATCAGCTCGCGGACCGCGCCGACCGTCCGGTCCGTCGACCGTTCGTAGATCTGGGTCGGATGGCCGTCGAAGCCCAGCAGCGCGCCGGCGCCGTCCCAGCCGACCAGGGCGGCCCGCTCGATCTCGGGCGCCAGCGGCAGCGGGTCGAGGATGCCGATGACGGTGAAGTACCGGCCGCCGATGTGGACCTGCTGACCGGGGGCGGTGATGCCCAGGCGCTGGGCCGCGACGTGTCCGAGCACCGTCGACGGGTAGCGCCCGTTGGCCTCGTTGAGCCAGGTGCCCGAGCCGACCGTGCCGCGCACGACGTCCAGCAGTCCTTCGGTGGCGGCCTTCACGGTGATGCCGCCGGTGTCGTCGCTGGGGATCTTCTCGCTGCGCCTGACGGACTGCGCCAGGTCACCGGTCGCGCCGACCTGCTCGACCCCGGGGACGCGGCTCAGCATGCCGATCGACTCCTCGGGCAGCTTCACCTTCTCGCCGAACAGCCCCTGGCCGGGGGAGGCCACCAGCAAGTTGGTTCCCAACTGGTCGAGGTGACGGAGGAGTTGGGCCTTACTGGAGGAGGAGATGCCGACCACCGCGATCATGGTGGCGATGCCGATGGCGATGCCCAGCGCGGACAGCACCACCCGCAGCGGCCGGGTGCGCAGGCCGGCCGAGCCGACGTGGAGGACGTCACGGGGGCCGAGCCGGGCCGGGGAGAGCCGTGCGCGGCTCATCGCTCCCCACCCCGATCGGCCGGGTCGGCGGCGCCGGTGCGCAGATCCGCCACGACGCGGCCGTCGCGGATACGGACCTGGCGCGGCAGGCTGTCGGCGATCTCGCCGTCGTGGGTGATCACCGCGATGGTGGCACCCTCGGCGTTGAGGTCGTGCAGCAGTTCCATCACCGCTTCGCTCGAGGCGGAGTCCAGCGCGCCGGTCGGCTCGTCGGCCAGCAGCAGGTCCGGCTCGCCGACCACCGCCCGGGCGATGGCCACCCGCTGCCGCTGGCCGCCCGACAGCTCGTGCGGACGGTGGTGCATGCGGTCCGCGAGCCCGACCCGCTCCAGGGCCACGGCCGCGCGCCTGCGGCGCTGGGCGCGCGGCAGGCCCGAGTAGAGCAGGCCCTCGGCGACGTTGTCCTGGGCGCTGACCCCGGCCACCAAGTGGAAGGACTGGAAGACGAAGCCGATGTGCCGGGCGCGCAGGGCGGACAGCCGGCGGTCGGAGAGGGCGGCGACGTCGTGGCCCGCCAGGGTGACGGATCCGGCGCTGGGCCGGTCCAGGGTGCCGACGATGTGCAGCAGGGTGGACTTGCCCGACCCCGAAGGGCCGACGATGGCGAGCAGTTCGCCGCGTCCGATGCGCAGGTCCACCTCCTGCAGCGCCACGACCCCGCCCGGATACTCCTTGGTGACCTGGTTCAGTTCGACCACGGCGCTCATGACTTGGGTACCCCGACCTTCATTCCCTCGGCCAGGCCGGTCCCGCTGACCTCGACCCGGCCCTGTCCGAACATGCCGAGCTCGACCGGGACTTCGCGCACCTTCCCGTTCTCCACGACCTGGACGCCGAAGCCCCCGGCGGACAGCGCGAGCAGTGCGTTGACCGGTACCGTCAGCACGTCCTTGCGGACCTCGCCCTCGAGCTCGACGGTGACCGGCGCCTGGTCGAAGCCCTCCGCCTGCCCCGGGTCGTCGAAGACCACCCGGGCGGTGATCTTGGCGGGCTTGTCCGGGGAGCCCTGCTCCTTGCCGTCCTCACCGATGGTGCGGTCGACGGAGGCGACCTTGCCCTTGGCCCTGCCGCCGCCGGGCAGGGCGACCTCGACCCGGGTACCGGGCTTGGCGAGGTCGGCCCGGGAGACCTCGATCTTGATCTGCACCTGCCGTTCGGAGCCGGTGGTGGTGAGGACCGGCTTGCCGGGAGCGGCCTGGTCGCCGACGGCCGCATCGTTCTTCTTGATCCGCACCGGACCGGGCGAGAAGGCGATCTGCTCGGGGCCGATCTCGCCGGTTTGCGCCAGCCCGTGGGCCTTCTGCCAGCGCTTGACCGCTTCCGCGGTGCCGGGGGTGAACTCCTCGTCCGCGGCCAGCCCCTTGCCGTAGCCCAAGGCGCGGAGGTTCTCCTTCAGCTGTCCGACGTCCGGCCCCTTGTCGCCGGCCTTCATCGTCCGGTACGCGGGGCGCTCGCCGTCCATGAGCCGGACCTTCCGGCCGTCGACCTCGTAGAGAACCCCGTCGCGTTTCACCACCGCGCCGGCCTCCGGGAGCCAGGTGAGGGTGCCCGGCACACCGGCGTTGAGCCGGCGCTCCTCGGCATAGCCGAGGGTCCCGTCCACCTGGGTCCGGCTGCTCAGGTCCTGTCGTTCCACCGAACCCGTGCTCGGCGGCAGCCCGTCCGTGCGGTCCGCGGCGGCGCTCCCGCCGCCGGTCTGCGAGAGGGCCGTGACCCCGCCCACCAGCGAGACCGAGGTGACCAGCGCGGCGACCAGCAACGTTCGGCGGCTCCGCCCGCGCTCACTCCGCATTCTGACCACTGCACGCCTTGTTCGCCTTGTCGAACCTGTCCTTCTCGGCGCCCTCCGGGACCTTCATCGCCTGTCCCGACATCGCCGAGTCGCCGTCGAACTTCGGGTCCGGCATATCCACACCGTTACCGCGCATGCACCGGGCGAATTCGAGCGCCTTGTCCTTGTCGGCCTGGGACATCTTCGTGCCGCCCGAGCCGCCGACTCCCCCGCAGGCCTTGAGGGCCTCCGCCATCTTGTCCTGCCCGCCCTCGAGGACCAGGCCCCGCGGGTCCTGGCCCGGCTCCGGCTCCTTCACCTGGGCGCCGTGTTCGCGCAGGCACTTACGGTGCTCGTAGGCCCGGTCCGCCGCCGCGCCCTTGCCCGACGAGTCCGAGCCGCCGCCCCCGCCCGTGCCCGTGGCGCCTCCGCCGCAGGCCGCGGTGAACAGCGCCATCCCCGCCACCAGCACGGCCGCCGCGCCGTACCTGTGGTTCCGCATGTGGTTCCGCATGGAATTCCTCCGTGTCCGATTGCGAGTGACCGACCACCGTGTCCGATACCGGGTGGCCGACCACGCAGAGGCTGGCACGCACCCGCATTTCGCCGCTGTCAGCCGAGACCTTTACGGCGACGAAAGGTGGTTTTCAGGTACACCTGATGTCATGCGTGTACTGATCGTGGAGGACGAGGAATTCCTGGCGGACATGATCGCCGAGGGATTGCGGCGCGACGCCCTGGCCGTCGACGTCGTGTACAACGGCGCCGACGCGCTGGAGCGGCTGCGCTTCACGGACTACGACGTGCTCGTGCTCGACCGCGACCTGCCCGGAGCGCACGGCGACGAGGTGTGCCAGAGCGTCGTCGAGCAGCGATTGCTGACCCGGGTACTGATGCTCACCGCCGCCGGCACCGTCCGCGACCGCGTCGACGGCCTGGACCTGGGTGCGGACGACTACCTCACCAAGCCGTTCGCCTACGAGGAACTGCTGGCCCGGGTACTGGCACTCGGCCGCCGCACCCACCCCGCCCTTCCACCGGTCCTCGAACGCGAGGGCATCACCCTCGACACCGCTCGCCGCCAGGCCTTCCGGGAGGGCCGCTACCTCGCCCTGTCCCGCAAGGAGTTCGGCGTACTGGAGGCGCTGATGCAGGCCGAGGGCGCCGTGGTCAGCGGTGAGGACCTGATCGAGCGGGTGTGGGAGCGGAACATGGGGTACCGCACCAACGCGGTCCGGGTCGCCCTCAGCAAACTCCGCGCCAAGCTCGGCGAGCCCTCGGTCATCGACACCGTGCCCGGCCACGGCTACCGCATCGGCGTCCCGGCATGAGGCGCTCCGCCCCGGTCGGCCCGAACCGCCCACCGCTGCCCGGCCGACCACGCCCGCGGCTGCCGGGCGGGGAGCGGGGCCGGCTGACCATGCTCTACGGCGGGCTGCTCGTCCTCGCCGGGGCCATGCTTATTGTCCTGGTCAACTTCCTGGTCCGGGAGAGCCTGTACACCTCGATCAGCACGGCCGTCGCCGTCGAACCGCGACTGGCCACACTGGCGACCCCGGACCCCGCCGCGGCGAAAACCCTCATGGTGGGAACCGCCGCACCCGCGAACGCTCCGCCCGGAACCACCCCCGCCGACGGCGGACAGTCCCACTTCCAGGCCGTCAAGGTCGTCACCCAGGCCGCCGAGCAGGCCGCCCGGAACCAGCTGCTGACCGTCTCCCTGATCGCTCTGGCCGCCTTCGCCGTCATCTCGATGGCACTGGCCTGGTGGATGTCGGGGCGGGTGCTGCGCCCGGTGGCGGTGATCACCAACACGGCGCGCCGGCTCTCGGGTGAGAACCTGCACGAGCGGATCGCCCTCGACGCACCCCCGGGCGAGCTCAAACAGCTCGCCGACACCTTCGACGCCATGCTCGACCGCATGGAGCAACTGGTGGGTGCGCAGCAGCGGTTCGCGGCCAACGCCGCACACGAACTGCGGACTCCGCTCGCGGTGCAGCGGGCCGCGGCCGAAATCGGGCTGGCCACCGAGGACCCGGCCGCCGTCGCCCGGGTTCGCCGCAAACTGATCGAGGTCTCCGAGAGCAGCGAACGGCTCATCGAGGGCCTGCTGCTGCTGTCCGTCTCCGATCAGAGGCTGGACCACCGCGAACCGGTCGCACTGGACCGGCTGGCCCGCGCGGTGGCCGCCGAGTGCGCCGCCTCGGAGGAAGCCCGGGCGAACCGCGTCACCGTCCGGACCGACACCGCCCCCGTGTCCGTCGAGGGTGATCCGGTGCTGCTGGCACACCTGGTACGCAACCTGGTCGGCAACGCCCTGCGCTACAACCACGACGGCGGCCGGGTCGAGGTCGGCGTGCGCGACGGTGCCCTGGAGGTCGACAACACCGGCCCCCAGGTGCCGTCGGAGACGGTCCCCTACCTCTTCGAGCCCTTCCGCCGCCTGCAGGAGCGTCGACACGGCCCGCGTGAGGGCGCGGGCCTGGGCCTGTCCATCGTCGCCTCCATCGCGCGGGCCCATCACGCCGTCGTCACCGCCGTGCCCGGCAGCACGGGCGGACTGCGGGTCCGGGTCGAATTCCCCGCGGCCTGATCCGGCTGCTGGGGGCACCCGTACGTTCTTCGAACGGTGCCCGCACTCTTGGAACAGTGCCCGCACTCTTGGAACAGTGCCCGCACCGGACGGCCCTCGAACAGCGGGCCCGCAGCCTGCCCGGGGCCGCGCGATGTCCGCAACACCGGGCCCGGTGGCGCCCGCAGGAGAGCGCGCACCACCGACGGACACGTCACAAGCGCGCGTTCTACGCGGTCGGGTCCCACTCCGCGAGCTGCTCCATCGGCTCGGTGTCGCCGGTGTTCTCCAGGCTGTCGAGCGGGACGCGCGCATAGAAGTAGAGGACCAGTTCGCTCGCCGCGCCTCGCATCACCATGTCGCCCGGCTCGGCGTCGGCGGCGAGGTCGTCGCAGCGGACACCGTCGGCGTCGAGGGTCAGGCGCCAGGAGCGGCCCTCGGTCGCGTGCAGGTCGATGGTCGCCGGCTTGAACGGCCAGGGGACGGTCGTCGCCGACACGGTCGTCAGGAACTCGTCGACGCCCTCGACCGCGACGTCCGTCGGCAGCGGCTGTGCGGCGCCCTGGGTGAGCTGGACGTCGTAGGTGTGGACGGCGAGCTCCTGGATCTGGTGCCGGGCCAGGGCTCCGCTGGTCTCCGGGGCCTGCGAGCGGCCCCACCAGGTCCAGCAGCCGCGGTCCGGGCCGGCCTCGCGCAGCGCGTCGAGCATGAGCTCGGTCGACTCGGCGAGCCAGGCGTCCAGGGCTTCGTGGTCGCGGGGCGCGGTCGGGGCGCCCTTCGGGGACGTCTTCGCCGGGGGCTCTGCGCCCGGGCCCGCCGCGACGATGGCGGCCTGGCGGCGGCGTCCGTCGCCGAGGTGCTGCGCCAGTTCGCGCAGCGTCCAGTCCGGGCAGCTCGGGACCTGGACGTCCAGGTCGGGGGCGGACGCGATCGCGGCGCGGAACGCGGCCGAGCGGTCGTCGATCAGCCGCAGGACCTCGGGAAACTCCACAATGTTTTGCACGTCGGTTGTGTATCACGGGGCTTCGGCCGCCGGGTAGCGATTTTGTCGGGCGACGCCGACCGAAGCCCCTGCGCGAGCGGCTCCCCGGTCCACTCCTCCATCGCCACGAAACGAGTCCGGCCCCACCGCGCACGCGATGGGGCCGGAACCTGAAAGACCTTCAGCAAGCGTCCAGGACAAGCGGGCCGGGACGCCCCGGCTACGCCTTGGTACAGGTCGGGTCGGCCTCCGGCAGGCGTCCGCCGGCCAGGTAGGCGTTGACCGCGTCGTCCACGCACGCGTTGCCGTACGTCCCGTAGAGCCCGTGCTGGTCGGCGCCCCGCAGGGTCAGCAGCCGGGAGCCGGGCAGCAGCCCGTGCAGCGCGACGCCGTCCCGGTAGGGGGTGCGCGGGTCGCCGGTGGCGGAGAGGATCAGCGCCCGGGCGTCGCGGCGTACCTCGGTGGGCGCCTCGCGCGGGGGGTCCAGGAAGGCGCACGGGGAGATGTTGTCGACCAGCGGGCCGGACAGCGGGTACCGGGCGCGGTCGCGCTCGATCCGGCGCCAGTAGTCCTCCGGGTCGCGCGGCGCCGTACCGTCCGCGCACAGGATGGCCTGCGAGATGCTGCCGGCCTGCGACCCCTGCGGGGTGAACAGGAAGCGCAGCATGGCGGCGGTTCCGTCCGAGGGGGTGACCGGCCGGCCCTCCGCGGCCTCGGCGAGCATCGCCGTCAGCTCGGCGAGGCCCGCCCGATCCGCGTCGGAGTCGCCCGCGAGGTTCATGAACACCACCATCGGCACCCGGGTGTCGTCGAGCTCGAAGGCGTCCGCGCCGGCGCCGACGACGAGCGGGCGCGCCGCGGCCGCCCGGACCGTCCGCAGCACCCCGGCGACCACCTCCTCGCGGGTGCGGCCCAGCCCGTACGTGCCGTGGCGGGCCGCCGCCCAGTCCGCCCAGTCGGTGAACGCCCGCTCGCTCTCCGGCACCATGTTGGGGAGCAGCGCCGGCCCGGCGTGGGCCGGGCTCAGCGCGCTGTCCAGGACCACCCGGTCGTAGCGGCCGGGGAACATCTGGGTGTACACCGTGCCGAGGTAGGTGCCGTACGAGAGGCCGAGGTAGGAGATCCGCCGCTCGCCGAGCGCGCCCCGCACCACGTCCATGTCCCGGGCCGCGTCGCGGGTGCTCGCGTGCGGCAGCAGGTCCCCGGCCGCCGAACGGCACCGGGCCGCGAGGTCCCGCTGGAGGGCGACCTGGCGCTCGAAGGAGGCCCGGCCGGTCCCGGAGGAAGTGATGCTGAAGCCGATCGGCCAGCCGCAGTCGAGGGGGGCGCTGCGGCCGACGAAGCGCGGGTCCAGCCCGACGACGTCGAAGCGGGCGGCGGTGTCCTTCAACGCGGCGTGCACCCGCGGCGGCGCACCGAGCGTCGGACTGCCGGGGCCGCCGTCGTTGAGCAGCAGCGTGCCGATCCGGTGGCGGGTGTCGGTGGCCTCGATCCGGGAGAGCGCCAGCGTGACGGTGCGTCCGCCGGGGTCGCCGTAGTCGAGCGGCACGGTGACCTCCGCGCAGCGGGCGCCGGCCCGTTCCAGCGCGGCGCCCTCCTCGTCCTGCGGGCCCTGGACGCAGCTGTGCCAGTCCGGGCGCTGCTGGTAGTAGCGGTCGAGCCCCCGGGGGATGCCGGCGGCCTGTGCGGCGGCTTCTGCCGGTGCGGTGGCGGCGGCCGCGGTCAGGCCGGCCACGAGGGCGAGAGCGGCCGCGGCGGCGCGGCGGCGGAGGTAGGTCAAGACGTCTCCTCGGCGGTGCGGGGCCCGGTCCGGGCCACCTCCGTACAGGACGCGTTCGGGGCAAACAATATGACGGTCCGTCGGAAAAAGCTTCGCTGACGACGAAGCCGGGCGGGCGCAGCGGCGGGATCAGGTGTGCGGTGCGGGCGCGGGAGCCGTAGCAAGTTGGGCCCACAAGTCCGCTGAGGATCTTTCAGGTTCCGGCCCCATCGCGTGTGCGGTGGGGCCGGAATCGTTTCGTGGCGACGGGGGAGTGGGCCGGGGATCCGGTCGGGCCGGATGTTCGGGAGACGTGCCGGGACCGGGCCGCGGGGCCGGGCCGTGTGACGGCGCCCGGCCGGGGCGCCCTTCGGCGGGGGCTCGTCCCGGCCTCCCGAGCGGGGGAGGCCGGGCCCTTCGGCTCGTGGTGCGGGCGTGCGGTGTCAGCGTGCGTCGCGCAGGAAGACGGACCGCTCGACGGACTGGTGGCCGTTCGACGCCGCGCTCACCCGGATGTCCACGTCGGTGCCGTCCTTCGGGGCCTCCTTGAACGTGGCCCGGAAGGTGTACTCGACCGTGTTGCCGTCGCGGACGCCCGGCACGTTCGGGTCGACCGTGACCAGGCCGCAGTGGTCCTTCAGCTCGACCGGCTTCCACACGTCGCCGACCCGGGCCTCCACCGTGACGTCGTTCGCGGTCAGCGCGTCGGAGCTCCACACGGCCACCCGGGGGCGCAGGCCCGTGGTGCCGTCCGGCGAGGAGACCCGGAAGCTGAACGGGATCGGGTCCGTGGTGACCACGCCCTTGGCCGGCGGCATCACCGAGAGCATCTGCGGGCTGTGGCTGTCGACGACGGTGGCGTTCAGCTCGGCCTTCGCCATGTCGCGGTAGTCCCTGGAGTGCGGCACGGGGGCGTCCGCCTCGATCGTGATCCGCCCCGGACGGTTGGCCAGGGACAGCTGCATCCGGTACTCGATGGTCCGGCTCTGGCCGGCGGCCAGGGTGAAGGCCGCGTCGTCGGCGGTGCCCGCGTAGTCCATCCCGCCGCCCTGGCTGAGGTGGTCGAGCTTCTTCCAGCCGGAGGCGTCCTTGCGCTCCAGGGTGCCCTCCGCCATCGCGAGCACCATGGTGCAGGGCGCGCCCTCGTACTGCTGGGTCGACACCACCGGGGCCACGCTGCGGGTGCCGGTGGCGTCGTTGTTCTTCCAGGTGACGGTGAAGGGGACCAGGTCGTTCAGCCCGATCTTCCCGCCCTCGTGCAGGCCGCCGAAGGTGATGCCGATGCCGCTTCCGCCGGACTGGGCGGGGGCCTTCGGCGCGGCGGGCTTGGCCGGGGCCTTCGCGGCGGCCTTGACGTCGGTCCCGGCGGCCGCGGGGGCGGGTGCGGCGGCGGGCGGAGCCGCCTCGGTGGTCGGCGCGGCCGGGGCGGGGGTGGTCGGGACGGCGCCCGCGCCGGGGGTGGCCGAGGAGG
>NZ_JBHVRT010000067.1:0-27976 GCF_042885555.1 Kitasatospora sp. NPDC058048 | reverse complement strand
GGCAGTCTCAACATCTGGTCAGACCTGGAAGACTGACCGGGACATCGCTCCGGCCCCACCGCTCACGCGGTGGGGCCGGACTCGTTTGAGTCCCGTCCCGGCCAGACCGGCCGGACCCTCCGCAACAGTGCCATGCCACACCCTCGCCTGGCTGATCGGTGTGGGCCGCCGTTCGTGTCCTCAGCGGGCTGCGAGCGGTAGTGGGTCGGGCACTTCGGTGAGGCTCAACCTTCGGTGAGACAGGACCAACTACGGCCGACCAGCCTGGATCCGCCCGTACCGTGGCCAGTTACTCTCGACCAACCGGAAGGCCGGGCACAGGGCGATCGCCGACCGCCACACTGCCGTACCTGTACCTCTCGAACGGAGCTGAGCTGCCGATGGTCCAACCCTCCGCCAAGACGACCGTCGCCGAGGTCTACAAGCTCCTCGGCACACTCGGCCTGCCGATCTACGCGCCAGGCGGAGCCGGGACACCGGGAACGGCCGGATTCACCGTGGTCGCCTGGGGCGGCCGCACCGGCGGGCAACGGGTCAAGGCCGCGACCGTCGTCGAAGCCGGCTACCGCTGCGAGAACGGTCTGGACCTCACCGCCGGCGAGCTGCGCGACGAGGAGGACCTTCAGGAGGTCCGTGAACATTTCGGATGGATCGTCGAGAAGGCCGACCGGTACGGCTACGACGCCGAGTGGAGTCCCAGTGCCGCGCTGATCAGGATTCGGCGTTCGTAGCACCCCACCCTGCTGGACGAGAATCAACTGGGCGGAACGGTGCCAGGTGCGGGAGTCAGTGCGCGAGGACGGCCGTAACAGGCGGTGCAGCTGCGCCGCCTCTCCTCCCGTCCTGGCTGCCCCAGTCCGTCGGCTTCGCCGTTTCCGGCACGGTCTTCGGCAGCGCCCCCCTCGCCCCCGTCAACCCGACCGTCCTCGTCCAGACCGGCTCGAACCAGGTCGGCAGCGTCTTCTCCAGCGCCCCGTGCGGCGCCACCGTCAGCAACACCTTCTCGGTGAACCAGCCCGGCTGGCCCGCCTCGACCGCCACCGTCTCCACCGTGGTGGCCTGCTGACGCCGGACTCCCGCAGGTGTGCCCCGGCCCGCCCGAGGCACACCCCGCCACCGCCCCTCAGCGGGGGCAGTCTTCCAGCGGCAGCAGGTCCACCGGTATCCGCATCCCGCCAGGGCGAACCGGCCGATGTCGCGCAGCCCGAGCACGGGAGCCGGCCGCCGCAGCAGCGCCCTGACCCGCCGGATCCCGACCGGGCGGCCGAGCAACGTACGGCCCGGTCGCCGGTCCAGTCGTAACCGAGGACCGGCGACGCCGCCGGGCCGCCGGACCCGTCCCAATGGTTCCGGTCCGGCTTCCAACTCGTCCACGCCCTTGCGGACGGTGGTCTCGCCGACCCCAGTTGCTCGCGCGACGGCACGGATGCCGCCGTTCGCCAAGGGCGGCTTCCCAGCGGTGAGGGTGACGCTGCAGGTGCTACACGGAACTCCCCGCCTCCAGCAGGGCGAAACCGGAACCACCCCGGACGCGCTCCGCGAGCTGGTCGCCCAGCACCGTGCCACCCAGCATCGGATCGGTGTCCTCGCATTGGAGACCATCGCGGCCGCCGTCGGAGACCGCCAGGCCGAGGACGCCCTCCCCCGGGTCGCCACCGACATCGGCGTCGCCACGGAGAAGCGCGCCCGGGTCTGGCGGGCTGGCGCGGACGCATCCGTACCGCGATGGACCGCATCCTCACCGGCACCCCCGAGCGCTCCAACGGTGCGCTCACCGTCGTTGCCCTCGCCCTCGAAGCAGGCGTCCCCCGCAACGCCCTGACCCAACGCCACACCGACCTGAAGAACGAGTTCTACGACCGCGTCAAAGCACGCGGTGGCACCCCGGACTCCGAGGCCCGGCTCCGCAAGAAGATCGTCGACCTCAAAACAACCATCGCGAGCAAGAACGCCCGAATCGCCGAGCTCCAAGCCGACGTCCAGGGATTCCTTGCCGAGAACACCAGGCTGACCCTGGAGAACCAGGAGTTGCGTGAGGTACTCAGCGGCACCTGGTCCTCCTTGGTGGTGGCGGTCGTTGCGGTGGCTGGTCGCATGGTTGACGGTAGCGGGGGGTGGGTGCCGGTCGGGACGGCTGCGCCACCGGCCTCGGGCCTTGTGCCGTCTAGGGCATCGTGGGACGGCAGCAGGGGCCGGTGCGGTGGCGGTGGAGTGCTTCGGCGAGCGGGCCGGGGTCGATTGCGAGGGTGCGCCCGAAGTCGGGGTCGCGGCTGGTCGGCAGGCAGGCCAGGGCCTCGCGGATGGTGGAGCACAGGCCGTGGGTGGGCTGGAAGCCGCCGTAGGCGGCCAGGACCGCCGTCCGGACGTCCCGGCGGTCGGAGAGCTGGCGGGCCTGGTCATGCCAGTGCCGCGCCTCCCCCTGGTCGCCGCGGCCCGCGGACAGAAGTGCGAGGGCGTAGGCGGCCTGGAAGCACCCGGCGCCGGCGGCCAGCTGCCACCACGTGCGCGGCCCGCCCGCGAGCGAGCGGCGCATCACCGCGCCGTCCTCGTCGTCGCCCTCGTGGACGGCGAGGTGGCACAGCGCGCCGAGCACGAGCGCACCGTACGGCTCGATCGCCGGCGTGTCGGCCAGCGCCGCGATCCAGCCCGGGGCCCGGGTGTCCTCCACCACGAGGTGGCACAGCGCCAGCAGCTCGAACCTGGCGCGGTCCAGACGCGCCGCCACCGACAGCGAGGGCTGCGTCGGGGTCCGCTGTGCGAGGCGTGCGGCGATCCTGGCCGGCGCGTCGTCGAGGTATGCGGCGGCCCGGTTCCTGCCCTCGGGCAGGCGGACTTCCGCGAGCCGCGCCCAGGTCCGGCCGGAGTCCGTGGCCTCGCGGACGGCGTCGGCCTGCGTGTTGACGGCGCTGCGGATGTCGATCACTGTTCTTCCGCCTCCTCGGCAGTCTGTTCGTCCAGACCCAGCGCCGCGGCCAGCTGGCGGCGGGCGTCGCGGCGCAGGCTGTACACCCCGCCTCGGGTGATACCCATGATTCGTGCGGCGGTGACGATCGGGTAGCCGAGGACGTAGGTGAGCACGACCACGTCGTGTTGCCTTCCCGGCAGGTCGCCGATCGCCGCGAACAGGCCGATCCCGCTCTCCAGGGCCTGGAACGCCTCCCGGGCGTCGTTCATGGCGACGGCGAACGCGGCTTCGGTGAAGGCCGACGGCCGGGCGCGGTGCTCCAGCGCGTCGTCGACCGTCGCCCGCAGCACGCCCCAGCAGAACTCCTCGACGTTCTCCTGGCGCAGCACCGTGTCCCAGGTGGCGGCGAGGTCGGCGAAGACGTCGTCGACCAGGCCGTCGGCGGCGTCGGCGTCGCCGAGGTGCAGGTGCGCGTAGTTCCAGTACGCCTCGCCGTGCATCACCATCAGGGCGACCAGCTCGTTGGGCAGCATGGTGTCCGCCGCGAGGTCCGCGGTCCCGGAATCGGGTGTCGGCTCGGGAGGGTCCTGGTGGGCCTGCGGGCTCGGGGCATCATCGTGCGCATCAGCGCGACCGCCGCCGTCGATGCCGACCATGGTCTTCCGTCCTCCCGCCCCGGACCCCGGACCGACCCTCGGTCCGGGCCGCGAGGCCTGTTCGAGATCAGGAAACCGACTGGGCACCCCGTTTCTGCAGGCCGGGCAGAAGTTGAGCAAATCTGACGGAAGATCAAGCATCTTGACCGACCGGTCCCCACCCGGCGACGCCCGACGATCGCCCGAGCACACCGTTCGCTCGCAGCCGGACCGAACCGAAACACAACGGTCCGGGGCGCACCCGGTGCCGTGGGTCCGCAAGGCGGCCGCCGGCGCCGCCCGGCCCGCCGGCGCGAAGGCGATCGCCCGCCCGCTTCACCCGGGGCGGCAGCCGCCGAGCATCCTCGGCGAGCAACCGCTGACCCGCGTGATCACAGCCGCAGCCCTCACCTCGGCTGCCGCCGAGGACTTCATCCCCGCCACTCGCGTCGGCGTGACCGCTGCCGGGCGCGCGAGGCACCACCGAACACACCCCAATCCGGCGCTGCGAGCAATCCACTCCCCAGCGCCCGCACCGGCGAGCCTCACCCGGCCGCCACTTGGCGTGATGCGGATCACATCAGGGGGATCGAGATTCTTTGCCGTTTCGGTCCGCTGCCGGGGCGAGGAGTAGGGGAAGTTCCCCAGGAGACGGAGGACCGAGAACAAGATGACCACCGAAGCCCGGGGCTGCACCCTCCCGGTAGGGCTGGCCGCTCTTCAGGACCCGCTGCACTGGACCGGCCGGGCGGTCCAGTGCCTGAAGACGGATCCGCTCCCCGACGGCCGCTCCAGGAGCCAGGAGGCCCTCCATCTCCTGATGCTGGGAAGGACCGGTGGGAACGTCGGTATCCCTGCTGGTCCGGTGACCATCAGGAAGATGCCGCTGGGGGTGTTCTTCTGGCTTTCGGACAAGGTCCCCGAGGGCTGGATCGCTGTCGGGATGTGGTGGAGGTTCATCTCCGACTGGCCGCCGACCCGCGAGACCCTGCTGGCCGCACTGTCCGCCCGGTGGGCCGCGATCGAGGGCGATCACGCTACCGTCGACAACTTCACGCGTGACGTCCTCGGCCAGGTACGGCCCGAACGGTGGAGGGACGCGGTGACCTCCATGCTGCTCGGGGACTGGGTTGACCGTCTCGGCAGCTACCTCACCGACCCGGAACTGCTGGCGATCCTGCGGGCGAACACCGCCGCCGAACGCCGACGATGGACCCCCCTGTGGGAACGCAAGACCGGCGGCTTCCACTGGCGAGGCCCCGACGGCGCGGTCCGCGAACGGAGCGCCGAACGGGTGTGGCTGCTGGAGACACCCAACCGTGACGGCGTGACACTCCGGGACGTCCTTCCGGACCGGCCTGCCGCCGACGCCCTCGCGCTGGACCGCTGCCTCGCCAACCCCCGCATCGATGCCGTCTTCCGCAGCCTGAACGCGACGGAGGCCTCTGTCGCCAACCTCTGGGCCACCCGCAAGGGCAGCTGGGCCGACGCCGCCCTCGACCTCGGCCTGGCGGCCCAGGTCGGCGACCGAGTCCGCCGCAAGCTCTCCCGCATCGGCGACAGGCACACCGAGCGCGCCCTCGCCGCAGCGGTGACCCGATGAGCCGGCGGCCGGTTGCTCCCGGGACGGAGCGCGGCCTGCCGGTGCGCGGACTCGCCGCGCCGACCTGCACCGCCATGGCCGGCTCGGTCGGCGGCGCACTGCTGTCCGGCACCATTCCGCCGAACTCCCCGCTGGTGTGGCCGCTCGTCGCCCTCGCCCTCGGTTCCATGGCCTACGACCTCGGCGTCAGAGCCCTCCGAGGCCGGAACGGCTGACAACGAGCTGCTGGCCGGTCGAAGCCGCCGGTACGACGAGCCTGACCGGGCACCGCTGGTGCCCGGCGAGTACTTACCACCGGGCGGTCCTCGCCCGGCACACCTCGCAGGCGTGGACGCCGGCGTCGCCGTAGCGGCGGATCGGCGATCCGCAGCCGGCGCACGGGCCGATCTGCCAGGGCTCGCAACCGTGGGCGAGAGCGGCTTCGCGGCGCTGGGCCTCGGTGGCGTCGAGCCGGCGGTCCTGTCGGGGCACCGTGAGCAGCCGCTTGGGGACCTCGTCGAAGGTGTGCAGGCCGGTGCTGGCGGAGTTCCCGCGTCGGGGCCGGGGGTCGTTGAAGGTGAAGGTCTCCTCGCCGTAGCGGCAGGTCGCGTCGAGTCCCTGGCGGGTGTAGGTGATGCCGGCGTCCGCGGTCCCGGGTTCGGCCGGGGAGTCCTCGTCCTTGTCGGGGCCGAACATGTCGTGCCAGCGGTCCCGGTCGGCCGCCGGCACCCACATCCGGGAGACGGAGCGCGGGTCGCTGGCTCGGGATGCGCATCGGCACGAACTCGCCGTCCGCGCTGGCGACGACGAGCCGGTCGACCTCGGTGGGCGCCTTCACGGGCAGGCACAGCGCGGGCAGGAACCACTCGGCGTGGAAGCGGCCGCAGGAGCTGCCGTTGACCAGGCAGGGCCGCACGCTGCTCGGCAGGCACTTCCAGTGCTGCAGGTGCCGCACCCCGGCGCGCACCACCATGGCGAGCGGGGAGGCGATCTCCTTCCAGCTGAAGTCGTCGACGCGGGCCCACGGCGCCCGCTCGACCACGGCGGAGCGGTCGGTGTCGGTCACCCACAGCGGCACGATCCCATGCTCGGCGGCCGCGCGGGAGCGCCGGCGGACGGTGTCGGCGGTGATCGGCGAGTACTGGGCCTCCCAGCCGATCCGCCGACCGTCGTCGCCGATGACGAGGACATCGGTGCGGATCCGGCCGTCGGTCGCGCGGGCCTCGACGCCGGCATGGAGGCCGTGGCGTTCGGCGGCCCGGGCGATCCGCTCCTTCATCGCCTGGTGCTTCGCGCTCTCCGGCTCGCGGAGCTTGTTGTAGTACCGGCGCAGCATCTCCTCCCGGGCGGCGGCTTCGTCGTTGGCGGCCTGGCGGGCGGCGGCATTCTCGCGCATCCGCTGGCGGAGCTGCTGGTAGGCGCCGTGGTCGACGAGCGGCGATTCGGCCGGGGTGAAGACCAGACCGCGCTGGCCGCCAGCGCGGACGGGGACGAGCTGGTCCTGGTGATCACCGAGAGCGGCAACCAGCCGGTCGACGACCCCGAAGCGATGTCCGCCAACAACATCGAAGCCGCCCTCCAGTCGATCTGGCACGACCGCGAGCGCCTGCAGCGGGTCGTGAAGCACGAGCGGCGATACCTGCCGCCGCGACGGAGCGCAACTGTCGGTGGCGGTTCGTAGGCTGCCCACGTGAACATCGAAGACCTCTGGTGGCAATGCTGGAACCTCGGCGGAATCAGCCCGCGCATGGTGGAATCCCTGCTCGGCGCAGGCGAGTTGGAGCTGGTGATCCGCGCGGCGCAGGAACGCGCGGACTGGTTCTGCGCGAAGGCTGCCGCGCGCGAGCTGTCCACGGCCGGGGAGTCCGAGCGCGCACTGGAGCTGCTGGACCCATTCGTCCACGCCGGCTGGGAGGCCGCCGAGTGGTTGTCCGCCGAGATCATGGTCCGACGGGGCGAGGCGGACGACGCGCTGACGATGCTGCGCCCGGACGTGGCCGGCCTGAACTCCGGCGAGACGTGCCGGAAATACGCGCAGCTGCTGGTACAGGCCGGGCGGGTCGACGAGGCCATCGACGTGATGGTTCCCCACCTTGGGGAGTCCTGGCTGCTCACCGCCCTGGTCGAGATGACCGAGGGCCAGGGCCGGGACGAGCGGGTGCTGGAGCTGCTCGCGCCCCGGGCCGAGGAGGAGTGGGACGAGGAGGACGGGCCGGAGTGGGACGGGAACGCCCAGTGCCTCGACGACGGGTGGGATCGGGAGGTCCTGCGCGCCCGCGTCCTGGAACGGGCCGGCCGCGCGGACGAGGCGATCCGGGGGTTGAGCGCCTGTGTGGCCGTCGGCCGGCACCACACCCTGAACCTGTACGAGGCCTACGCCGAACTCCTCGCCCGGAACGGCCGGCTCGAGGAGCTGCGTACCCTCGTCGCCGGACCTCGCGGTGGCTCGGCCGTGGAGGCCTTCGCGGGCGCCCTGGAGAGGCTCGGACGGGCGGCTGAGGCGGAGGCGGTCGTCCGTGAACGGATCGACGCCCACGACCACTCCGGTGATCGGGGGGCACTGATGGCCCTGCTGGCCCGGCAGGGCCGGGTGGACGAGGCCGTCGAGGCCGGCCGTCCCACTTTCCACTACTTCGACTGCGGCAGCCACCTCCAGTGGACCCTCGACCTTCTTGTCGAGGATGGCCGGCCCGAACGCGCCCCCGCCCTCCTCGACGAACTCCGCCACGCCGACACCTATGCCGACGACCACCCGGTCCTCGACCCCGCCCGGCGGATACGCCTGCTCGGCGCGGCAGGGCAATACGCCGAGGCCATCGCCGGGGCGACGGCCCTGGACCAGCACGAACCCGGCGAGCGGGACGTGCTGCTGGCACAGCTGCTGGACGGCGACGGCCGCCCGGAGGAGGCCGTCATCCTGCTCCGCTCCTCCCCCTACCGCTTCGCACCCGGGCCGCTGGCCGAGCTGCTGATCCGGCAGGGCCGCCCCGCCGAGGCCATCGCCGCCCTGCCAACCATCGCCGAGGAACGGGCGGCCGCGGAGCAGAGGGAGCGAGAGACCAAGCGCCACCGAGACCGCGGCCCGTTGAACGGGGCGACCACCGGCGGCACCCCGTAGGCCAACCTCGCGTGTCGAGCACACCCGAGGCCTCGGACAGAGCCAGGACCTGTTCGGGCGGGGCCCGGTCATCTTCGGGGCGCTGCTGATGCGGGATCAGGGCCCGGCGATCACCCAGGTCACGAAGATCGCGGACGTGCTCTCATCGCGCTCCGGCGGCGTGGCGGTCGGGTCGGTCGAGCGCTTGGCACCGCCTTTCCGCTCTGTCATCCTGCGGGAACGGCAGCCGGGGGCGGGGCGTCGGGTGGTCCGTTCTTCAGGGGGTTTGGTGGGATCGGTCGGTGTGGTGTGCGTGGTGGCCGCGCTCCTCGGGGCGGGGCTGCTGCGATGGCAACCGGCCCGGGGGCGGACTGACGGCCTGACAGCCGCGGCGATCGCGGGGGTGCGTGGGGGGTCGACGGCCGCACTGGTGGTGGCCGTCGTCGAGCTTCACCTCGCGGGGGTGCTCGACACCGACCGACGGGGCCGCCTGCGGCGGGTGGTGCACGCCCACTCCGGGCAGGACACGACTCCACTGCACCGGGCAGCACGGACGGCGTTCGGCCGGGACCTGTCCTGGGCCGACGCCGTGACCACCCCGCCCGTGAGGCGGGCCCGCGAGGAGACCCGCACCGACCTGGTCCACCGCGGCCTGCGCTGCAGCCCGGCCCGGCTGGCCACGTCCAGCGTGCTGGCCACGGCCACCTTCGCCACGGGCGCGCTCGCCACCGCGCGGGGCGCCTGGTGGACAGGCCTGCCCATGACCGCACTCCCGCTCGTGCTGCTCTGCGCCCCGGCCCGCACCCTCGCCGGACACCGGCTGCTGCGCGAGCTGCGCCGCCGGCACCCCCTGAACGGGGCGGCAGCGCCAGATGGCACACCATCGGGACCCGACGGGGCAGGACTGCTGACCGCGCTGTACGGACGCCGGGCGCTGCGCCTGCTGCTGCCGGACTTCGCCGCGCGGGCCGCGCTGCTCGGCGGGCGCGGGGCCCGGGAGACCGTCGCCCGCACCGGCAGCGACTACGGCCCGTACGAGGGGTCCGGCAACGCCGCGAGCTACAGCGGCGACCTCTGACGTCGGGCGGCCCCGGCTGCCGCTGCTGGTACAGGCGCCCGGTTGGCGGACTGCGGCTCAGCACCGGTGCCGGGCCCACCTGCCGCGGCGCGCCAGCACGGACCTGTGGCTCACCGGTCCACACACCACTCCGACCATGACGCCCCATCGGCCCCGCCTGCGCGGGGGTCAGCCGGGGGCCGACGAGTACGGGCGCGGTACGACCAGGTCCTCCCCGCATGCGCGGGGGTCAGCCGCCCTCCTGAACGGGATCGTCATCGGCCGCGAGGAACCCGCAGAGCCGTACGTCGCTCAGGACCACGTCACCGGAAGGCCCACTCCCGTAAACGGGAGTGGGCCTATCGGCGGCTGTTGACACCCGTTCATGGCTCCAGTGGGTCACCCGTTCGGGGCTGCGAAACCGGGTCAGAGAGCCATAGAGACGGTACGCAACGGTCCAAAGCAGATCAGCAGCCTTCGGCGATGGCGGGGACCTGGGTTGGCGTGCCCGGGGCTGGGTAGCTCACCTGCCATGACGGAGCACCTGACCCCCTGCCCCAGCCACTTGGTGCCGGTGATCACCAGCACGGCCACCTTCAACGCGGCGTACTCGGCGGCGAAGCACGCGAACGCGGTGTTCGTCGCGGTCGAGCGGGCCGGAAGGTCGTGGACGGTCCGGGCTGACACCCTGACCGCTCTCGGCCACCAGGTCGACGACGAGGTGCAGACCGCGCTCACCGAGGCCGCGACGAGGCT
Source organism: Kitasatospora sp. NPDC058048 (assembly GCF_042885555.1). NCBI lineage: Bacteria > Bacillati > Actinomycetota > Actinomycetes > Kitasatosporales > Streptomycetaceae > Kitasatospora > Kitasatospora sp. NPDC058048. The sequence goes on along the minus strand of NZ_JBHVRT010000067.1, from coordinate 17,944 downwards.
CGTGGTCAGCGGTGAGTTGGCCTCCGGGGCGTCCCCCGGCCCGGTCCACATCACCCTGCGCGGCGTCGCCGACGAAGAGCGTGCCCGGGAGCTGGCAGCCGCCGTGCACGCCGCGCTGCACGGCGACCTGCTCCCGCTCCACCAGGCCGTGCCCGCGGTCGGCCGCTGAGCCCAGCCGAAGGAGACCGCCGGGGACTGGAAAGCGACCCGGCAGCTGGGCGGCCCCGCTCGCCCCAGACACCCACCACACGAGGTGCGTCTGACGGGCGGTAGGAGGGTGGGCACGCCCGGCGGCGGGCGCCGGGAGTCCGGTTACGGCCGGGGCGGCCCGGCGACGGTGAGCGCGTGCCCACATAGGACGGTCAGCCGGGGTGCCGGCGCGGCCGCGACGCCCGCTTCATCCCTCCTCCAGCAGGCTGCGCCGGGACCCCGGCTGGGCAGGCGGATAGCGGTTTACTGCGGGCCGGGTCCGGTCCCGCCGCCCGGGGCCACTCAGACCTCTTGTACCGGATTCTGAGGGGGGGGGCGAAGGGGTTCACCACGGCGGGGCCCGAGCCCGGGCGGTCAGCGATTTCGACTCCCCTCGGGGCCGAGCGTGGCCAACTCGTACGGCCTGAGCTGGACCGATGCGCCAACTCCTCGCCCCAGCGAGGGAGCGGGGTCAGAGTGCGTCGGTCGGGAGGTCCCGCTGCCACGTCCACCAGCGGTCGGCACCGGACGGGTGTCAGTACCGTCCGGCTCGCCACCGTCGCCGTCCTTTTCAGGGCGAGCGAGCGGCGCGGCCGCTCCGGCACCCCCGGCTGACCGTCAGTTCAGCGGATGAGGCTGCGCAGGACGGGGATGCTGATTCCGAATGCGCTCATTCCAGCGATGACCGCCGAAGCGAGCGGGACTCCGGTGGTGGCCGTGAGGCCGCCGAAGACCAGGCCGATGACGACCGCGACGAGCAGTATGACAGTGGTGTGCAGAGACAGAAAGGGCTGACTGGTCTCCATGTACTTCACCTCTCGGTTCGTTACTTTCGGTAGTGAATCTGGCCCTCGGATCCCCCTCCCCAGTGCGGGCACGGGGCAGGCCAAGCCCCCACTGGCCATGATGGGCATGGTGGTTGGACCCATTGAGTGGACCCCGACGGCTTTGCCAGTCTATCAGAATGGTTACTCTCTGTGACGATGTTGCATTTGCCTTCGCCTGACCTGGGGTGATGCGCCAACTTCAGTGACAGTGTCGAACGCAGCCGCCTGCGCGAGCAGGAAGCCGCTACCGTGCTTGGTCATGACGAACGCGAGGAGCAGGCGGCGTGTGGTCCCGGGCAGCAGGTCCGGGCAGGAGCCGTACGAGCTGGTCGCTCCAGCCACGATGGCAGGCCTGCAGAAGTGGCGGGCCCTACCGGAGGAGCAGCGCCGCCGGCAGGAGCAGTCCTGGTCGACCCGGATGCAGACCTGCATCGCCTGGGCGGAGGAACACGGGGTCCGGCTGGGCCGAACCGGGGGCCATCCCGACTGGCTGCTGGGGAAGACCGTGCGACGGAACTACGACTCCCTGCCGAGCTGGTTGGACCACCCGCTCTACTGGGTGAAGGACCGGCGGCCGGCGGCCATCACGGCCTCGCTGTACGGCTACGAGCACCGGGAGGACGAGGTCCACGGCTGGGTCGCCGGGAAGCCCGGGATCGGGCTGGCCACAGGCCCGGGCTGGTACCACGACGGCACAGTTCAGATCGTGCTTTGGAACCGGGACGTGCTCGGCGAGGCCGTCACCGCCGCTGATGCCGGACCGAACGCCCTGCGGTGGCTCGCCCACCGGCCGTGAGGCCCGTCCGCAACGTCGGAGCCGAGTGGTTCGTGGTCCTGGTCGTGGAGCCAGGCGATGGCGGCGGATTTCACATAGAGGTGGTCGGCTGATCATCTGGCCCCGGCCCGGGCCGGGGCTGGCGAACGGGTTGTCGCGGCTACCCTGCCGCCACCGCCGCGCGGTTGTCGCGGCTTTCCCCGAACGAGCGAGGCCAGCCGCGGCTCACGCAGCTCCAGTCCTCGGCGGCGGCCAGGTCCTGCTCGACGGCGCGTAGCTCGTGCAGAGTGGCTGGCCCGGGTGCGGCCGTGCCCTGGTGGTCGGGCTGGGTGGTCACCTGGTCCTCCTCGGTGGCGGCCACCGTCGTGGCGGGTCGCAGGTTCGACGGTAGCGGGCGCCGGCCGAGGCCAGGCGCGTGCGTCGAGTTCGGCCGGCCAGGGGCGACCGTTCAAGCTTTGGGTGTGTCCAAGGCGGAGTCGGTGTAGTTGCCGTTCGCCTGCCGAACGATGCCGCCTTCTCCGAGGAGGATTGAGAGGACGCCGTAAGTACTTCCGCCGCTGATCCCGGTAGAGGTGCTCAGGTCTTCTGCGCTGAGTCCTTCGGTGCCGGCTTCGGCCAGGGCGCCGTGGATATCGTCCTTGAGTTGGTCAACCTTGCTCGCCTTGTTGGTGTGCGCTCGGTAGACGGTATCGCCGTTCTCCAGGCCGGCAAGAGTCCGTACTACGAACTCGATTCGCTCGGCGAGGCCTGCAAGCTTGGCGCCCTTTCGAAACTCGATGGTGCCGTCCAGCAGGTGGCGGACCCCCGCTTGGTGGGCCTCGTTGGCGAGCAGGTTCAGGAGATTGTTCTGGTTGCGCCGGACGGTGTCGTCCCATGGTTGGGCAGCGTACCGCTTGTCCATGGCCGCAACGGATTCTCGCAGGCGTTCAGCGGCTTCCATCAGCAGTTGTCCGTCCTCGCTTGCGGCGATTTCGGGGGCGGCCGTGGAAGGGAGTTTCGTGCTCTCCCTCATCGCCGTGCCTACTTCCCGATGCAGCAGTCGTGCGAGCGTGTGTGCTGTCTCCAGGGCGTGGTGGATGGTTGCCCTGTGGATTCCGGCATCGAGGTCGGTCTTCCTCGAGCCGCGTGTGGGCCTCGCTGGCGCGGGATAGTGCGTGTCCGCGAGTTCGCGTAGGGCTGTCGAGGTGATGACGGCGAGGCCCGCCAGGAGTCGCAGCGCTTCCTCCGGGTTAGTGGCGTAGCCCGGTCGAAGTCCGTGGAAGTAGTGGCCCACGGCGAGACCGAGTTCGGTCTCTGCGGTGCCGGTGGTGCTGAAGTCGGGTTTGTCTGCCACTAGCTGCCCTGCCTTTTCTGTAATTCCCAATCCGAGTGCACAGAATGTGATTTCAGTAGAATGCGCGACTTTCGGGTGACGGGTTGTTCCGTCGCCAGTCAGGACAGATCGTCGTACCGGTTGGCCCGCAGGTGCCGCCAAGCGCGGGCTTCCTCGCTGTCACGGGTGATTCGTCCGTCCCGCCAGGCCGCCTCGTAGGCCTCCTCCAGCGCATCGCCGATGGGATCGTCGATCGGGTCGTCAACCGGGTCGTCGATGGGATCGTCGAAAGTCTGGGCTTCGGGGGCGGGTGGCGGAACGTACCGGAACTCGTCGCCGCAGTCGGGGGCGAAGGGGGATGTCATCAGGTCTCCAGGACGGAATAGCGTGTGCGGTTGTCAGAACGGTGTGTTCTCGTCCCAGGCGGTGAAGCCGTCGTCGATCAGAGACTCGGTCGGGCTCGCGTCGTGCACGAATAGTGCTGTGGCGTCACTGAGCTCTTCGGCGGCTTGCTGTTCGGGGATCGGCGCCCTGGGCAGCCTGCGGACCGGCTGCGGGTTCTTCTGCCACTTCCGCCGCACGGTCTCCCGCGTGCGGGCCCTCTTCGCGCATTGCCAGCACAGCCACCCCTCGCCGACGGGGACGATGGTGCCGTTCCAGCAGCCGTCGGCCGCGCACTGGGTCCTTTCCGCCTCTGAGAACTGAGGTGCACCGCCGCCGGATTCTCCGGTCTCCCTGACCGGCTCGTAGCCGCGGGGGCGTTCGGCGAGGATGAACGGCGCGTGGCGGGCGGTCGAGAAGTCGATCAGCTCGCGGTCGTGGGCCTCGGGAGCGTTCTGGTGAACGGGGCACTTCTGCCATAGCCAGCGCAGTGCGTCCATGTAGTCGAGGGGCTGGATCTCCCAGGCCCACATCCGGCCGCGGTAGGTCAGCAGGATTGCCTTGCCGTTGCGGCCGGCCGCAGGGGGGATGTCGACCTGGGTCCATCCTCCCTCGGAGGCGTCGAAGACCGGGTTCTCGCAGCGCCGTCCGGTGCCTTCCGCATCGGCAACGCACTGCAGGTCCTCGATCCGACCGGGGCAGATCTTCAGCACGGATCCGTGGCTCAGCACGTGCCGGATGTTCCCGTCCGCAGCCGCATTCTCGGGTTCCGGCTGTTCGACCTCATCTTCGTCGTCCGGGACCTCGCTGGGCGGGACGAACCTGCCCGAGTCGATCAGCTTTCGGGTGTTCACCCCGAGTACCTGGGTCATCCGTGCCAGCTCGGGCTCCTGACCGATGTGTTCCAGCGCCGGGCAGATCGCGGGGTGCGGGATCCGGCACTGGTCGCCAACGGTGCCGGAGTGGGCCATGCCCCGGTCGACGCTCCACTGGTGGCGCCGGGGGACCCGGTGGCTGGGGAACGGCATGGGTGTCAGGGGAATACGGCCGCCGTCGAACCGGTCGAACCACTCCACGATGTTGCCGCACCAGCTACAGGTCCCCCGAGCCCTGGCGCGCAGGACCTTCGACGGGTTGCTCGCGTGCAGACGCAGACCACGCCCGGCATCGCCCCCGTCGCCACGGTTGAACGAATCCTCCGAGCCCATCGCAGCTCCCCACCCGAACCGGCCGTCACCCCGAGGCTCCCCGACGAACAGCCTCGACGATACAGATGGCCGAACAAGATCACGGACAACAGCACTTGACGAACCATCATGCCCGATGTCCGGCGGGCCGCAGGTCTGTTCGCGAGAAGCCTTGGCAGGTTCCCCGCCCGGCGTCCCCACCGGCGACCTGCCGGATACTGGGGGCCATGTCAGACGCAGGACTTGACGCCGCCGCCCGGGCTGGCTGAGGGCCCTGGGAACTCGGCCCAGTCAGGCGAGCCGGAAGGCCAGGGTCGGTGGGGAGGGGAGCGGGTGCGGCCGGGTCAGCGGCCGATGGTGACCACCGCGGCTGCCGCGGCCTGCCCGGTGAGGGTGTAGGCGCGCCGGTCGCCGTTGCGGGCGGCCGGGACGGCGGCGAGGTGGATCAGCAGCACTCCGGCCGGGATGGTCCGGGGTGCGGGTCCGGCCCAGCGCAGCCAGATCGCGATGTGGCCGCTGGCGGCGGCGCGGGCGAGTTTGTCGGCGGTGGCGCGGCGGTTGCCGCGCTCGATCTCGATGACCAGATCGGGCAGGGCCGCGTGGCGGCACAGGAGGTCGTGCTCGCCGTCCTCGGGGCGCTCGGCCGGTGCTTCCCGCTCGGGTTCCCAGCCGTTGCGGGTGGCCCACTGGCCGACGACGCGGGACAAGTACTCCCGAATCCGGTCGGCGGGCAGACTGCGGAAGTGGACGTGTTCGCGTAGCTCGGCCGCAAGCGACTCGGCGATGCCCTCCCCCGGGACCCGGCCGTCCACCGGGAGGCGGGCGTTGGGCTGGTGCATCGGTCGCTCGGCCCGGGGTCCGGGCGCCGGCAGCCAGCCCTTGGAGCGCAGCCGGGCGACCGCCTGGCGGTGTGCCAGTCGCAGCTGGTGCTGCTGGTCGTCGATGCTCACCGCTTTGGTCTCCCTGGTGTCGAACGCGACCGGGCCACGGAGCCGGATCTTGCGCAGGTCCGGGTCGAGTGCGGTGGCGTCCTGCGGGTCGACCGGTGCGGTGAGCTCCCAGTACATGCCGCCCGCGATGGTGTTCACGCGCCGCATGTCCTGGCCGTAGGGCACGAAGTGGTAGACCGCGATCGGGTAGCCGGTGCCGGGGAGGTACTCGAACCCTGCCTCCCCGATCCCGGCGTCCTGCTCCAAGTGCCAGCGGATCTCCCGCAACGGGGCGTGGCCGGACGTCAGCTCCCCGTCCGGGGTGACGAGGACGTAGTGCCTGGCGGGGTGGGCGGACTCGTGCACGGCGTGTCCGATCGGTCGGAGGGCCCCGGCGGGTTGTCGAGGGCGGTCTGCAGGAGTGCGCGTACCTCGGTGGCGAGAACGACGAGGTCTGCGCTCCTGTCAGGCGCGATGTTGTCGCGGCCACCCTGCCGCCACCGCCGCGCGGTTGTCCCGGCTTTCCCCGAACGAGCGAGGCCAGCCACAACTCACGCCGCTCCGGTCCGCGGCGGAGCCAGGCGGGCGGTGCCCAGCGGGATCGCCACGGCCCGGGTGCCGCGGGCGACGGCGCCAGCAGCGCGGTGGCGTTCGCGCTGCTGGCGGGCGTGCTCGTCGGCGTCCGGGGTCGCGGAGTCCTCGATCGCAGGCCGGTGGGCGTCCTCGGGCTCGCGCAGCCGGCTGTAGTGCCGGCGCAGAATGGCCTCCCGCTCGGCGGCGGCCTCGTCGAGCGCGGCCTGGCGGGCGGCGGCGGCCTCGCGCATCCGGCGGCGCAGGTCCTGGTAGGCGGTGTGCTCGGCGAGCGGGTTGCGGGCCGGAGAGATGGTGGGAGGTGCTGTCCGGGAAGCGGGTCGGTCGTCCGGGTCCTGGTCGTGGTGTGCCGCCGGGGCGGGGCCAACACGGACGTCGATTGCCTGGACCGTGCCAGGGCGTAACTGCTCGAGGTCGGTGAGGATGCGGCGGTGGTGAAGGCGCAGCTGGGCGGCCCAGGCAGGGGAGTCGGCGACCACGCGCAGGCGGCGGGTGGTGGGGTCGTAGCCGGCGAGGTGCCAGTGGGCGGCGGCGTCTGGGCCGACGATCAAAGGCCAGTGGTCGCGCAGGCCCCCGCTGGCGGTGGCGAGGGTCCAGCCGTGGGCGGCGACCAGGGTGAGGAACACCTCCGCGAGGGGTTCGGGTTCGCGTGGACCGCGGCGTGCGGCCGTGGCGGGCCGGACCGGGCGAACGGTCCGCGGGGCGGAGGCGGTGCCGTTGGTGCGGGCGGCCTGGCGGGCGGCGCGCAGGGCGGTGCGGGCGAGATCAGCACCAATGGTCGGGGGCGGGGTCATCAGGCGTTCACCGCCTCGGGGACCGGGGCGGTGGTGGCTACGGAGCGGATCCGATGGGCGCGTTCGCGCAGCGCTCGAACGGTGTCAAGGCGCTGGAGGAGCAGGTGCCGGGCGGTGATGGTGCGGGCCTGGCGGGCTGCCTGGTCGGCGGCGTCCCGGGCCGCGGCGCGGGTGGGGTGGCGGTGGGCGGAGCGCATCGCGGCGGCATGGGCGAGTTCGGCTTCGGCGTCGGCGAGCGGCGATCGGGCCAGCAGCGAGAGGGCGCTGGCGCGGTACTCGGCGACGGCGTTCTGGGCGGTGAGGAGGTTGGACGCCCGCAGGCCGGCCGGATCGGCGTCGGCCGGGCGGGGCCGGCGCATCTCCTCTCGGAGCTCGTTGTGGACCTGGCGGGCGACGGCGTTGACGTCCTGGTGGTCGGCTAGGTCCGCGGATCCAGCGAGCGCCAGGTCCACGCACTCGCGGACGGCGGTGCGGGTGGCCCGCACGCTCCAGCACCCGGCACACAGGCCAGCCGCGGCCTCGGTGCCGCAGTCCTCGCACGGCGCCGCCCGGCGCGCAGCCTCGGCGGCCTCGGCCTGCGCCTGCCGTACCGCCCGGCGGGCATCGGCCTCGGCGCGCCGCTGCTCAGCCCGTTGACGGTCGGCCACCTGCTGTTCGGCGCGCAGCATCGCGTGCCGGTGCAGGTGCTGGTCGACTGCGGCGCGGCGCTGGTCGCTGGCAGCGCCGACCGGGAGGTGGGCGACGGCCTCGTGGACCAGGGCGTGGCGGTTCGAGCGGCGGTCGGTGAGCTGCTGTTCGCAGGTCACGCAGTCGGTGCGGGTGTCCAGGCGGAGTCCGTCGTCGCAGGCGGGGTGGGCGCACTCGGCGCGCTGGGGCAGGCCCTTGGCGAGCAGCCAGCCGACCGGGTCGGTCACCAGGGCGCTGCCGCCCTGGTGGCGCACGCGGTGCTGCAGCCGGTCGGCCAGCGCAGCCGCGGCGCCGGCGTTCCCGGTCCAGTTCCCGATCCGGGCGAGCTCGGCCCGTACGGCGGCCGCGATCCGGCGCCGTGACCAGGGACGGTCCAGGCGCTCCCACAGGCACGCCACCGGGGCGAGGGCCTGGGCGAGGGCCTGCGGCGGCCGCGGTACGGCCCGGTGCCCCGGTCCAGCGGGGACCTGCTGCTCCTGGTCGTGCTGGTCGATCGGGCTGGGGTTGGGCTTGTCCCCGTGCAGCGGGCCACCCGCACCACCGTCGGCAGTCGGCCGGACACCGGCCTGGGCCGCTGCTTCGGTGCCCGCGTGGCTCTCGCGCACGTCCGCGCGCTCCGGCCGACGGTGCTCAGCCACGACGGCGGCTGCGCCGGAAAAGCCACCATCCACCTCAAGATCACCAACAACCTCAACCACCGGAGAGTGAGAGGCGTGAAGGGGGGTCGTAACGCCGAGGTCTGAAATTTCCGCCCCGACAGCCTCCTCTGCCTCGCTGACCTGTGGATTCTTCTCCGCCACGGGAGCCCCACCAAGGGGGGTCGTAACGCCGAGGTCGCCGACGAAGCCGGCAGGGGCCTTGCGGACGGCCTCCCGGCGCGCCGAAGCGACCTGGTCCGCCGACACCGCCGACACCGCCGACACCGCCGTCGGCGCCGACCGGTGCGCGGCCGCCACCGCGGGCAGCACGATCCGCGACCGCGACAACAGCCCGCTCGCACCGCGCCGCGGCCGCTCCACCAGCCCGGCCTCCGCCAGCCGCGCGAGCACCTCCACCGCCCCCGCCGGAGCGCAGCCCAGCATCCACGCCAGCGTCACCGCCGGACGCCCCACCCCCGTGTCCACCCGGCCCCCGCGCAGCCGCACCCGGCCGCGCTCGTTCGCATCCAGCACCAGCAGCAGCGTCGCCAGCCGGTCCGTCGCCGCGCCGCGGCCCGTCCGCCCGGCCAGCGGTCCGCCCTCGGTCACCGTGCCGTCCCGGTGCGCCCAGCCCGGTGCGAACAGTGCCTCCACCAGGCCGTGTAGTACCGCGAGTTCCTTCTTCGTCAGGTTCAGCGGGTGCCCCGTCAGCCCGCGGGCCGCCGACACCGCGTTCAGCCGGCACTCCAGCGCCTGGTGGACCCGGTAGTCGTCCGAGAACGTCTCCACCGAGACCGCCCCGCCAGCGCGTAGCTCGCGCACCACGGCCTTCATCCGGCCCGCGGACAGCCCCAGCCACCGGCCCAGCTCGCCCTTGCGGATCAGCACCGCGCCGGTCTCCTCCGGCGTACGCGACAGCAGCACCACCGCCGCCAGCCGCACCGGATCCGGAGCACCGGCCAGGCCCGGCTCCGCCAGCAGCGCCCGCACCGCCCCCCGCAGCCGCGACCGCATCACCGCCGTCAACGCCAACGGCGCCAGCACCGGACGCGGCCCGCCGGCCACCGGCCCGAGGGGCGTCCGGCGAGGACGCGGCGCCCCGTACCTGGCAACGGGCCCCGACGTCGAGGGTGAGGGCGAGGGAACCGACTCGGCCAACGCAGCCGCCCGCTGGCTGGGAACGAGCGGGGCGGCCGGATCTACACCCGCAGGGGCGTCAACGAGGAGCTCGCCGCGCTCACCCGGGTGAGTGATATGCGTCACGTGGTCAGGGTGGCCAGGCCACGGTGTGGCTGCGGGCGCGGGAGCTGAGTTGGCCTCGCAGGCCAGGCAGGAAGCGGGAAACGCGGTCGCTGGACGGCCGGAGCCAGTGCCGGCGTCGCCGTAACCCGTGGCGTCGACATCGACGCCACAAGTACGACGGCACTGGCAGCTCGTACGGAGCTGCTGCAAAATGACAGGGTCTCCTAGCAGTAGGTGGGCATGCAAAAGGCGCCCTTGTGGGTGTTGGTTCTCGGCAGAACCTGAAGTTCGCCAGACCGACCGGTTGGTAGCCGGAGGTCGGGCCTTCGCGAACGAGTTGGTAGCTCGGTCGCGGTGAACTACAGGCCGCAGGTTGGTGGTGGTACACCGGCTGCGGCCGGGCGGTGGAACCCCTTGGCGGGGGTGGCAGCCGCCCGCGACGACTACGTCATCTCAACCTCCTCCGGGGGCGAGGTGTATCCGCATACAACGACGGCGGCACCCCACCGTGGATGCGACCCACAAGGGATCGCATCCACGGCGGGGTGCCGCGTGTGTGCCAGAGAGCGCGTACGGGTACGCTGCATCACGTCGACCTTCCTACAGTTCAGGTCTGACCATGGAGAGGGCCCCTGCCAGGGGGCGCTAATCCATTCGCGCCGTCCGGACTTGTCCAAGGTCCGGGCGGCGAATTCTTTTGTGTCGATCAAATGCGCAGCCAGCCTACCCCTTCCGAGGGCGCCACACGCAGCCATCGGTCGTTCGTGTCGATCTGACAGCACGAAGCTCTGATGGCCAGGCAAACACGAGGCATCAGACTCAACGACCTGGTGGCACGTCATGGGCACACCTGAATCAGGGCGTGCGTGCCAGCGGTCCGCCAATCAGTCTCAGAGACTTCCAGCTCAGCCAGCTTCTTCGGCCTTAGTCCAACGATGACGTCGGATTTCAGCGTGCGCAGCGTCGCGACCGGGCCGGGGAAGTAGCTTGTCGCTTCGGTGAACGGGGTTGTCGGCTTCCACCAGCGGTCGCCGACCAACCGCCGGTAGTTCAGATCGCCCTTCAGGATGGTCATGGTGGCGGCGGCGAGCTCTGACATCAGGGACTGCGGCATTGCGGTGAAGTCGAACGGTGCACACCAGAAGGTGTCGGTGCGTACCTTCAGCCGGCCAACTGACGCCGCCCTGCGTAGACGCTCGCCGACAGCGCGGGCCTCGCCCTTGCCGAGCAGCAGCGTCCGTAGGCAGTCGGCGACGTCCCCGAGCGTGGCGTCGGAGACGTAGTACGGCGTCGGCTTCACGTGCAGTACCACCTCGTCGGCCAGTCCGTGGGCGAGTAGGTGGTCAACGAGGTCCAGATCCGCGACCATCTCGGAGCCGGCGTTGTCCGCGACCAGGGCGACCGTTCCGCCCGGGGCGGAACGGAGCAGCTCCCACAGGCGCTCGCTGTCGTCGGTCACCAGGCCGGAGGCCTGGATACCGCAACCCGCGGTGATCTGGAGCGCCAGATCGGCGCGGTTGCCCCACAGGCTCGACAGAAGCAGCGACTGCCCGCGTTCGTCGTCGGCCAGGCCGGCGACGTCGTCGAGCGCTGAGATCTCCGCCAACACCGCCTCGCCCGCGAGCTCGGCCCGCTTGAACGGCGCGAACGGATCGACGCCCCGCCAGGGCCCGGGCTCGAAGAAGCTGGTGGCCTCGAGCAGGCGCCGGTAGAAGAAACTTTCCGCCCACAGGAACGGCACCTCCGCCCACCGGCGCCCGTAGTAGTCGCTTCCCCACTCGCGCCAGAGCTGGGCGTCGAGGGCGCTGTCGGGCAGCGGACGGATCTCGCCGTGGACGCCTTCCTCGGCGAGTTCGGATAGCGCCTCCCGCTGCCCAGGCCCGAAGGGCCAGGCCCCGGTGAGCCGTTCAACCAGCGCTGGATGCCGCTTGGCGAACACGTCGCTGGCAAAAGGCGACTCATTCGAAATGATCACCGGGGCCTTCTGGGACATGAGCGTCTATCCCTCTCAGAACTGGGTCAGGTTGAGGCCCAGGGCGACGACGCCGGCGGCGCTGCCGACGAGGATGCGGCCGTGGACCGGGTCGTAGGCGGCGCAGTTGAGGCTGCCGTCGATGCGGACCTCGGCGAGCTGCTGCTGCTCGGTGAGCGACCAGAGCCGGACGGTGCCGTCGGCGGCAGCGGAGACTAGCCGGTCCGGGGCGCTGGTGAAAGCGACCATGAGGATGCGGCCGGAGTGCCCACTCAGCTGGGCGGTGAACCGGTCGCTCGCCAGGTCGCGGACTGCGATGTCGCCAGTGCCGGCACCAACGACAGCCCGGGTGCCCTGGTCGTCGAGCGTGACGGCCCGAGCCCAGCCGGTCGGGCAGGTGAACCGGGAAACGAACTCGCCGTCGGCGGCCCTCCACACACGGACGGATCCGTCCCCGCCGCAGGCCGCGAGGACCTGACCATCGGCGTTGAACGCGATCGAGCGTAGACGGCCAGCGTGGACGTCCTGCGACCACAGCAGATTGCCGCCGGGGAGATCCCAGCAGCGGATGTGCCCGTCACCGGTGCTCGCCGCCAGCTTAGGAGCGGTGCGGGCCATGGCCACCGCCCAGGTACGGTTCGTGTCCCGGTTGAGGGTCAGCCCCCACGTCTCGTCTGTGAGCGACCAGGCCCGCACGGCACCGTCGCCGCACGCGGCCGCCACCAGGTCGGCGCCGGAGGCGAGGGACCAGACCCGTCCAGGCCCTGCCGGAAGCCGACGCAGCAGGGTCGAGGCGGTGGCATCGACCAGGTCGACCTGCCCCATACCGTCGCCGATCAGCCCGACCGCGCCAGTGCTCGAGTACGCCGTCGACCAGGTCGTGTTCGCCCCGGAGGCCAACGTCTGCAACTGACCGCCGTGCGCCGGCCACAGCCGCACGGCGCCGTCCTCGCAGCCTGCGACGACCGTGCCGTCACCGCTCCGCGTGAGCGAGCGGACCCAGTCGACGCCTGGCGGCAGTGTGGCCTTCCCGGCCTCGCCGTCGACGGTTAGCGCATGGATGGTCGGCTCCTCCGTCGCGGCGAGCACCAGCCCGCCGTCCAGAGAAGCAACGACGGAACGCACCCTGCCAGGCAGGTTCGCTGTCCGCCGGACCGGGGTGAGCGTGCCGCCCTTCGTCGTCCACATCACCACCGATCGGTCACTGGAACCGGAGGCCAGCAGACCCGAGCCTGGGGCGAACGCAACCGAGCGCACCCAGTCGCGGTGCTGGGCCTTCTCGTCCAGCAGACGCCCGGTGACCAGGTCGAAGAGCCGGACGAACTCGTCCTCGCCAGCAACTGCGATTGCTGGCTCCTCCCCGCCACCGACCGCGATCGACCAGACCGGCGTGCCGGTGGTCTGCATCCGGCGGGCCAGCAACAGCCGCTCGGTGTCCCACACGCACACGGCCCCGTCCTCGGCGCCCGAGACCAGCAGCGGCTGGTCCGGTGCGAACGCCAGGGCCCGGATTCGACGGGAGTGCCCGGCCATCACACCCACTGGCGTGCCGGAGTCTGTGCGGTACAGCCGGACCAGGCCGTCATCTCCGGCGGAGGCGACGACCGCTCCGTTCGGCGAGAGCGCGGTGGCGAATACCCAGCCCGTGTGTGCGCGGAAGGTGTGCAGCGGCTGACGGGTGTCGAGATCCCAGAGCCGCACCGTGCCGTCCTCGCCGCCAGAGGCGACAATCCTCGCCACGGTGGAGACGCTGACGATAGCTCCCACGTGCCCGGCGTCCTTCGACTCGGCCGCTGCGCCGCGGCGCAGCCACCCGGCGGCGAACGCCGCCCCGAGCGAGGCCGTTTCGGCGAGCGCCTCCGGCGTCACTGGCGAGGGGGACCGGTGCAGGGCGATCGACAGCGTCGCGGCTACATCGGCCGGCTCCACCAGCCCGGTCAGCAGATACCCGGAGCCCGCCATCACCCGCGCTGCCGTCCACATGGCCGAGCGCCGCCCCGTGGGCAGGGCGTCGAGGACCGCCGCGTCGGCGACCAGCGACTGCTCCCCCACCAGCGCGACCTTCCGTACCACGTAGGAGGGAGAGGACAGCAGCGCAACAAGCTCGTCTTCCAGGCCAGCTTCCCGCAGGTGGTACGGCAGGTGACCCCAGAGGTACTCCTGCTCGGCGCCCAGCTGCTCCCACCGGCCGCCGGTCGAATCGCGAAACGCATCCAGCAGAGAGCCGTGCAACTGCGTCCAGTCATCCGCGACCAGGTGCCGCAAGTAGGACCGGAATACGTCATGCAGCGTGATCGTCTCCGTGTCCGCCTGATAGCTGCTCACCAGTGACCGGTCCGCCAGGACACGACAGAACTGCCTGGTGGCGTGCGGAGACCAACCGAACGCCATCTTCCACCAATGCGTCAGCGCCCGGACCGGGATCGCTGTTGCCGGCGGGAACACTGCCAGCGACATGTACCGCGCTCGCAGGTCCGAAGCGCCGTCGAGCGCGACGTTCTCCTCCAAGCCATCCAGGCTGGACGCGATCGCCTGACCGATCGCGCTGCGCCGCTGGTCGGCGTCGAGCACGTCGAAGGCCTGCGGCCCGTAGTCGCGGATCGTCTCCGACGTCTCCGCCACAACGCGCCCCGAGGACGCCCCCGAAGCCACGTCCTGGCCGACGGTCGAACCGACAATCTGCGCAAGCAGCGGCCAACCGCCCAGCAGCTCGGCGAGTTGCTGGGCCTCCGAGTGCTGCAGCGAGGCGACGTTTCGGGTCAGCATCTCGCTGATCTCGGCCGCCGTCATCGGTCCGAGCCGCATGACCTGTGCGGTTGACGGACACACCCGGACGTTCCGTGTCGTCACCAGCCGTACGCACTCCGCGCCGCCAAGGAGGAACGGAGAGAGGTCGGCGGCGGACCACACGTTGTCGATGACCAGCAGTGCGCGCCGGTCCTGCAACAACCGTGCGAGATGGAAGCCGGCCTGTTCCGGATCCGTCAGCGCAGGCCTGGTCCCGCTGAGGTGGACGCAGACGTCGGAGACAAGCTCCACGACTCGGGCCGGGGTGCAGTCCTCGCCAGTCTCTACCCAGAGGATCTCCGGGAAGAGCTCCTGGATCCGCTCGTTGTTGACCAGCTGCGTTGCGATGGTCGTCTTGCCGAATCCCCCGGGACCTACGACGGCGACCGTCGCGATTCCTTCGGCGTTGTGTGCCTCCTCCAGGACGGAGATGAGGCCATCAAAGTCAGTGTTCCTGCGCACCAGACTGGGCTCCGCGTTCGGAATAGGGAGAAAGCTGCCCGGTGTCGCGGGAGCCCCCGGCATTTTGCCGATTGCTCCCCAGAACCGCTCCTGCTCAGCCGGGCTGCACCGCTCCAGGGTTGAGTCCAGTGCCTCCTGAAGGAGCTTGCTGATCGCCTTCGGATTGGAAGGTGACTCCCAGTCGGACACTGTCCGGCTTCCGACGCCCAGGTAGGCCGCGAATCCCCGCACCGACTGGCGCTTGGCTTCCCGTAATGCGCGCGATTCCTTTCCAGTCCAGCGCTGCACTGTGCCCACCGAGACCCCCTCGACCGACTCTCCGACGCTAACAACGAGTTGTGCCTTAAATCGCGGTCGCGTGCCTACTCCGCAGCAGACCCGCAGCACCACCGCCACGCTGATCTGCAGGGCGGTTTGGATCATGAACTAGATCTTCGTCGAGGCGAGCCTCAGTCCGCAGCGTTGCCGCAGCGCCACACCAGCCACAGCACCGGGAAGTCCCGGCAGGCTTCTGGACGTCGGAGCTGGACTACGCCGCCCCGCTATCGGATCAACCGGCTGGAGGTGAGTGATGACACTTACGTACTCGAGGAAGTTCGAAGCCCAGTCCGCTGAGCTTGTTCCAGCCCCTCGACGCGCTCGCGAAGCTCGGCAAGCTCACGTGCCAGATCCTCCAGCGTCGGAACAGCCGACGCTGGAGCCTCCGGGGAACTCACGAAACTTCCGCGTCCTGCCTGGGAGTAAACGGCGCCGCGGGAGCGCAGCTCGGCCAGGGCTCGCTGCACCGTTCCGGTCGCCAGACCGTGCTCAGCAGCCAGTTGGCTGGTGCTGGGGAGCTTGTCGCCCGGGCGGAGCTCTCCGCGGCGGATCTGCGCAAGGACAGCCTGCACCAGCTGTTGATACGGCACCTGTTGCCGGCTCGGGTGGCTACTCATGGGCGCATCGTACATCCGGCGCTTCGCCATAGATAGCCATGGCATGCATGTTGACATGGTTGCCATGGATGGATACCTTGATTGAGCAAGGCCAGCGCTGACAACGCCGGAGCAATACAGCGGTGTCACCCGTCTTCGGGCGGTGGCGAGGTCGAGGGGTCGATGCTCTAGCTCCCCCAAGCGTCAGACGACCGCACCTCATAGCAACACCAGATCTTTGAGCAGTGCTGCTGCACTGCCTGTCCGTCAGGGCCACCCGACATCGGCTGGCCCTGACGGGCGGAGAGAGCAGCAACCTCTCCCCTTCTCCCCTCTACCTCCTGGAGGATCCCGGTGTCGACGCGTACCCGCTCCCGCCGCACCTACGGTCGTGAGCCCCTCCAGCTCAGCAAGCTCAACCCCGCCGACGTCGACATGCTGCCCGGCGTGCAGATCTCCATCGTCTGCCGCGAGTGCTACAGCTGGCACCGCCTCGTCGGCACGACCGACCTGCGGGTGGTCCAGCACGGACGCGGCGACGGAGAGCGCTGCCCCGGTGGCAACCGGCAGATCAAGGCTGACCTCACCCCGGAACGGTGGATGGCCCGGCGCCGGCGCCAGCAGCAGGACGCGCTGCGGGCCGAGACCCGCCGCCCGACCACCGTCCACATCGCGCGGCCCCGCCCGGCCGCCCCAGCGCCGACCGCCGCCGAGCGCACCCAGCAGTGGTCCAAGGTCGACAAGGCCGTCGAGGCCGCCGACGTGCAGCGGGCCGAACCGCTGGAGGGCGCGCGCGGCCCGATCGTCCCGCTGACCCTGCCGGCCGGGGCCCGGCCGATTACCCAGAAGCCCACCGCGGACGAGGTGCTCGCGGCGAGCCCGCTGCGGCGGCACCGCGGCTCGGTCGCCGAGCCCGAGACGCTCCTCGCCTGATCCACCACCAGCACGAACGACCACGGCCGCCGCCGACCCGGTTGGTCCGGTTCGGCGGCGGCCGCGGCTGCTCGCGCAGCAGCAAGACGGCCCCGGGGATTGCGCCCCCGGGGCCGTCGTTCGATCGCCCACACCCCATCACCTGCAGAGCGAAAGGAAGACGATCGTGTCCACCATCATGGCATCCACCGCCGCCGTCCCGGACCTGGGCCAGCTCTACCACCAGTACTCCGTCCAGCTGCTGGCCGCCGCGGCCGAGCGGCTCGCCGGCACCAGCCCCTCCCCGGCGGACGACGCCGACGACCTCGCCCAGGACGTCTGGGCCTGGGCCACCCACATGCCCACGGTCCCGTCCTGGACCACCCTGCTGGAGATCCTGGACTGGCTGTGCGCCGAGCGGACCGAAGCGCCGCTGCAGGAGGAGCCCGCGGGCCTGCTGATGACCAGCGTCGCCAGTACGGCCGCCATCCCCGAGACCGCCGCCATCCCCGCCACCCTGGAGGACCAGTACGAGAGCCGGGTGCTCTCCCTCGTCGTTCACGACCTCGCGATGATCGCCCCGGCCGCCGGCGAGACCACCGTGATGAAGCTCGTCGCCGACGTCTGGCGGCAGGCCGAGGAGCACCTCGCCAAGGCCGGCCGTACCGGCTGGGCGCACATCTCCTGGTTCGTTCAGAACGCCATCGCCACCCGTGCCGCCGGCCTCCAGATGGCGGGGTGCTGACGATGTCGCAGCCCGACGCGGCGCAGGCCGCCGCTCTGGACGCGCTGAACGCGGAGCGCCTGCGCGCCGCGCAGGAGGCCATGGCGGCCGCGGAGCGGGCCCGCCAGGAGGCGGACCAGCTGCGCGAGGCGCGGCAGGCGACGCCGCAGCCGCCGGTGGTTCCGCAGCCGGGAG
This sequence comes from Kitasatospora sp. NPDC058048, assembly GCF_042885555.1. Classification (NCBI taxonomy): domain Bacteria; kingdom Bacillati; phylum Actinomycetota; class Actinomycetes; order Kitasatosporales; family Streptomycetaceae; genus Kitasatospora; species Kitasatospora sp. NPDC058048. The sequence goes on along the minus strand of NZ_JBHVRT010000067.1, from coordinate 426 downwards.
GGCAGTCCTGATGGGCATCCATTCCTTCCTGGGCCTCGGCTCCAGCAGCTCCGGATCCGGTTCGTCGGAGACGTCGACCCGTACGAGCGGGATGTCGACCACCGGCTGGCACCGCTCCAGCGAGGCCGACGCGCTGCGCCACCACCGCGAGGCGCAGGCCCCGGTCACCCCGGCGGCCACGGACCCGTACAGCCGGCCCGACGGCAGCACCCGGCGGAACTTCGGCCGGTCCTGTGACCTGCACAACGACGGGGGTGCACAGTGATCACCGCGCACCTCTGCCGCAGCTACGCCGGCGGCGGCACCCCCACCCCGCCGAAGAACCCGCCCACCCCGAAGGGAGCCGGCCGGTGATCCTCTCCAACCAGGCCGACGAGGCCCTGCGCCGGATGCGCGAGGACCAGGCCCGCCGCGACGCGGCGAAGG
>NZ_JBHVRT010000066.1:0-29651 GCF_042885555.1 Kitasatospora sp. NPDC058048 | reverse complement strand
ACGCGGTGGTACGCGTCGACCGGCCCCGGCCGTGATCCGTCCGTCCCGGCTCAGCGCCGCCCGGAGCGCCGGTCGCCCGGGCCTCCGTCGCCACCGCCGGTCAGGCCCGCGCGGCGCAGCGCGTCCGCCATGGCGCTGTTGGCGGGCGCACCGCCGCCGGAGCCGCCCCGGTCGTTGGCCCGGTCACCGCTCCCGCGCCGGTCCTGGCCGCCACGGCCGCCCTGACCGCCCTGGTTGCCCTGGCTGCCCTGACCGCCGCCGCGGCGCTCCTGGCGCGGCGGGCGGCCCTGGCGGTCGCCCCGGTCACCCCGGTCACCCCGGTCGCCGCCGCGCTCGCGCCCGACCTCGTCGTCCAGCCGCAGGGTCAGCCCGATCCGCTTGCGCGGCACGTCCACCGTGAGCACCCGGACCTTGACGATGTCGCCGGGCTTGACCACCTCGCGCGGGTCCTTGACGAAGTTCTTCGACAGCGCCGAGACGTGCACCAGCCCGTCCTGGTGGACGCCCACGTCCACGAAGGCGCCGAAGGCGGCCACATTGGTGACCACGCCCTCCAGCACCATGCCGACCTCCAGGTCGCCGATCTTGTCGACGCCCTCCTTGAAGGTCGCGGTGCGGAAGGCCGGGCGCGGGTCGCGGCCCGGCTTGTCCAGCTCGCCGAGGATGTCGGTGACGGTCGGGACGCCGAAGGTGTCGTCGGCGAAGTCCGCCGGGCGCAGCGCCCGCAGCCGCTCGCCGTTGCCGATCAGCTCGCCCAGCTCCCCGCCGGTGGCGGCCAGGATCCGGCGCACCACCGGATAGGCCTCGGGGTGCACGCTGGAGGCGTCCAGCGGGTCCGCGCCCCCGGGGATGCGCAGGAAGCCGGCGCACTGCTCGAAGGCCTTGGGGCCGAGCCGGGAGACGTCCTTGAGCTGCTTGCGGGTACGGAACGGGCCGTTGGCGTCGCGGTGCGCCACGATGTTGTCGGCCAGCGTGCCGGTGATCCCGGAGACCCGGGTGAGCAGCGGGGCCGAGGCGGTGTTGACGTCCACGCCGACGGCGTTGACGCAGTCCTCGACCACGGCGTCGAGCGAGCGGGAGAGCTTCACCTCGCTCAGGTCGTGCTGGTACTGGCCGACGCCGATCGACTTGGGGTCGATCTTGACCAGCTCGGCCAGCGGGTCCTGGAGCCGGCGGGCGATCGAGACCGCGCCGCGGATCGACACGTCCAGCTCCGGCAGCTCCTGCGAGGCGAACGCGGAGGCCGAGTACACCGAGGCGCCGGCCTCGCTGACCATCGCCTTGGTGAGCTTCAGCTCGGGGTGGCGCCCCAGCAGGTCCTCGGCGAGCTTGTCGGTCTCCCGGGAGGCGGTGCCGTTGCCGATCGCGACCAGGTCGACGCCGTGCTTCGCCGCCAGCGCGGCCAGGGTGGCCAGGGCCGCGTCCCACTTGTTGGCGGGCTGGTGCGGGTAGATCGTGTCGTACGCGACGACCTTGCCGGTGGCGTCCACCACGGCGACCTTCACGCCGGTGCGGAAGCCCGGGTCCAGGCCCATGGTGGCGCGGGTGCCGGCCGGGGCGGCGAGCAGCAGGTCGCGCAGGTTGGCGGCGAAGACCCGCACCGCCTCCTCCTCGGCCTCGGCGCGCAACCGGGCGCGCAGGTCGATGCCGAGCCGGACCAGGATGCGGGTGCGCCAGGCCCAGCGAACGGTGTCGCCGAGCCACTTGTCGGCCGGGCGGCCGCGGTCGGCGATGCCGAAACGGGCGGAGATCCGCTGCTCGTAGTCGTTCTCGCCGGGCAGGTCGCCCTCGGACTCGCCGTCGTACGGGGAGAGGTCGAGGTCGAGCACCTCCTCCTTCTCGCCGCGCAGCATCGCCAGGATGCGGTGCGAGGGGAGCCGGGTGTACGGCTCGGCGAAGTCGAAGTAGTCGGCGAACTTGGCGCCGTCGCCCTCCTTGCCGTCGCGGACCCGGGCGACCAGCCGGCCGCGGGTCCACATCCGCTCGCGCAGCGAGCCGACCAGGTCGGCGTCCTCGCCGAAGCGCTCGACCAGGATCGCCCGGGCGCCCTCCAGCGCGGCGGGGCCGTCCGCGACCGACTCGTTCAGGTACCGCGCGGCCAGCGCGGCCGGGTCCTGGCCCGGGTCGGTCAGCAGGGTGTCGGCGAGCGGCTCCAGGCCGGCCTCGCGGGCGATCTGCGCCTTGGTGCGCCGCTTCGGCTTGAACGGCAGGTAGATGTCCTCCAGCCGGGCCTTGGAGTCGGCGGCGAGCACCCGGGCCCGCAGCGCGTCGTCCAGCTTGCCCTGGGCCTCGATCGACTCCAGGACGGCCGCCCGGCGGTCCTCCAGTTCGCGCAGGTAGCGCAGCCGCTCCTCCAGGGCGCGCAGCTGGGCGTCGTCGAGGGAACCGGTGACCTCCTTGCGGTAGCGGGCCACGAAGGGGACGGTCGCGCCGCCGTCGAGCAGGTCGACCGCAGCCTTCACCTGCCCCTCGCGGACACCCAGCTCCTCGGCGATCTTCCGCTCGATCGCCTGCTGGGCCTGCCGGGCCACCTGTTCGACTGCCGTGGTCACGAAGCCGGTCACCTTCTCCATCAGTGCTTGCGCCGTACGCCCTGCATTCTGGCAGGTGCCGACGACGACGCCCGGCCGCACCCGGGACGGCCGGGCGTGGCGCGCCGTCCGGTGCCGTGCCGGGCGGCTCCACCGAGGCTTGAGCGGGGCCCAGTTGCCGCTTCCTAGGCTGGCGGGCATGGACACTCTGGATGCCGCCGCCGAGTTGGAGCGGCTCGCCGCCGCCAAGTACCTGCTGTTCACCACGTACCGGAGGAACGGCACTCCGGTCGCCACCCCGGTGTGGGTCGCGCGCGACGGTGACGCGCTGGTCTTCACCACCGTCACGAAGACGGGCAAGGTCAAGCGCCTGCGCAACCGTTCGGACGTGCTGGTCGGGCCGAGCGACATCCGCGGAAACCTGCTCGGCGCCCAGGTGCCGGCCGCCGCGGTGCTGGACCCGGACCGGGCGCCCGCCTACCGGAAGCTGCTGCGGCGCAAGTACGGGCTGCTGTGCGCGGTGGCGCTGACCGCCAACGTGCTGCGCTTCGGCAAGGGCGGCACCATCGGGGTGCGGGTCACCTTCGACTGATCGTCCGCCGGTCGCTTTCGAATGGCCTTCGGAATGTGCGCAGTTCGGGAATCGGGCTGAACGGTAACGACCAGCGCTGTACGCTGCCGGGCATGTGCGCTGCCACCCGGATGCACCCCGACGGGCCGGTGGTCGACGCGACCCTGGTCCGTCGGCTGATCTCCGTCCAGTTCCCGCAGTGGGAGCGCCTTCCGATCACCCCGGTCCCCGCCCCCGGGGCGGACAACGCGATGTTCCGCCTCGGGCCCGAACTCGCCGTCCGGCTGCCCCGGGTGGAGTGGGCCGCCGGGGGCCTGCGGCGGGAGCAGCAGTGGCTGTCCCGGCTGGCGCCGCGGCTGCCGCTGCCCGTCCCGGCGCCGCTCGCGGTCGGCCGGCCCGCCGCCGGCTACCCGTGGGAGTGGTCGGTGCTGCACTGGCTGGACGGCGCCAACCCGGCCGTCAACGCGCTGGCCGCGCCCCAGGCCCTGGCCCGCGACCTGGCCGGCTTCGTCAACGCGCTGCGCGCCGTCGACCCGGCCGGCGCCCCGCCCTCCCAGCGCAGCACCCCACTCGCCTCCCGGGACGGCGCCACCCGCGCGGCCATCGCCCAGCTCTCCGGCTCGATCGACACGGGCGCCGCAACCACCCTGTGGGACAAGGCGCTTCGGCTGCCCGAGTACGCCGGCCCGCCGGTCTGGATGCACGGCGACCTCACCCCGGGCAATCTGCTGCTCGCCCCCACCGGGCGGCTCTCCGCCGTCATCGACTTCGCCCTGATGGGCGTCGGCGACCCGACCGCCGACCTGATCGTCGCCTGGAACCTGCTGCCCGCCGCCGCCCGTCCGGCCTTCCGCGCCGCCCTGCACGCGGACGAGGCGATGTGGGCCCGCGGCCGCGCCTGGGCGTTCTCCATCGCCCTGGTGACGATCCCGTACTACCGCCACACCGACCAGGCGCTGACCGCCAACGCCCGCCACGTCGTCCGCGAGGTGCTCGCCGACCGCAGCGCCTAGGGTCCGTCCGCCGTACCCGGCGGCGGCCCTCCCGGGCCGGACACGCCCGCCGGAGGACCGGGTCCAAAACCTGTCCCGGTCAATCCCCACTGCTAGCCTGAGGTGCATGACGGGACTGCGGGAGCTGAAGAAGGAGCGGACCCGGCGGGCCATCTCCGAGGCGGCCATCGCGCTGTTCCTGGAGCACGGCTTCGACCGGGTGTCGGTGGCCGACGTCGCGGCCGCCGCCGAGGTCTCCAAACCGACGCTGTTCTCCTACTTCCCCACCAAGGAGGACCTGGTCGTCCACCGCTTCGCCGACCACCAGGAACAGGCCGCCGAGGTGGTCCGCGCCCGGCCGCCCGGCGAACCGGTGCTCGACGCGCTGCTGCGGGACTTCCTGGCCGGGCTCACCCGGCGCGACCCGGTCACCGGCCTCAACGACCACCCCGCGGTGCTCGCCTTCACCGGCCTGGTCCACGGCACCCCCAGCCTGGCCGCCCGGGTCGGCGAGTACGTGGCCCGCGCCGAGCAGTCGCTGGCCGAGGCGCTGCGCGCCAGCCCCGGCCTGCCCGGGCCGCAGGAGCTCACCGCCACCCTGCTCGCCGCCCAGGTCACCGCCACCCAGCGGGTCCTCGCCCTGCACAACTGGCGCCGCATCCGGGACGGCCGCACCGCCGACGGGCTGTACGCCGAGGCCGTCGGGGACGCCACCGGCGCCTTCGGCCTGCTCGCCCACGGCTACGGCCCACCCCGCGGCGAGCGGCCCGCCGCTGACTAGAGTGCGCGCATGACGACGCGTCACCACTCCTTCGATGCCCTGCACAACTTCCGCGACCTGGGCGGCTATGCGGCCGCCGGCGGACGCTCCGTCCGGTGGGGGCTGCTGTACCGCTCCGACTCGCTCGGCAAGCTCGGCTCCCCCGCGGACCTCGACCGGCTGCACGCCCTCGGCGTGCGGACCGTGATCGACCTGCGCTACCCCTGGGAGATCGCCGCCAAGGGCCGGGTGCCCGCGTTCGAGGGCCTGGAGTACCACAACCTCTCGATCGAGCACCGCCCGTACGACCAGGCCGAGATCGACCCGGAGCTCGACCCGTGGCGCTACCTCGCCGACCGCTTCGCCGAGGTCGCCGAGGACGGGGTGAAGGAGATCCGCCAGGCCCTGGACGTGATCACGGCCGCCGACGCCCCGGTGGTCTTCCACTGCGCCTCCGGCAAGGACCGCACCGGGCTGATCGCCGCCCTGCTGCTCACCCTGCTCGGCGTCGGCGAGGACGAGATCGCCGCCGACTTCGCCCTCACCGAGCTCGCCACCCCGCACTTCGTCGCCGACTGGCACGCCGCCCACCCCGGCCGCACCCTGCGCTGGCCCGCCTTCGGGCGCGCCCCGGAGGCCGTCATCCGGCTCACCCTCGCCGACCTCGCCGACCGCTACGGCTCGGTCGAGGCCTACCTCACCGGGACCCTCGGCATCGACCGGGAGCAGACCGCCGCCCTGCGCGCCCGCCTGCTGACCGGCTGAGCCCTCCGGAGGCGGCCGTCCGGAGGCGGCCGTCCGCGAGGGCGCGTCGACGCGCGAAACCCGGTGGCGGGAAGGAACGGTCGCGCACGACGATGCACGCCATGACCGAACAAACCGCGCGATGGACCGAGGCGACCGTCCACCCCGACATGTGGGCCGACCCGGACGACGACCCCCGCCACACCGGCGACCCCGGCCCCGAGGGCGAACTCGCCACACTCCAGGACTTCCTGACGAACTACCGGCTGACCCTGCGGATGAAGTGCGACGGCCTGACCCCGGAGCAGCTGGCCCGCCGCTCGGTGCCGCCGTCGACGATGTCGCTGCTCGGACTGGTCCGGCACCTCGCCGAGGTGGAACGGGACTGGCGGAACTGGATCACCGACGACGAACCGCTGCCGAAGCTGTACGGCGGGCGGGACGCGGACTTCGACGAGGCCGTCGGCGAGCAGGCCGTGGTGGAGGCCGCGTTCCGCGACCTGGAGCGCGAACAGGCCGCACTGGACGCGGCGCTGGACGGCCACCGGGACCTGGGCGAGCGGGTGGGGCGGAACGCGGTCTCGATCCGGGAGCTGCTGGTGCACCGGATCGAGGAGTACGCCCGCCACTGCGGCCACGCGGATCTGCTGCGCGAGCGCGTGGACGGCCGGGTCGGCCAGTAGCGCTACCCGCGCCGGCCGCCCTGCCCGGAGCGGCCACCGCCCTTGCCCGAGCCCCCGCCCTTGCCCGAACCCCCGCCGGACCGGCCGTCCGCCCTGCCGCCCTTGCCGGAGCGGGGCCCGGCCCCTCCTCCGGCCCGGCCGCCGGCCGCCGGGGCCGGGGCGGTCTCGGGCCAGTGGGCGGGCCGGGTCAGGCCGTCCGGGAGGCGGGTGGTGGCGTCGCCGCGGGCGGCGTTGAGCTGGGCCTGGGTGAGGAAGAGGGCCGTGCCGAGGTCCGCGCCGGCCAGGTCGGCGTCCCGCAGGTCGGCGCCGACCAGGTCGGCGAGGCGCAGGTCCGCGCCGGAGAGGTCGGCCGCGACGAGCAGGGCGCCGCGCAGGTTGGCCCCCCGCAGGTCGGCGCCGCGCAGGCGGGCACCGAAGAGGTCGGCACCCCGGAGCTCGCGGCGGCGCGGGACGGCGGCGCGGACCAGTTCACCGGCGCGCAGCAGCAGCTCGCTGACCTGCTGCCGGTGGGCCGGGACGTCGACGGCGAGGATCTCCTCGGGGGTGCCGCCGGCCAGCCGGTCGGTCCGCTCCAGCGCCTGCCGCAGTTCGTCGTGGACGGGAGCGGCGGCGTCGAAGGTGAGCGCCTCGGTGAGGTAGCGGAGCAGCTCGTGCAGCTGCCGCACGATCGGGAAGACGTCGAACATCGCCTTGGCGCTGTCCGGCTCCTCGCGCCAGCTGCGGCCGCCGAAGGTCACCTGGGAGACCCGCTGCCCGGCGCCGAAGCAGTCGTAGACGGTGCAGCCCTGGAAGCCCCGGTCGCGCAGCTGGGCGTGGATGCCGCAGCGGAAGTCGGTCCGCAGGTTGTGGCAGGCGCTGCCGGCCGCCTTGTTCATGGCGAAGTCGCTGCCGGCGGCGAACGGCAGCGCGACGCAGCAGAGGCCGAAGCAGTTGCCGCAGTCGGATTCCAGCGGGGTCGGCGCGGCCGCCGTGGGGTCCTGCGGCGGCTCGGTCTCGCGCACGTTCCGGGGTCCTTCCAGCAGCCGGCGCCGGGTGGCACCGTGAACCCGGAAATCCTACTGGCCCGACGGCCCCCGCTGCCGGTAAGCTGTGCACCGCCTTTGAGACCATTACACACGGGGGTGGGCGACATGCGGGAACCGGACACCAGGGACCTGGTCCGGATGTGGATCTCGGGCTGGGCCGTCTCGCGCGGCTCCGCCGAGCCGGTGGACCAGCCCTGGGGCTGGAGCATCGACGTCGGCGCGCCGGCCGGCGAGGTGGGCCGGCACGTGCTGCCGGAACCGACCGAGGCCGACGTCCGCAAGCTCGCCGAGACCGTCACCGCGCCGACCACCTGGCTGAAGCTGTTCGCCGAGGACGCCACCGTGCGCCCCTGGCTGGACGAACGGTGGCGTCTGGACGCGCCGGGCTTCCTGATGAGCGTGCCGCTCGCCGCCGAGCGGCCCGAGGTCCCGGCCGGGTACACCGTGACCGCCTGGGAGCGGGGCGGGGTCCTCCGGGTGCTGGTGCGCACCGGGGACGGGCACCTCGCCGCGCGCGGCCAGGCGGGCCTGGCCGGCCCGGTGGCCGTACCGGACCAGATCACCACCGTGCCCGAGCACCGCCGCCGGGGCCTGGGCGTCCTGGTGATGCGGACGCTCCAGTGCGCCGCGCACGAGCGGGGCGCGCGCACCGGCGTACTGGTCGGCACGCCGGAGGGACGGGCGCTCTACGAGGCGATGGGCTGGACCACCCACGCTCCGATGGCGAGCCTGGTCCTCGACGCGCCGGGCGCCGGCGCCGAGGGGTAGCGGGCCTCGGCCGAGCGGGCCTCAGCGGTACGGCAGCAGCTCCGGCCGCTTCGCCGGGCGGCCGTCGCCGGAGGAGCGGCCGGTGAGGCGGCGGCCGATCCACGGGCCGACGTGGGTGCCCAGCCAGCGGGCGTCCTCGCGCAGCCGCTCGGCGCGGCCGGCCGGGGCGGCGGCGGGCAGCGGGGCGCGCCAGTCGAAGGCCGCGGGGCGGCCGAGCGCCTCCAGCACGCCCGCGGCGACCCGGCGGTGGCCCTCGGACGAGAGGTGCAGGCGGTCCTCGGCCCACAGCCGGCGGTCGTCGAAGCAGGGCGCGGAGAACAGGTCGACCACGGCGAAGCCGTCCTGCCGGCCCAGCTCCTGGACGAAGGCCTTCATCCGCAGGATGGCGGGCAGCAGCCGGGCACTGCCGGCCATGCGCCGGGTGGGGTCGGTGCTGGTGAACAGCACGACGGTGGCGCCGGTGGCGCGCAGCCCGGCGGCGCAGCGGCCGAGCAGCCGCTCGACCTCGTCGATGTCGCAGCCGGGGCGCAGCACGTCGTTGAGGCCGCCCGCCAGGGTGACCAGCTCGGCCCCCATCGCGGTGGCGGCGGCGAGCTGCTCGTCGTGGATCTGGCCGATGAGCTTGCCGCGGACGGCGAGGTTGGCGTACCGGAAGCCGGCGTCCGGGGGCTGCGCGTCGGCATGCTCGGCGGCGTGCTCGGCGGCCAGTGCCGAGGCGACCCGGTCGGCCCAGCCCCGGTAGTGGCCGTCCGGCAACAGGTCGTCGCCCATGCCCTCGGTGAAGGAGTCGCCGACGGCGACATAGCTGCGGTAGGGGGTGGGCACGGGCTGGCCTCCGCTCTCCTGGAACGACTCCGGCGGTCCGACGATCCGACGATCGTACGTGCGTGCCCGTCCGGGGCGGCGACGGGCCCCGGCGCTCATCGCACGCCGATCGTTCGTTCATCGGCCCGGGACACACTGAGGGCACACGGGGCGGCGGTCGGCGACGGGGGCCTTGCCGCCGCCCCGTCCGGGCGACCCGGGCGCGCCCGCGGTCGTCAGCCGGCCGCGACCGCCGCCGGCTCCTCCGCCCCGCGGGGCGTGAACCAGTGCTCGCGCACGGCGTCGGTGGGCCGCTGCTCGCCGAGGGCGGCCAGCCCCCACTCCCCCAGCGCCTCGACGACCGGCCGCAGTTCACGGCCCCGCCCGGTCAGTTCGTAGACCGTCGCGTTGGCGGGCCGCTCCAGCCGGCGGCGGGTCACCAGCTCCTCGGCCTCCAGCTGCTTGAGCCGGGCGGCCAGGATGTCGGTGGAGACGCCGGGCAGGTCGGCGTGCAGGTCGGTGTAGCGGCGCGGGCCACCGAGGAGCTCACGGACGATCAGGAGGCTCCAGCGCTCCCCCACCGCGTCCAGGGCGCGGGCGACGGCGCAGTACTGGTCGTAGCTTCGGCGTGACATGCGGATCAGCATAGCCAAGAGGTTGGACTTTCCAAGTACACACTTGGTAGAACAAAGCTGAAGCAACGGAGCGGTGGTGACGGTCGGGAGGCCGCAGATGGAGTTTCGACAGTCCAGCAAGCTCAATGACGTGTGCTACGAGATCCGGGGCCCGGTGGTCGACCAGGCCAACGCCCTGGAGGAGGCCGGGCACAGCGTGCTGCGGCTGAACACCGGGAACCCGGCCCCGTTCGGCTTCGAGGCGCCCGAGGAGATCATCCAGGACATCATCCGCAACCTGCCCAAGGCGCACGGCTACAGCGACTCGCGCGGCATCCTGCCGGCCCGCCGGGCGGTGGTGCAGTACTACCAGCAGCGCGGGGTCCAGGGCGTCACCGTCAACGACGTCTACCTCGGCAACGGCGTCTCCGAGCTGATCCAGATGGCCGTCACCGCGCTGGTCGACGACGGCGACGAGGTCCTCGTGCCGATGCCCGACTACCCGCTCTGGACGGCCGCGGTCCGGCTGGCCGGCGGCAAGGCCGTGCACTACCTGTGCGACGAAGAGGCCGAGTGGTACCCGGACCTGGACGACATCGCCGCCAAGATCACCGCCCGCACCAAGGCGATCGTCGTCATCAACCCCAACAACCCCACCGGCGCCGTCTACCCGAAGGAACTGCTGGAGGGCATCCTCGACCTGGCCCGCCGCCACCACCTGATGGTGCTGGCCGACGAGATCTACGACAAGATCCTCTACGACGGCACCGAGCACCACTGCCTGGCCGCCCTGGCCGACGACGTGCTGACGCTCACCTTCAACGGCCTCTCCAAGTCCTACCGGGTGGCCGGCTTCCGCAGCGGCTGGCTGGTCGTCTCCGGCCCCCGGCAGCACGCCACCGACTACCTGGAGGGCCTGACCATGCTCTCCGGCATGCGGCTGTGCCCCAACGTGCCCGCCCAGTACGCCGTGCAGGCCGCGCTCGGCGGCCACCAGTCCATCAACGACCTGGTGCTGCCCGGCGGCCGGCTCACCGAACAGCGCGACATCGCCGTCAAGGCGCTCAACGAGATCCCCGGTGTCAGCTGCGTCAAGCCCAAGGGCGCGCTGTACGCCTTCGCCAGGCTGGACCCGGCGGTGCACCGGATCGTCGACGACGAGCGGTTCGTGCTGGACCTGCTGCTGCGCGAGAAGATCCACGTCGTCCAGGGCACCGGCTTCAACTGGCCGCGCCCGGACCACTTCCGCTTCGTCACCCTGCCCCGGGCCGACGACCTGGAGACGGCCGTCAACCGGATCGGGCGCTTCCTGGCCACGTACCGCCAGAGCTGACGCCCCGGGACACGCCCTAGGCTCGGCCGCATGACCGTCCTTCGCTCCGTCGCCCTGTTCGTCCTCGCCGCCGTCGCCGAGATCGGCGGCTGCTGGCTGGTCTGGCAGAGCGTGCGCGAGCAGCGGCCGTGGTGGCTGGCCGGCCTGGGGGTGGTGGCGCTCGGCGCGTACGGCTTCGTGGCCGCCCTGCAGCCGGACAGCAACTTCGGCCGGGTGCTGGCCGCGTACGGCGGGGTGTTCGTGGCCGGCTCGCTGCTGTGGGGCGTGGTCGTGGACGGCTTCCGGCCGACCCGCTACGACGTGCTGGGCGCGCTGGTCTGCCTGGCCGGGGTCGGCGTCATCATGTACGGGCCCCGGCGCTGAGGTCCTCCCTCACCGCCGGGGCCCGTCGGGCGCGTCCGGGGAGCGCCGGCCGCTCGGGGACTACCAGCCCCAGCCGCCGCCCTGGCCGTCGTCGTCGCGGTTCGAGTCCCAGCCCTCGCCGACCGTGCGCAGGATCGTGTAGTTGTCGATCTGCGTGCCGTCCTCGGCCAGCGCGGTGACCTTCATGACCGACTTCTGGCCCAGGTGCTTCGGGGTGACGTCGACCTTGATGAAGGAGTAGCCGGTGTAGCGCACCCGCGACCACTGGATGGTCTCGGGGGTCTTCACCCTGCCCTTGCTCCAGTAGTAGGTCTTGACCTCGTCCTGGTGGTTCTCGTGCCCCTCGTAGGTGTCCGGCACGTCGAACTTGTACAGGCTGCGGCCGGCCGCACCCGCGGTGACGTAGACCACGCCGTCCTTGGCCGGCTCGATGGTGGCGCCGCTCGGCACCTGCTTCGAGACCTTGTTGCCGAGGATCGCGTCGGTGCGCTCGTAGATGTGGTTGTGGCCGTTGATGACCAGGTCCACCCGGTACTTCTCGAACAGCGGCACCCAGGCCTCGCGGACACCGCCCTCGGAGGCGTGCGCGACGGTGGTGGAGAAGGCGCAGTGGTGGAAGAAGACCACGACGAAGTCGACGGTCTCGTCGTTGCGCAGGTCCTTGAGGGTGCGCTCCAGCCACTTGGTCTGCTTGTTCGCCGAGACGCCCAGGTTGGCCGGGATCTCGTAGGAGACGTCGTTGGCGTCCAGCGAGACGACGCCGACGTTCTTGTAGCGGAAGGTGTAGACGCCGGGGACGGCGCGCGGGTCCGGGCCGTTGTTCGGCAGGAAGAAGCGGGCGTTCTCGCCGCCGTAGCCGTTCGGCGAGTACCAGGCCTCGATGTCGTGGTTGCCGTACGCGACCATCCACGGGATCTCGGCGGCGACCGTCTCGGTCTGCACCAGGAAGTCGTCCCAGGTCTTCGCGTTGAAGACGGACTTGTCCGGGTCGGTGCCGGAACCGGCCGGGTCGGCGTAGCAGATGTCGCCGGCGTGCAGGTGGAAGGCCGGGTTCTGGGCCTTGATGATGTGGTCATTGCCGGCCGCGTGCGCGCTGACGCCCTGGTCACCGAAGGCGGTGAAGGTGAACGGCTCGTACACCTTGCCCCAGCGGTGGTCGCGGGAGGGCGCGGTGCGGAAGGTGTGCAGGGTGGAGATCTGCTGCTGCGAGGCCGGGTCGAAGCCCTCGTGGCCGACACCGTAGTAGTAGGTGGTGTCGGGGCGCAGGTCCTCCAGCGCCACGTGCAGGTAGTACTGGTCCACCGGCTGGCCGTTCGGGGTCAGCGCCGGGGTGTGCAGGGCGCGGACCTCGGCCTGGACCTTGTGGCTCAGCTCCCACGGGGTCTTTCCGAAGCGCAGGAACGGCTTCTTGACCGGGGCCGGCACCTGCCAGGAGACGCGGAACTGGGTGTCCGGCTCGGGGCCGAACTGGAGGTGACGGCCGGTCGGCGCGACCAGCGCGCCGTCGATGCCGCTGGTCGTGCCACCGGTCAGCAGCTGCGGGCCGGCCGGGGCGGCGAAGGCCGTCCCGCTGCCCAGCGCGCCGCCGACGGCGACGGCGCCCACGGTCACGGCACCGGCGCGCAGCATCCGGCGGCGGGAGAAACGGGCCCGCAGGTACTCGTGCTGCTCGGCCATGCTCATGCGGTCGGCAAGCTTGGCCGGCACGCCCATGTTGGGGATATCCATGCGCGGGACTCTTCCAGCGGCACGTTGATCGCGCACGGACGCCGGGTGAACGGGTCGCAGCGTACCCGTCATTCGAACGCCAATGTTCGACCATGATTCGGTAAAGGGCGTACCCGTACCGTCTCGACGCCGCATCATGGCCCCCACCGGCCCCTCGAACTGAGCGGTCGTCGGCGGCGCCGCGGGCCCGCCCGGACCCGCGGTCCGCGCCACCGGCCGGCCGGGTCCGTCCTCAGCCGGAGGGCTCGTCCCACTGGGTGGCGGCCCGGTTGCCGGTGCCGTCGCAGGTGCGGCAGATCTCGTCCCGGTAGGCGTGCTTGGCCCCGGTCGCGTCCACCCGGTAGCGCACGTACACCCCGGTGCCGTCGCAGAGGAAGCAGTTGCCGCCCCCGCCGCCCACCTCGGTGGTGCCGGTGCCCTGGCAGGTCCGGCAGCTGAGACCGGCGGTCCGGCCGGTGCCCGCGCAGATGCGGCAGACCGTCGTCATCGGCTTCCTCCCTCGCGCGGAATCGGCTCGGCGCCGTCCGCGAGGGCCCGGCGCCACCGGTCATGGTAGTGGTGAAGGCACCCGGGCCGACCCGGGTTCGCCCCGGGTAGACATGATCCGACGATCATCCAGTAGGACCGGGGACCGACCTCAGCCGGAGCCCGGCCTCACTCCGGCAGGCCCTCGCGGACCCGCCGGGACACCGAGATCAGCTGGAGGTCCAGCAGCCCGGGCGGATCGGCCAGGCCCGGGCCGCCCGCGCGCACCCAGGCGCCGATCTCGTCGATCATCTCGTCCATCAGCACGAAGCCCAGCCAGACCGGCCGGCCGCCCGCCGCCCGGCCCTCCGCCGAGGGGCCGACCACCACCACGTTCGACTGGGTGCACACGTCCAGGCACTTGACCGCCCGGACCCGGCCCGCCGAACCCACCGCCGTCCGCAGCCGCTCGTACTGGCCCGCGTGGTCCACCCCGGGGTGCTTGGCCTCGGTGCCGCAGCAGCAGCCCCGGCAGACCGTGACGGTCACGGGGGCACCGGCGCCCCGCTTGCGGTCCCGGGCACCGTCGCGCTCTCGGCGGCTCATCGGTTCTGCTCCCCCTCGTGGTCGGCGGCGCGCTCCGCACCGGCCCCCGCACTGTACCCGCAGGCCAGGGGGCACCCGCCAGACCCTTAGGATGCGCACGGCCCACGGGCCGCAGCACGAGTCACGAACGACAAGGGGAGGACGGCCGGATGCCGAAGCGAAGGGGCCGCCGCGGTACATGGATATCGGTGGCCGTGGGAGTGGTCGGGATCCTGTGCGCCGTGCTCGGGTTCGCCGTGGTCGGCTCCGGCTACGGCTATCACCGCATGGCGGGCGAGACGATGTCCCCGGAGCTGCCGTCGGGCACCGGGCTCTGGACCGAACGGGTCCGGCCCGCGGACGTGCGCCGCGGCGAGGTCTACACCGTCGACTCCCCCTGGACGCTGCAGGGCACGGTCGTCCAGCGGGCCATGGCCCTGGGCGGCGACCGCATCGCCTGCGCGAACGGGCAGTTCAGCCTCAACGGGAAGCCGGTCGACGAGCCGCCGGCCCGGCAGACCCACACCTGCTACCTCGACTTCGACGTCACCGTCCCGCCGGGCCGGGCCTTCCTGATGGGGGACCGCCGCGCCGACACCTTCGACTCCCGGATCAACCTGAACGACCAGCAGGGCACCGTCGACCTCGCCAAGGTCGGCGAGCGGGTGGTGTGGCACAACGGCGCCGGCGACGAGGCGCTGCCCGGCAAGCTCGCCGGAGCGCTCGTCCTGGGCGCGGTCGGGCTGCTGCTGGCCGTCGTCGGCCTGATCGCGGCGATCATCCTCGCCGTCCGCGGCCGGGCCGCCCGGCCGCTGGGGCTGGAGCCGCCGGCCACCTTCTGACGCCGTCCCCCGGCGCCGCTACCCGCCCCCCGGCGCCGCTACCCGACCGCCCGGGCCGCCGCCCGTCCCGCCGTACGGCCCGAGAACAGGCAGCCGCCCAGGAACGTCCCCTCCAGGGAGCGGTACCCGTGCACGCCCCCGCCGCCGAACCCGGAGGCCTCGCCGGCCGCGTACACCCCCGGCAGCACCTCGCCGTCCGGCCGCAGCACCCGGGAGGACAGATCGGTCTCCAGCCCGCCCAGCGACTTGCGGGTCAGGATGTTCAGCCGGACGGCGATCAGCGGCGCGGCGCCCGGGTCGAGGATGCGGTGCGGGGCGGCGGTGCGGATGAGCCTGTCGCCGAGGTGGCGGCGGGCCCCGTGGATCGCGGTGACCTGGAGGTCCTTGGCGAAGGGGTTGGCCAGCTGCCGGTCGCGGTCCTCGACGGTGCGGCGCAGCTCGTCCGGGTCGATCAGCGGTTCGCCGGTCCTGGCGTTCATGCCCCGGGCCAGGTCCGCGAGGTTGCCCGCCGTGACGAAGTCCCGGCCGTGCCGCAGGTGACCCCGGACCGGGCCGGGGGCCCCGGGCAGCGCGCGCCCGAGCACGCCGCGCACCGACTTGCCGGTCAGGTCGGGGTTCTGCTCGGAGCCGGAGAGGGTGAACTCCTTCTCGACGATCCGCTGGTTGAGCACGAACCAGGTGTACTCGTACCCGGTGGACATGATGTGTTCGAGCGTCCCGAGGGTGTCGAAGCCGGGGAACAGCGGGACGGGCAGCCGCCTGCCCCGCGCGTCCAGCCAGAGCGAGGAGGGGCCGGGCAGGATGCGGATGCCGTGCCGGGCCCAGATCGGGTCCCAGTTCTCGATGCCCTCGGTGTAGTGCCACATCCGGTCGCCGTTGATCAGGCTGGCCCCGGCCCGGCCGGCGACCTCCAGCATCAGTCCGTCCACGTGCGCGGGCACCCCGGAGAGCAGCCTGGCGGGCGGGGTGCCGAGCCGGGCCGGCCAGGCCTTGCGGACCAGGTCGTGGTTGCCGCCGATGCCGCCGGAGGTGACGATCACGGCCTGGGCGCGCAGCTCGAAGCTCCCGGCGGCCTCGCGCGAGCTGGCCTCGCCCCGGCCCGCCGGGCTCGGCACCAGCACCTCGCCGGTGACGGTGTCGACGGCGCCCGCGGTGGCGGACAGCCCGGTGACCCGGTGCCGGAAGCGCAGGTCCACCAGGCCGCGCGCGGCGGCGGCGCGGACCCGCCGGACGAAGGGCTCCAGCAGCCCCGGCCCGGTGCCCCAGGTGATGTGGAAGCGCGGCACCGAATTGCCGGGCCCGTCGGCGAGGTAGCCGCCGCGCTCGGCCCAGCCGACCACCGGGAAGAACCGCACGCCCATGCCGTGCAGCCAGGAGCGCTTCTCGCCCGCCGCGAAGTCCACGTACGCCTCGGCCCAGCGGCGCGGCCAGGCGTCCTCGGGCCGGTCGAAGCCGGCCGTACCGAGCCAGTCCCGCAGGGCGAGGGCGTGCGAGTCGCGGATCCGCATCCGGCGCTGCTCGGGCGAGTCGACCAGGAAGAGGCCGCCGAAGGACCAGTGCGCCTGGCCGCCGAAGGAGGCGAGGGGCTCCTGGTCGAGGAGGATCACCTTCCGTCCGGCGTCGGCGAGTTCGGCGGTGGCGGCGAGGCCCGCGAGGCCCGCTCCGATGACGATGACGTCGGCGTCCAGGGCCATGCGCAGTCCTCCGTCGGGGCTCGCGGTGGCGGCGCGTCCGGGACGCGCCGCCGCTGTGCGCCCGATACTGCGGTCTGCGGTGACGTCCGGTCAACCGGCGGGTAACAACCGTCCGCGTGAATTCCGCTCCGGGCCGTTTCGGAATTGCCGCCGGCAGTGGCGCGATAGCCGTTCGAGAGCCGTGCGATAGCCGTTCGGCGCCCGGTGGGGCGAAATGCGGAATTCCGTCCGGGCCCGCCTGACGGAATGTCGGCAATTTCCGCGCAAACCATGGACGCCCGGGAAACCTGGCAGTAACTTACCTGCGAGTAGCTGTGGCCCGGCTCGATGCGACCCCCACCCGTCGTTTCTCTCCCCCAGGAGGAATCGTGCTCCGCCCTGCCCGGAAATCCCGGCACCTCCGGAATTCCACCGCGCTCGCCGCCGTCGCCCTCGGTGCCGCACTCGCACTCACCTCCACCACCGCCCAGGCCGCCGGCGCCGCGCCGAAGCACTACGTGGCGCTCGGCGACTCCTACGCCGCCGGCGCCGGCGTGCCGGGCCAGTCGGCCGGCCTGTGCCTGCGCTCCGACCGCAACTACGGCCACCTGGTCGCCGCCGCCCTCAAGTCCGGCCGGTACACCGACGTCACCTGCTCCGCGGCCAAGATCAAGGCGATGACGCAGCCCCAGTACGACGCCTTCATCAGGGTCAACGACCCCCAGCTGGACACGGTGACCGCCGACACCGACCTGGTCACCCTCGGGATCGGCGGCAACGACCTCGCGGCCAGCGACCTCGGCCTCGGCGAACTGGTCGCCACCTGCATCGCCGGCGCCGTCGTCAACCCGCTCGGCACGCCCTGCAAGGACGTCTATCACCACGGCTACTGGGACTGGAGCAGCATGTCCTGGCAGTACGGCACCGACGACCTGGCCGAGCGGATCCGCACCACCATCGCCCCGCAGCTGGCCGACACCCTCAAGCGCATCCACGCCAAGGCGCCCGGGGCGAGGGTGCTGCTGGTCGGCTACCCGTCCGTGCTGCCCGCCGACGGCTCGACGTGCATCCTGCGCCAGCCGGTGACGCCGGGCGACGTCGAGTACATGCACGGCGTGCTCGACAAGCTGAACGCCGCGCTGAAGTCCACCGCGGCCGCGAACGGCGCGACCTACGTGGACACCGCGACGCCGACCCTCGGGCACGACGTCTGCTCGGACGACCGCTGGATCGAGGGCGCGCTGCCCGGCTCGCCCGCTGTGCCGTTCCACCCCAACGCGACCGGCGAGCAGGTGATGGCCCAGGCGGTGCTCGCCGCGCTGAAGTAGCGCGGCCCCGGCGCCCGAACCGCCGCCCGCGCGGGTGCCGCGCCCCGACCGCCGCCCGCGCGGCGCCCGCCCGGCGCGCCCCCGGAAAGCCCCGAGGGGCCGGTGACCGAACCCCCGGTCACCGGCCCCTCGGCCCTGCGGCCCCTCGGCCCCTCGGTCCTGCGCGTCCTACTCGGACTTCGCGGAGGCGGGGGCGGCACCGGCGGCGGCACCGGCGGCCAGCCCGGCCGACCACTTCTCCTCGACGTTGCCGAGCTTCCAGTAGGCGATCGCCGCGGCCCAGGTGAGCACGAACAGTCCGACGATGGCGTAGCCGACGAAGTTGAGGTCCAGTGCGCCGATCCAGGCGACCGGACCGCTGGTGATGTCCAGCTTCTCGCCGAGCAGGCCGATCAGCTCGATCGAGCCGATCACCAGTGCGACCAGCACCGACAGCCCGGTGACGGTCAGGTTGTAGTAGATCTTGCGGACCGGCTTGGAGAAGGCCCACTCGTACGCGAAGTTCATGAACGAGCCGTCGATGGTGTCCAGCAGGCTCATTCCGGCCGCGAACAGGATCGGCAGCGTGAGCAGCGCGTACCAGGGCAGCGAGAAGGCCGCCGCGCCGCCCGCCAGCACCAGCAGGGACACCTCGGTGGCGGTGTCGAAGCCCAGGCCGAACAGCAGGCCCACCGGGTACATGTGCCAGGGCTTGGTGACGGCCCGGGTGACCCTGCCGAGGATGCGGTTCATCAGCCCGCGCCGCTCCAGCTGGCGCTCCAGCTCCGCCTCGTCGTAGTCGCCCTCGCGCATCCGGCGGAAGACCTTGAGGATGCCGTTGAAGGCGCCCAGGTTGATCAGGCCGAGCAGCAGCAGGAAGGTGCCGGAGACGGCGACGCCGATCAGGCCGGTCATCTCGTGCAGCGTCGAGTCGTCGGACTCCACCTGGCCGGCCAGTGAGCGGATGCCGAGGGCCAGCAGGGCGCAGAGACCGAAGACGATCGACGAGTGCCCGAGCGAGAACCAGAAGCCGACCGACAGCGGCCGCTTGCCCTGGCCCATCAGCTTGCGGGTGGTGTTGTCGATGGCGGCGATGTGGTCCGCGTCGAAGGCGTGCCGCATGCCGAGGGTGTAGGCGGTCAGGCCCATGCCGGCGCCGAACACCTGGCCGCCGACGTCGTAGTGCTCGGGCTCGACCACCGCGAGCAGGGTGAACCAGCCGATGACGTGGAGCGCGAGGATGAATCCGCCCATTCCGGCCAGGCGGATCCACTCCTCACGGGTGAGCCGGTCGCGCCAGCGGGGGGCGGTCATCGTCGTGTCCTTTCGGTCGGGCGGTCGAAGCTGGGCCATCTTTCCGCCTAGGTGCGCGCAGTTGCAAGTCATGCGCAATTACGGATTCGCCTCCCCCCGGTCTCCCCCGGCTTCCACCCCCCTCCCGAAGATCGTCACGACCCGTACAAGGCTTCGTAACCTCGGAGGGCTTTCACCCTGCGCTCTACGCGCGGATACTCCCGTTCTACGCGCGAAAACCTGAGCGCTGCCCCCTCAACTCCCCACGGAGGAACGGCACATGACGATCCGCATCCGAACCGCCGCGGCCCTCGCCGGAACGGCCCTGCTCACGGCCGGCCTCACCACCCCCGCCGCCACCGCCGCGCCCGGCCCCGCCGCGCCCGCCGCGCCCGCCGCCAGGACCGCCACCGTCGGCGCCACCCCGCACCGGGTGCTGTTCGACAACAGCAAGGCCGAGACCGCGGGCAACGCCGACTGGATCATCAGCACCAGCCAGCCCGACCCGCTGGCCCAGAACGCCAACCCCACCACCGAGAAGAGCTGGACCGGCGCCCTGTCCGCCTGGGGCGTCGCCCTCCAGAAGACCGGCCAGTACAGCCTGAAGACCCTCCCGGCCGGGTCCACCATCAGCTACGGCACCGGCGCCGCGCTCGACCTCGCCAACTTCGACACCTTCGTGATCCCGGAGCCCAACACGCGCTTCTCCGCGGGCGAAAAGGCCGCGATCATGAACTTCGTGAAGAACGGCGGCGGGCTCTTCCTGGTCTCCGACCACAACAACAGCGACCGCAACAACGACGGCTGGGACTCCCCGAAGATCATCAACGACCTGCTGACCAACAACGGGGTGAACAACAACGACCCCTTCGGCTTCTCGGTCGACCTGCTCAACATCACCACCGACAACCCGCGCGCGGCCGACGCCCCGACCGACCCCGTGCTGCACGGCCCCTTCGGCACCGTCACCGGCTCCATCCTGCGCAACGGCACCACCTTCACCCTCAAGCCCGCCGACAACCCGAACGTCAAGGGCCTGGTCTACCGGACCGGCTACAGCGGCAACACCGGCGCGTTCTTCGTCACCAGCACCTTCGGCTCCGGCCGGGTCGCGATCTGGGGCGACAGCTCCCCGATCGACGACGGCACCGGCCAGTCCGGCAACACCCTGTACAACGGCTGGGACGACCCGGCGGGCACCGACGCCGCCCTCGCCCTCAACGCCACCGCCTGGCTGAGCAAGGCCTGACCGGGGGCGCCCCTCACCGGGCCCCCTCACCGGGCCCCTCGCATCAGGCCCCTCGCATCAGGCCCCTCTCACCAGGAAAAGGGCCGCTCCCTCCCCTACTGTCGGAAATACCGAACCGTCGGAAGGCCGACGCCCGGGACCGATGGGAGCGGCCATGCCGTCCTACCCCTTCCACACCACCCGCGAGGACCTGCGCATCCCGCTGCCCGACGGCACCCGGCTGGCCGCCCGGCTGTGGCGGCCGGTCGGTGACGAGCCCGGCCCCGCGCTGCTGGAGTACTCCGGCGGCCGCCTCACCGACCGGACCGCCGCCGAGGACGCCCGCCGCCACCCCTGGTACGCCGGCCACGGCTACACCGCCGTCCGGGTCGACACCCGCGGGCACGGCAACTCCGAGGGCATCCCCGGCGAGCCCGGCGGCGAACAGGAGCTGGCCGACGGCGCCGCCGTGGTCGACTGGCTCGCCCGCCGCCCCTGGTGCAACGGCCGGCTCGGCCTGCTCGGCACCGGCACCGCCGGCACCACCGCCCTGCGGCTCGCCGCCCGCACCCCCGGCACCGTCGGCGCCGTCGTCACCGCCTGCCCCGAGGGCGGCCACCGGCTCGGCGGGGCCGTGCTCGCCGCCGACCTGCACACCCGGCTCACCGCCCTGGTCGCCGACGCCGCCCTGCCGCCGGACCCGCGGCACGTAGGCGACGCCTGGCGGGCCGCCTGGCTGGCCCGGCTGGAGGCGCTGCAGCCGCCCGTCGACGACTGGCTCGCACCCCGCGAGAGCACCGTCCCGGTGTCCGTGCCCGCCCTCGCCGTGGCCGGCTGGGGCGACCCGTCCTGCTCCTTCGTGCTGCGGCTGCTCGCCGAGTCCCCCACCGCGCGCGCCCTGATCGGCCCCTGGCCGCACGGCCTGCCCGAGGCCGCCCTGCCCGACACCCTGCGCTGGTGGGACCACTGGCTGCGCGGCATCGACACCGGCGCCCTCAAGGAACCCGCCCTGCGCACCTGGCTCTCCACCCGCTGGACCGGGGACGAGGCCTGGCCCTCCCCCGACGTCCGGGAGATCCACTACGGCCTGGACGGCCCGCTGCGCACCGCCGGCACCGCCGCCCACGACCGGTACGTCCCGGTCCGGTCCCCGCAGCACACCGGCCTCAACGCCGGCGCCTACGTCCCCCACGGCCGTCCCGCCGACCAGCCGCCGGACCAGCGCGAGGAGGACGGCCGCTCGGTCTGCTTCGACTCCCAGCCACTGCCCGAACCCGTCGAGCTGCTCGGCGCCCCGACCGTCCGGCTGCGGCTGCGCGAGGACGGGGCACCCGTCCAGGTGACGGTGCGGCTGTGCGCGGTCGGCCCGGACGGCACCTCGGAGCTGGTCACCCGGGGCTTCCTGGTCGCCGACGGGCCGGACGCCGAGGTCGATCTCGCGGCCTGCGCCTGGACGGTCCCGGCCGGGCACCGGCTGCGGCTCGCCCTCTCCTCGGTCTACTGGCCCTGGGTCTGGCCCCCCGCGGAGGACACCGGGTACGGCGTCGACCCGTCCCGCTCCACCCTGAGCCTGCCGGTGCGCCACCTCGCCGCCGACGTCGGCGCCCCGCCCGTCACCTTCGAACCCCCGGTGCTGCCCGCACCGCTCGACATCCACCTCACCGAACCGCTCACCGTCCGGCCCGAACACCTCACCGTGCACGACATCGGCCGCCACGAGTGGCGCACCGAGCTCTCCCCCGCCACCGACGGCACCCGAACCCACCCCGACGGCCTGGTCCGCGACGAACACACCGTCACCGCCTACCGGGTGCTCACCGGCGCCCCGCTCAGCGCCCAGGCCCGCACCGACCGCACCGTCCGCCTGGAGCGGCCCGACATCGGCTGGGACGTCACCGTCCAGACCCGCACCCAACTGCGCTGCGACGCCGAACACTTCATCAGCGTCGTCCAGCTGCGGGCGCTGGAGGCGGGCTCGGTGGTGTTCGCCCGGGAGTGGCAGCACCAAGTGCCGCGAGAGCCGTCCTGAACGAGACCGTTCGTGATGTGACAATGCCCTTACCAGAAGCGCGAGTCGGGGAGGGCGGGCATGCTGGACGAGTCGGTGTACCGGACCGAGGACGTGGAACCACCGGACCGCTTCGAGTACTGGCAGCATCAACTCACCCGGATGATCGCGCCGTTCGACGTCCGCACCGAGCACAGGGCCGACTTCCGGTCCGAGGTGCGCATCCTGCCGCTCGGCGACCTGGCGCTCTGGACGATGGAGCACCCGCCGCTAGTGCTCTGACCGCATAGGTTCGCCGGGTTGGTCGGTCTAACCTGGCTCCGTGACGGAGCAATTGAGCACGGTAGTGCTGATGTGCGGTCTTCCCGGAGCGGGCAAGACCACCTACGCGATGGATCTGGTGCGACGCGGTTTCGCCCGGCTGTCGATCGACGAAGTGGTCTGGCAACGACTCGGGCAGCGCGACGCCGGCCTAGTGCTGGAAGCTGAGGCGTTCGACCGGCTCAAGGAAGTGATCCGCCGCGAGCAACGGCAGGAACTGGTCGAGCTGATGCTGGCCGGGCGCGACGTGGTGGTGGACTACAGCTTCTGGAGTCGCGCCGCCCGCGACGACTACAAGGCGCTGATTGAAAGCCACGGTTGCCACTGGGAACTGGTCCACCTCAAGGCTGACCGGACGACGCTGGAGCGCCGCCTCGAAGTACGAAGCGGTGTAGAGGGTGCCAACGCCGTCACCGTGGATGAGGCGCTGTTCAACCGCTACCTGACCAACTTCGAGGAACCGAAGGGAGAGGGTGAGCAGGTCGTCATGCAGTCCTCGGCTTGAGGATCTGAAGCCGTTCGGCGGGGATGGGACGCCCGCCCCAGCGGATGCCCTTTTCGCTGCGGATGCGGGCTCGTTCGCGGCGTTGGGCGGCCAGGACGTCGGGGTGGCGGGCGTTGGCGTTGCGCCAACGGAGGTATCGGTGCAGTTCACGGGTCTGGACGGTGTGGTTGGGGTGGTTGGAGTTGGCGAGGGTGAACTGCCGCAGCGGTCCGAAGTGCGCCTCGATGGGGTTGGCCCAGGAGGCGTTGGTCGGGGTGAAGCAGAGCTCCACCTTGTTCTTCCGGGCCCATTGGCGGATCTTGGCGCCCTTGTGGGCGGAGAGATTGTCCATGATCACGTAGATCGGGGCGCCGTCGGGGCGGGCGGCACGGATCGACTTGAGCGCGGCCAGGCTGTTGGCTGTGCCCTTACGGCGGTGGTTGACGCCCCAGAGGGTGTCGTCGCCGATGGAGTAGCAGCCGTGGAAGTAGGTCACGCCGTGGGTGCGGTGGTAGGTCGCCGGGACCCGGTCCGGCCGGCCCTGCTCGGCCCAGCATGATCCGCCGGTCGAGCGTATGCCGAGCGGCCCGAACTCGTCGAACGCGAAAACGCGGTCGGGGAAGCGTTCCAGGACGTGCTCGATCCGGTCCAGCTTGGCGTCGCGGTCGGGGTCGGTGGACTCCTTCCAGGTCTTGGTCCGCTGGAAGGTGACGCCGCGTCGGGCGAGCAGGCAGCGCAGGGCCTCGCGGCCGATGCGGATCACCCGGCCGTGCACCTTACGGAGGTAGGCGGCGAGCTTGCGGATAGACCAGCGAGTGAAGGGCTGGGCGAGCTTGGTCGGGCGGGTGGTGGCCGTCTGGACGACGAAGTCCTCGTCGTCAGGACTGAGTTGGCGGGGACGGCCTCCCGCCCACTGAGGGTCCAGACAGGCCAGGCCGATCTCGTTGAAGCGGTGAACGACGTCGCGCACGGTGTCCTCGTCGGCCGCCACCAGCTGGGCGATCACCGGGACGCGATTCCCTCCGGCCGAGGCCAGCAGCATCATCACCCGCCGGTAGCGCACTGAACTGGTGCTGCCCCGACGCACGATCTGCTGCAGCCACTGCCCCTCCTGATCAGTCAGTCTGCGGACCCTGACCGGCTCTGCCACCACGCCTCCACACATCGGATGGATGTCAGCCCCCATCCAATCGGCCCCAGCCTTCGCCCGGGCAGAAACCCGGTGAACCTATGCGGTCAGAGCACTAGCCGCGAGCCGGTCGCCGCGCCTGATCCGCTCGTCCACCGACCCCGAGCTGTACCTGTTCTCGCTTCCGTTCGGCGACACCGCCACCGCGGTCCGTTCCGACGGCCTCGGCGCCTACCGCCCGTACGACGTGGTCCTGCAGGACAGCGCCCGGCCCATCCTCCTCCGGGCGAGCACCGACGATCCGCGCCAGCGGTTCCGCGGGGGCTGGCTGACCGTGCCTCGGCAGGCGCTGCCGCTGTCGCCGGACCGGATCGGCACGCTCACGGCCCGCCGGATGCCCGGGGACGCGGGCATGGGCGCCCTGCTCGTCCAGCTGCTCGCCGGCATCGCCGCCGACCCCGGCGCCTACCGGGCCGGCGACGCGCCCCGGCTGGGCACCGTCGCCCTCGACCTGGTGTCGGCGCTGCTCGCCCACCACCTCGACGCCGAGGACGCGCTACCGCCGGAGAGCCGGCGCCGGGCCCTGGTCCAGCGCGTCCGGGCCTTCGTCCGCGCCCACCTGCACGAGCCGGACCTCAACCCCGGCGCGGTCGCCGCCGCGCACCACATCTCGGTCAGCTACCTGCACCGCCTCTTCGAGGGCGAGGAGGAGACCGTCGCCGCCTGGATCCGCCGCCAGCGCCTCGAACGGGCCCGCCGCGACCTCGCCGACCCGGCCCTGGCCGCCACCCCCGTCCACGTCATCGCGGCCCGCTGCGGGTTCCCCCGCGCCGCCGACTTCAGCCGCGCCTTCCGCGGCGCGTACGGGCTGCCGCCCCGCGACTTCCGGCACGGCGCCGCGACGGCTGGCGGTGGACGCTGAGCGAAGCGGACGTGGACCCGCTGCTAACGACAACCCCCATGGGGGGTCGGCAAGCTGATGCTGTGTCCACCACGGGGGATCAAGTGGTGGACGCGAAGACACCAGCACCCTCGAAGGGGGACCATCCATGTCCAGCCACGGACTCCGCAGCACCCGGCGCTCCGCCGCCGCCGTCGGCCTCGCCGCCCTGACGCTCGCGCTGACCGCCCTCGGCGGCGGTCGGGCCGTCGCCGCTCCGCAGGCCGACCCGCTCACGATCGGGACGCCCGTCACCGTGTCGGAGTCCGCGATCGCGGCGGACAGCCTGCCGTGCATCACCAGCCCCGGGGTCAAGACCTGCTTCGACAAGGCCGGCGACAAGGTGCTCGTGCTCGACACCGCGAAGGACGGCTTCTCCGCCGTCGGCCGGTGGAGCACCGACTACGGCCGCACCGGCGCGTGCCGCAACGCCCTCGGCGTCGGCAAGTGGGCGGAGTGCAACTACGACATGCGCGAGACGGGGCACATCCAGCTGAACAACGCCCTCTACGACGGCGACACCGGGCTGTTGGTGCTGACCAACATGTACTCGGGCTGGCTGGCGATCGGCTGACCCGCCGGCGGCCCTGCGGCTCCCCGCCCGTACGACGGGCGGGGAGCCGCAGGGCGCGGCGCCCGTCCCGCTACGCGTGATCGGCCAGGACCTCGGCGACGACGTGGCGGGCGAGGTCACCCCGAACGCGGCCCTCGGCACTCGGGTCGCGCACTTCGACGACCTCGACGGCACCGACCTGGAGATCATCCACCCCGAGAGCGGCTTCGCCGGCTAGGAGCCTGCGACGGCCGGCCGCCGGGGCCACCCGCGCAGGGCCGCGCGCGCCCGGGCGACACCGCCGGGGGTGGCGGGCGCGCCGGTGCCGACGGCGACGGTTCTCGTGTCGAGGCCCGCGCAGGTGCGGCAGATCCCGGGGCGGGGCACCGGGTCGTGGCAGCGGCCGCACTCGGCGTACGGCGTCGGCGGGGGCGCTTCGGGGCGTTCCGGTGGCAGCTTGCGTTGCAGGCGGTCCCGGAGGATCGCCGTGGGGGAGTGCATCGGCTGGGGCAGCCCGGGGAGCAGGGCGTGGGCCAACTCGGCCTCGCTGCTTCCTCGTTCCAGCCACTGTGTGACGAGCGGTGCCAGCGTCTGCGCCTCGGCCTCGCCGAGGCGCAGACGGGGTTCGGGCCGGATCACCCGGAACAGGGTGGCCACGGCGGCCCGCGTCCGTTCATCCGGGAGGGTGGGTTCTTGTCCCGGGTCCTTTACGGGAGGAGTGACAGCGCCGCCGGTCCCTCGCCCACCGGAGGCCGGGCGGGGGACAGCCGGTTCGGGTTGAGGGGTGTCGTAGACGTGGGACTCGGACCGGACCGTCCCGTCGGGCATCCGGACCCTGTCGACCCGGTAGTACCCGGCGTCCTTGAGTTCCTTGAGCGCCCGCCGGACGGCACCCCGCCCCTGCGGGCTGCTGTCCGCCATCTGCCGCCCGTCCTCCCGCCACCCGTCGGGCCGGGAGAGCAGGTCGGCGAGGAGGCCACGAGCGGTGTAGCTGAGCCGACGGTCCTGCAACAGGCCGTTCGGTAGAACGGTGAACGCGCGCGTGTGCGCGCTACGATGAATCTGCATCTGGAGTTACAGCTCCTGGTGCCCGACCCCGGGGTGTTCCACCACCGCCGGGGTCTCCTATGTTCTGTTGATGATGCGGAAAGTAGCACACCGACTACGCACGGTGCGAACCGTTTGCGAATTGCCGCCCGCCCGTCATGGGCCGGGCACGCTCCAGGAGTTCGCGCACATGGTGGTTGCGGCGGTGCGGCCGGGCCGCGGAGAGCATCGAGCGGAAGCGGTCGTCGGCCCGGCCGGACTGGATGGTCGGGTAGTCGTCCAACGCCCGGTGCCAGTCCGCGCAGGCTTCTTCGAGGCGGCCGGCCTGCAGCTTCCACTCCGCGAGCATGCCGGTCATCCGCACCCGATTGCGAATGTATACGGAGTACCGCAGGCGGTCGGACGTCTCCATCGCGCTGATGGCACCAGTCTTGTCCCCGAGCTCCCAGCGGACCTGGGCCTCGTGGTAGGCGAGGGAGGACGGATCGTAGGAGCCGAACGCCTTCGCTTTGGACTCGGCCTGCTCCATCGCAACTTCTGCTGTTCGCAGGTGGTGCAGGGCTCCGGTCCTGTCTCCGGTCTGGGCGAGGGCGTGGGCCTGCTGGCCGGCGAGGAAGGCCCTCATGCGAGGGCCGGCCTGGGGGGAGGCTGCCGAGGCGGCGTCCGCGAACCGCAGGGCGGTACTGCCGTGGCCGAGGTCGACGGCCTGGACGCTCATGCCCCGCAGGGTGGTGCAGTACGTGAGGTGGTCGCCCGCGTGCCCGGCCAGCTCCAGGGCCTTCAGGTAGTAGTGCTGAGCCAGGGAGTCGTGGCGCTCGTCCATGGCCATGTAGCCGGTCAGGTAGCAGTGGTCGGCGGCGGCCGACAGCATGGCCTTGCGGACGTCCTCACCGGCGTCCGCCCGAAGGTACGGGACGATCGTGTTCACCAGGAACGAAGCTGCCATCGGGCGGGCCATCCGGCCGCCGAACTGGTCGTCCAGGTCACTGATCCGCCCGGTCATCGCCGCGACCGCCCGCACCTCCGCCATGCCGATCCGCAGGTGGGGGTCGGTTCGCAGCCTCTCGAAGCGGCCCACCGCGTCGGGCCAGCCCGGAATGGCAAGGGCCGCCGAGTACAGGCCTGCCGTGAGGACTCCGCGCCGCGATGGGTCCATATCGAGGCTCCCCAGGTTGGTCAGCCCTGACACCGTATCCGTCGGCTGGTCAACGGTGGTAGGTGTCTCGCGGAATCCGGCCTCGAAGGCGGTGATGGGTCGCTTGAGCCTCCGCGCCAGCGTCTCCAGGACGATCGGCAGGGCCCTCACCGAAGGCGAGGTGCCGCTGAGCCAGTGGGAGACGGCCGAGGCATCGTACTTGAGTCGCTGTCCGGTCTCGGTGCCGGCTCGGTTGATGGCCCGCGCCAACTCGCCGTTCCCCCAAGCGGCTTCAGTCATCAATGAGGCGAGCTTGCGGTTCGGCGCACGGTCGGTTCGCACGACAGTTCCCCCTTGCAGTCGGGTTTCAAGGGTTTCAACGTCCCGGCTTGGCTCGACCATAGCCGACCGCAGAGCAGGGCGGTTGACTGTTCGTCATCGGCCGATCACCAGCAGTGGCAGGGCCTCTCGTTGCGGGGTCACCCGGCCGCTCCTGGAAATCGCGCCCGGACTCCTGTGGGGAATCGCCGCCTCGTTGGCTTTTCGTAATCCTTTAAGTCCTCGTATCTGGAGCAGAGTTGAGCAGGACCCGCATCATGAGCAAGCCCCCGGCCCGCCGGTCGGGTCAGCAGATCTTCGCCCTGCGCGAGAATCCCGACGGATCGGGCGAACTCTCCGCCCTCCTCGTCGATCCGATCTACATGGACGGACTGATCCTCCCCGGCGGCAGCGCCGAGCAGGACGAGCTCCCGCACCTCGCGGCCCGTCGGCACCTCGAAACCGAGACCGGTCTCGTCCTTCCCCTGCGCACCGTCCTCACCATCGACTACATGCCCGCCGCCGAGTTCCCCGAGGGTCTCAACCTCGTCTATGCGGGCGGAATGCTCACACCCCAGCAGGCCAACACCGCGACCCACCACCAGCCCCCGGAAGAACTCCGCGCCCTCCACTGGGCCCCCCGCCACCAGCTCCGCGACCTCATGGCCGACGAGCAGTGCCGCCGCGTCGAGGATGCCTGGGACGCCTGGGAACACGGTGACGGCCTGCCCCTCCTCGTCCGAGGCGTGCCGGTCCCGGTCGGCTGACCAAACGCCCGACCCGACGGCGACATCCCAGGGCCGGACCTCCGTGAGTGCGGTCCGGCCCCACCTTCAGCAGCACGGCTACAGTCCCTTGAGGTACTCCCCCATGCTCAAAACCCACCGCCGCCCCCGCATGTTCGTCGCGCGCCTCGACTCCCGTACCGAGTCCACGCCCCTGGCCCGCTACCTGCTCCGTGCCTACCTCTCCGGCATGCCCTCCGGCGAGCGCTACTCCGACACCGCCGAGCTCCTCCTCGGCGAACTCTTCGCCAACGCCGTCCAGCACTCCGATTGCCCCGACGGCGACCACATCGAGATCCGCTTCACCCTCACCGGCTCCCGCCTGCGCCTCGAAGTCCACGACGCCGGCACCAACCACCCCAACGTCCGCACGTCCTCCCCCTCCGACGAGCACGGCCGTGGCCTGCTCCTCGTCAACGAACTCGCCGAGCGCTGGGGCTGCGAATCCCGCCCCGGCGGCATCGGCAAGTTCGTCTGGGCCCTCGTCGCCCCCGCCCCCGGCCCCGCCCTCATCACCGCCTGAAAGTCCGAACCCCCATGCACCTCACCACCCTCGCCGGCCACGCCCTCTCCCGCGGCCGCACCCCCGCCGACACCTACGCCCTCCTCGCCCGCCGCACCC
>NZ_JBHVRT010000065.1:0-31305 GCF_042885555.1 Kitasatospora sp. NPDC058048 | reverse complement strand
ACCGCATGGTTCAACTTGATCGTCACATCGTCAAATGATGCCGCCCGTAACACTGCTGGTCACATCGCCGCCGCAATCACGCACCAGGTCGTAAGACGGTTAACAGAGGACGTCGGCTCGGCCAAACCGCTGTTCGCGTGTGAGCCTCTCCGGAGATCGGTAGCCGTTGCAGAGGAGGTCCGGTGGCTCAAGAGTTCATGAGCGCCAGGGAGACTGCGGAGTATCTGAACATGTCGGTCCCGTGGGTGCGTCGGGGGGCTCCCCGCGTGGGTCTCGTGCCGTACAGGTTCGGGAGTGGGAGAACGCGAAGCTGCAGTTCAAGATGTTCGACGTTCATGCGTGGGTGAAGCAGCAGCGCATGTCGGCTGGGTGACCTGACCGGCCGGAGTGACGAGGAGGGCCTGCCCCGCTGGGGCAGGCCCTCCTCGTTCGTTCAGGCGGCGAGGCCGAGGTCGAGGAGCTGGGCGGCGCGGCTGATGGAGCCGGGCATGAGGTGGCGGTAGATCTTGAAGGTGACGTCGATGCTCTTGTGGCCCATCCGCTCGGCGACGTCGGTGATCGGGATGTTGTGGGTGAGGCAGTTCGAGGCGAAGAAGTGGCGGAGGCCATAGAGCGTCATGCCCTCGGGGACGTCGATGTCGTCAGCCTGCTTGGCGAGGCGCTGCCAGCGGTTGTTCAGGATGTGGTGCGGGAAGGGCTTGCTGAGATCCCGGGGGTGGCGGAGGAGATAGCCATCGACGGTGCCGTACGTGTTGGCGTTCCACTCGATTGTCAGCTTGACCCGGGCCGGCAGCGGGATGTCGCGGTAGTCGCCCTCCTTGCGGTGCTTGAGCGGGGCGTAGTCCTTGGTGGTCTGGTTGACCTGCTCGGTGACGCGGTAGACGTCGTCGGCGACGATGTTGTTGATGCTGACCGCGGCGGCCTCGCCGTTGCGAAGGCCGCAGCCGCTCATCAGGTCGGCGATGACGAGGAAGGCATTGTCGCCGGCGGTGCGTATTCCCTGGAGCTGGGAGAGAGAGGGGGGATGACCACGCGCTTCGGGTCGTACTGGGGCGGCTTGACGCCGTCGAACGGGTTGTCGTCATAGAGGCCGAGGCGGTGGGCGTCGAGGAGGATCGACTTCAGCTTGTCGAAGGCGTTGGACTGAGTGGCGAGGCCAACGCCGTTGCGCTCCATGGTCTGGATGAAGGTCTCGATGACCTTGTGGTCGAAGGTGCCCATCCGGCGGCTGCGGCAGGCGGGGTAGAGGTGGTGCTCCAGCAGTGAGCGCCCAGGTGGCGAGGTGCAGGTCTTCCTTCGGCCCGAGGATGCCGTGGCCGGCGTAGTACAGCAGCACCACGCCCTCGGCCTGATCGACCAGCCGTTCGACCGTCGCGACCACGTCGGAGGACGAGGCGTACGGCGAGACTCGGTGGATGCGGTCGCCGGTTAGGCCGCAGAGGTCCCGCAGCGCGGCCTCGACGTCGTCGAGCGTGGTCTCCACGGCGGGCAGCGGTCCCAGGATGGAGCCGGCGCGGTGGGCTGCGGTGCCGATCAGGACGGCGTGCGCGCCCGGTCCGAACAGCCGGGATGGCCGGACGGTCACTGTGCGGGCCCCGTGCTGGCCTCCTCGGAGTCCGCGGATGGGGACGGCGGGTCGAGGGCCGCGGCCAAATCACGTGTCAGAAGCGTGATTTGTTCTGGCGTCAGCTTCTTCACATGGCTGGTGGAGAGGCTGATCCGGCTGCCGTCCGGCCGCGTGATGGTAATGGTGTGACTGCCCCTTCGGGTCTGCACCCACGCGACCACCGTTCCGGCGAAGACCGAGGCCACACCCCCGGGTTCGAGCAGGGCGAGCAGCGCTTCGGTGACCGCGCCCATGCTTCCGGGCTCAGCGGGACCCACGTCCCGGCCGACCCTGCCCCGCAGAGCCGGCGTCTCGGCGAGCCAGCGCCGCAGCCCGTGGATGTCGTTCGCCCCGACGGCGCGTCCGTCCGGCTCGTCGCTCCGAACGGTGATGACGATGCGCATGATTCCCCCAGAACATGTGCGAATCTGACGTCTAATCAGCTCGCTCAGGCTACTTCGGGCCGGAGTCCGGGAACAGTACGCCCGGCGGGTCGCGCACCGCCCCCCGAGCACGGCACGCCACAGCGCCTGGCAAGCTGGCTGCCGCTGCCCCGGCCGATGTCGCTGGGACTGGCCCAACCTTTCGCCAGACCGGCCCGGGCCGCGCTGGTCGGCGCCGCGGTGCTGTTCGGCGCGGTCAGCGTCACCTTCGCGATGGGGCTGGAGGCCGCGTTCACCATGGCGGCGCCGGCGTGCCCGGAGGCGGAGGCGTCCAGAGGGCGGCCGCAGGCGGGTGGTGGCAGCTGCGAGCGGGTGGAAGGGCGGGGACCCGGGAGACCGGCCGGAGCACGGGGGCACGCCCCGGCCGGCCACCCGTGACCCCTGCCCCTCCACCCGCTCACCCCGCGCGGCCCGGTGCGTGGTTGCGCACGGCCGCGCGGGGCGGCTGCGGGGCCGGCGTCAGCCGGACACCCAGACCGGCAGCCGCCGGGGGCAGATGATCTGCATCGGATTCTCGAACTCGACGCCGGCCGCATGGTCCACGGCGATGTCGTCGTAACGGTCGAACAGCGCGTTGAGCGCGATGCCGACCTCCAGCCGGGCCAGCGGGGCGCCGAGGCAGAAGTGGATGCCCTGCCCGAAGGCGATGTGCCCGCCGCTGTCGCGGTGGAGGTCGAACCGGTCGGGGTCCGTGAAGCGCTCGGTGTCCCGGTTGGCAGCGCCGACCCACAGGGTGACCAGCTCGTCCTTGCCGATCCGCTGGCCGCGGATCTCGGTCTCGGCGGTGGTCACCCGCGCCATCCGCGAGAACGGCGGGTACAGGCGCATCAGTTCCTCGATGGCACCGGGCAGCAGCCCGCGGTCCGCGCGCACAGCGGCCAGCGCCTCGGGGTGGCGGTCGAAGGTGAGGACAGCGTTGCCGATCATCGCCATCGAGGCGGCGTGTCCGGCGAACAGGGTGAGGCCGACCAGGCCGATCAGGTCGGCGTCCCGCAGCGGCTCGCCGTCCACGACCGCGTGGGCCAACCCGGTGAGCATGTCGTCCGCCGGGTTCAGCCGGCGCCGGTGCACGTGGCCCAGGATGTACTCGTTCATCTCCCTGATGGCCGGGGCGACTTCGGACTCCATCACCTTCGGCGGCACGGTCGCCGCGTCCAGCGCGCCCAGCGCGTCGGCCCCACGCCTGGTACATCGGCACGTCCTCGGGCGGCAGGCCGAGCATCTCCGCGACCACGATGATCGGCAGCGGGTAGGCGAACGCGTCGATCAGGTCGAAGGTGTCCGCTCCGGAAAGCCCGTCGAGGAGGGACCCGGTGGTCCGCGCGATCCGCTCCGCGAGGCCCGCCACCGCGCGCGGGGTGAAGGACTAGTTGACGGCCCGACGCAGCCTGCGGTGGTGGGGCGGGTCGTTGGTGACCAGGTTCCCGGTGAGGAACAGGTCGCTAGTGACTGATAGTTGCGGTCTCCCTATAATGGCAGCCTGTTCGACGAGCTGAAGCGCATGGGAAAACCTCTTCCTCGGTGAGCCGCGAGAAGACGTCCTCTCGCGGCTCCCGAGCGGTGGGGACCGGGGAGCGCGCGGCGTTTCCGGTTTCCCTACGGTCCAGCCGTGTCCGTGCGCCGTCAAGGCGATGGGACGAACTTGCTGACTTTTCGTCAATAAACCCCAACTCGCCGTCTCGGGACCCAGGTTGAACGCCCGCTCCCCGACCCGACCCCGCCGCCCCGAGGGGCCGGAGCACCCGGCGGCCCCGCGGCCTGCGAGAATTCCGGCATGGCTGAGCACGACAGCGACCACGGCTACCTCCTGGACAACCGCCAGTCGGAGGCGGGCATCCGCTTCCGCGCCCTCGCCGAGCTGTTCGACCCGGTGACCTTCCGGCACGTCGACGCCCTCGGGATCGGCCCCGGCATGCGCTGCTGGGAGGTCGGCGCGGGCGGCCCCTCGGTGCCGCTCGGGCTCGCCGAACGCGTCGGCCCGACCGGCACGGTGGTCGCCACCGACATCGACGTCTCCTGGACCGCCCCCGCCGCCGGCGGCGTGATCGAGGTGCTGCGCCACGACGTGGCCGCCGACCCGCCGCCGCCCGGCGGCTTCGACCTGGTGCACGCCCGGCTGGTCCTGGTGCACGTCGCCGACCGCGCCGAGGCCCTGCGCCGGATGGTCCAGGCGCTGCGCCCCGGCGGCCGGCTGCTCCTGGAGGACGCCGACCCGGCCCTCCAACCGCTGCTCTGCCCGGACGAGTCCGGGCCCGACGAGCGCCTCGCCAACCGGCTGCGGTCGGGCTTCCGCACCCTGATGGCCGGGCGCGGCGCCGACCTCGCGTACGGGCGGACACTGCCCCGGGCGCTGCGCGAGGCCGGCCTCGTCGACGTCCAGGCGGACGCCTACTTCCCGATCACCTCGCCGGCCTGCGCGGTCCTGGAGGACGCGACGGTCCGGCAGATCCGCGGGCTGCTGGTGCGGGAAGGGCTCGCGACGGACGAGGAGATCGACCGCCACCTGGCCAACGTCGCCGGCGGCCGGCTCGACCTGGCCACCGCCCCGATGATCTCCGCCTGGGCGCGCCGGCCGTGACGTGGGTGGTCGGCCCCGGCCCCGGCCACGTGCTCCGCGCCCGGGCGCGGCAACATCCTTTCCTGTAGCGGCGGTTCGGCCCTGTTCACCTCTGCGTCGACCGGGTTTCCCGCAGGGAAGGTGCACTGGAACGGCGGCTCCGGAAGGTTCCGGCGGTGCGATCCCGCCGGTCGCCGTCCGCCATCCGCAGGGGAGGTGGCGGGCGGCGGCCGCCCGGTGCGGACTCACCGGTCATGATGCGACCTCCGGCCGAGTCCCGACACCGGACCGAGCCCCGACTCCCGACGGCGGAGCTTCGCCGCATCGCGCGCGGCGAGCGGCCGATCGAGTCCTGGACGCCGATCGCGCTGGACGCCCCCGGCCTGGCCGTGGACACCACCCGGGGCTGGAACCCGCTCCTGGAGCGGATCACGGCCTTCGCCACCGGCGCCGCCGAGGATCCCTCCGGCCGCGCGGGGAACCGGGGGCCGTCCTCGGTCTAACCTCGACGGTATGGACGCGTTCGAACACCCGGGCGGACGGGCCGCCGTGCCACCGGGGGAGGGGCTGGAAGCCCTGGTAGGGCTGCTGGAGCGGCGTGGCACGGTGGTGCTCAGCGGGGCGGGCCTGTCCACCGAGTCCGGGATCCCCGACTACCGCGGCGCCACCGGCCGCCGCCGCAGCGGCACCCCGATGACGTACCAGGAATTCACCGGCAGCGCCGACGCCCGGCGCCGCTACTGGGCCCGCAGCCACACCGGCTGGCCCGCGATCGCCGGGGCCCGGCCCAACGCCGGACACCACGCGGTGGAACGGCTGCGCCGGGCCGGGCACGTCGCGGCGGTCATCACCCAGAACGTGGACGGTCTCCACCACGCGGCCGGCACCCGGGAGGCCGTCGAGCTGCACGGCGGACTCCGCCGGGTGGTCTGTCTCGACTGTCGCCGCACCAGCACCCGGGCCGAGCTGGACCGGCGGCTGGAGGAGCTCAACCACGGCTTCCGGCCGATCGGGGCGGAGCTGCGGCCCGACGGCGACGCGCAGCTGCCGCAGCCCGTGGTGGACGGCTTCCGGGTCGCCGCCTGCACGGACTGCGGCGGAGTGCTCAAACCCGACGTGGTCTTCTTCGGCGAGAACGTCCCGCTGCCCCGGGTCGAGCACTGCTTCGAACTGGTCGACGCGGCCAGTTCGCTGGTGGTCCTCGGCTCCTCGCTGGCGGTCCTGTCCGGGCTGCGCTTCGTGCGCCGCGCCGCCCGGTCGCGGCTGCCGGTCGCGATCGTCAACCAGGGGCCGACGCGCGGCGACGAACTCGCCGCGCTCCGGCTCGACCTGCCGCTGGGACCGGCCATGACGGAGGTCGCCCGGCTGCTCGACGCGGCCTGACGGGCCTGTTCGGGCAGTGAGCGGCCCGATCGGCGCCCTGAGCGGCCTGTTCGCGGCCCTGATGGGCCCGGCCCGGCTCGGCCCGGCTCAGCGCGCCGGGCCGGGCCCACCGAGGCAGGTGCGCTCAGCCGGCCGGCAGGGCGGGCCGGCCCGGTACCCACAGCGGCACCCGGCCGCCGCGCGGCATGGAACGCGCCGCGTCCTGCTCCAGCCACCCGCCGACCCGTTCCGGATCGCCCTCGCACAGCTCCACCAGCGCGGCCGCGGCGATCCGGGTGCAGCACAGCACCAGTGCCAGGGTGTCCTGGCGGCGGTGCCGCTCCCGTACGTACGCCTCGCCGCGCTCCTCGATCCGGCGGGCGTGGCACGGCCCGTCCTCGGAGGTCAGCGCCTGTACGCCGTGCCACACCAGGGTCAGCGCACAGGGCTCGGCCGGGTGCGAGGAGCCCTCGCGCTGCGCCTGTTCACGAGCCTCCGCCGAGCGCTGCCCCAGCCATTCCAGCGCCGCCGGCCCGTCCTCCCGGCAGGAGCGCAGCACCAGCTCCGCGGCCCGGGCCACCAGGGCCCGCAGGAGCGCCGGCGCGGGCACCCGCAGCCCGGACGCGGGTC
Organism: Kitasatospora sp. NPDC058048; assembly: GCF_042885555.1. NCBI lineage: Bacteria > Bacillati > Actinomycetota > Actinomycetes > Kitasatosporales > Streptomycetaceae > Kitasatospora > Kitasatospora sp. NPDC058048. The sequence continues at coordinate 24,707 of NZ_JBHVRT010000065.1, read as the reverse complement.
CGTCGCCGAACGCCAGCCAGGCATCGGCGAACGAGGCCGCCCGCAGTCCGCCCATCCAGGCCGGTTCCCCGGCTTCCGTGCTCAGCCAGTCCTGTGCCCCCAGTCGCACCAGCCCCACGGCCGTCAGGCGCGCCGCGTCCCCGTCCAGCTCCCGCAGCCATCCACTCCGCACCAGTACCCACCCCCGTCAGCGGTTCATCCCCGTGAGGCCTCATCCCACCACACCAGGACGGGAACGAACTAGACAGGGGCACGTCACAATCTGGAAGCGAGCCCTCCGGGTAGTCCTGCGGGTAGCCCTCCGGTGGAGGCGGCCGGGAGCCGACCGGAGCGGGGCCGGGGCGACCGGCCGGGGCGCCGTGGTGCGGCCGTGGCGCGTTTCGCCCCCCGGGGTGTGGGCGTCGGTTGAGTTGGGCAGGGGCACGTCAGGACCCGGGCGGCTGTGCGGACGCCCGGTGCGTCGGGGCGGGCCGTTGCGGCCTGCCATCAATGTGGTGCGAGCCCGTCGATCGGGGCGAGGGCGTCCTCGACCGATCCCGCCGGGTCGACCACCGGACAGAGGACCCCGCGGACAGTGCGGGTGGCGTCCAGTACGAGGGTGAGCCGCTTGAGCCGGTCGACGTCCGCTGCCCGGACAGTGGGCAGGCGCAGCGCGGCGGTCGGCCGGATTTCGGCGCCGGAGACCAGCGGGAAGGGGATGCGGGCGTGCTCGGCGAACGCGCACAGCTGGTCCGGGCGTTGGGTGCTGACGCCGTGGAGCCGGGCGTCGCGGGGTCGGTCGACTCGCCTGTGGCGGCTGGGAGTTCCGGCTCGGGCAGCCGGTGGCCGGTCGGGCCGTGCACGCGGCGGGCCGCTTCTCCGGCGCCCCGGCGGCGATCAGCGCCTTGAGGCGCTCGGTGAGGACGCGGCGGCTGATGCCCAGTCCGGTGCGGTGGACAGGTTGCGACAGAAGGGGTGGGCCCGATGGTGAATGTGACGACGCGGACAGCGGTCGCGGCGGACCGGGGAGCGGAGCACGAGGCGCGACGCCGGACTTCGGCAGGAGTGTTCTGGCGCTACTGGACGGGATCGCTGGTCAGCCGGCTCGGGGACCAAGTGACCAGTGTCGCCCTGCCCTTGATCGCCGTGCTCACCCTGCACGCGACGGCCTGGCAGGTCGGCCTGATCACCGGTGCCGGGTACCTGGGGTGGCTGCTGGTCGGGCTGCCGGCCGGCGTCCTGGTCCACCGGCTCCCGCTGCGCGGCACCCAGGTGGTGATGGACCTGGTGCGCGGGCTGGCCGTGGCCTCGGTTCCGGTGGCGGCCGCGCTGGGCGGCCTCGGCCTGCCGCACCTGGTGGCGGTCGCGCTGCTGGTCGGGCTGGCGAGCGTGGTCTTCGACGTCGGCAACTCCACCTTCCTGCCCTCCATCGTCCCCAGGGAGGAGCTGACCGCCCGCAACAGCCTGCTCTCCGGCAGCAGCGCCGCGACCGAGCTGGCCGGCCCCTCGCTCGGCGGTGTGCTGGTCCAACTCGTCGGCGGCGCGGCCGCGATGGTGCTGGACGCGGTCAGCTACCTGGTCTCGGCGGCCCTGCTGCGCAGCCTGCCCCGTGCGGAACGGTCCGCCGTCGCCCGCCCGGCCGGCGCGGGGATGCGGGAACAGATCCGCGAGGGCTGGCACTTCGTCACCCGGCACCCGGTGATCGGGCCGTGCGCCGCCGACGCCACCGCGGTCAACTTCGTCGCCGGCGGGCTGATGACACTCACCCCGGTGTTCCTGGTCGACACCCTCGACGCGCCGGCCGCCGCCGTCGGCGCCCTGATGGCCACCGGCGGCCTGGGCAGCCTGATCGGCGCCGCCCTCACACCCCGGGTGGTCTCCCGGATCGGCAGCGGCGGCGCCCTGCGGAGGGCGGCGCTGATCGCCGCCCTCTTCACCTTCCTGCTCCCGGCGGCCGGCTCCGGCTGGGCGGCGCTCGTGTTCGCCGTCGGCAACGCGGGCTTCTCGGCGGGAGTGGTGGTCACCAGCATCGTCACCCGCACCCACCGGCAGACCCACACCCCGCCGGAGCTGCTCCCCAGAGTGATGGCCACCGTCCGGTTCGTCTCCTGGGGCGCCATCCCGGTCGGCGCGGTCCTGGCCGGGGCCGCCTCCACGGCCTGGGGCCCGCGCACGGCGCTGCTCCTGCTGGCGGTGTGCAGCCTGGCCGGCCCGGCGATCCTGCTGGCCGGTTCGATCCGCCGGGTGCGCGACCTCGCCTGACGCCGGTCGCCCGCCCGCCGCCCCGGGCGCCGTTCGGGCGCCGTTCGGTCGAACGGAATGGCCCGGGGGAACGGCGAGCGGGGAGGCCGAGGGACGGCGGCGGGCGACCGGCCTCTCCCGGGCCGCGCACGACTGTCGGACCGGTGGACGAGAATGGCACTATGTCGCCGGTACCGTCCACACCCGCCGTCTCCGCCCGCATGAGCCGACAGGCATCGCGGGACACCGCCCAGGAACTGGCCGTCCGCCGTCTGCTCCACGCCGGTGGGTACCGCTACCGTGTCCAGCGGCCGGTGCCGGGCATGCCTCGCCGTACGGTGGACATCCTCTTCCCGGGGCCGAAGGTGGCGGTCTTCCTCGACGGCTGTTTCTGGCACGGGTGCCCGCAGCACGCCACGCACCCCAAGAGCAACGCCGAATGGTGGCGGACCAAGCTGGGCCGCAACATCGAGCGCGACACCGAGACGACGGAGCATCTGCGGGACGAGGGCTGGACGGTGCTCCGCTTCTGGGAGCACGAGACGCCCGAGGATGTCGCGCTGCGTGTCGCCGAGACGGTGGACCACCAACGGAGGCGCCCCGCCCGGGCCGCCCCGCCCCGGCGGGGGTCTGACGGGTCGGAAGCGGCCGGATAGCCTGGGGCGCCATGATGCGTGTGTGGATGTTGCCGCTGCTGCTGGTGCTCGGCGGTGCGGCCGTCGCGAGCGGCCCGGCCCTCGACGGGAACGGCGGGGCGGCCGCCCTGTTCCTGGTGCCGTTCGTCGGGCTCGCGGCCGTGAACTCGCCGCTGGTCTTCCCGAAGTCGCCCGGTGCGGCGGAGGCGCAGCGCCGCAGCGCGGCCGACGGCCGGCCGGTGGTGTACTGGCGGCCGGGCTGCACGTACTGCCTGCGGCTGCGCTTTCGGCTCGGCCGGTCGGCCCGGCGGCTGCACTGGGTCGACATCTGGAGCGACCCGGAGGCGGCGGCGGTCGTACGGGCGGCCAACGACGGCAACGAGACCGTGCCGACGGTCGTCGTGGACGGCCGGCCGCACACCAACCCCGACCCCGCGTGGGTGCGCGGACAGCTGTCCGCCACCTGAGCGGCGGCAGCGTCCCGCCGTACCCCGTCGACGCGGAGGGCGGTGCCACCGATCCGCTCGGTGGCACCGCCCCGGCAGGTGTCAGCCGACGGCGACTCCGTCGGCGCCCAGGCCGGCCGCGTTGCCGACGGCCTTCAGCGCATCCGCCGAGGAGGCGGCGCGGCATGCCATCTCCACGGCGTGGAAGCCGACTTCGGGCCCGACCCGGTCGGCGGGGCCGCCGGGTACGTCGCGGAAGACGGCGACCTCGCCCGGGAGCAGCTCCGAGCGGAGCAGGCTCGCCAGGCCGGCCCGGCCGCTCAGGCTCAGCTTGCGGTAGATGCGCGTCAGGTGCTGCTCCACCGTGCTGACGGTAATCCAGAGCTTGTCGCTGATCTCCCGGTTGCTGTCGCCCTCGGCCGCCAGTTTCGCCACCCGGAGCTCGGCCCGGCTGAGGCCGGTGAGCAGCGAGCCCACCGCCCCGCCCGGGGTGGTCGCCGGGGGCGGTCCCAGCGGGAGCGCCGGCTCGTCGTCCTCGCGCGGGCCGTCCTCGGCCGGGCGGCGGTCGCCGCAGTCCCCGAGCCCGGCGTCGGTGAGCGGGTCCGCGCCGTTGCGTGGCGTCCCGTCCGCGCGCGGTTCCTCGTCGGGCCCGAACCCGTCGCCGCCGGACCGCCCGTGTTCCACGGCCGGGGCGAATCCGGCCCGGATCCGCTGGGACCCCGCCTCCGCCCGGGCCGGTTCGAGCCGGTCGCCGGGCGTCCGCAGGCGGTCGACGGCCTCCTGCAGCAGGTCGGGCTTGTCCCGGCCCCCGTCGTGGTCGGCCAGGATCCGGAGCAGGGCGCCGCGGGTGCGGTCGTCCAGGGACGGTTCCCGCAGCTGACCGGCCGCCAGATTCCGGGCGGCGACCGGGTCGCCGGCCTGGAAGGTGGCCTCGACCAGGCTGGCGGTCAGCGGGATCAGGGCGGGGATGTCCAGTTGCCAGACCCTGAGCCGGCGGGCGCAGGTCCGGAGGTCGTCGAGCGCCTCCGTGGTCCGACCGGCCGCCAGGGCGAGCCGGCCGCGGGCGTGCAGGTAGCGGATGCCCATCACGGTCTCGAACATGGCGCTCGGGACCTCCCGGCCGGCCTCCTTGGCGGCGTCGTCCGTCCGGCCCAGCGCGAGGTGGGCCTGGATGAGCACCGACAGCGGATAGCCGATCGACACCCCCCAGTTCTCCTCGCCCGCCAACGACAGTGCGTCCGAGGCGAGTTCGGCGGCGGCCTCGGGATCCCCGTCGCGCAGGCACACGTCGGCCCGGGCCGCCTTGAGCTGGGCCAGCCAGGTGGTCGCACCCCGACGGGTGGCGTGGCCGATCAGCTCGTCGCACCAGAGCAGGGCCCGGCCGGGCTGGTCCCCGTCGGCGAGGGCGAGGATCGCGGTGGTGATCGCTTCCAGCGGCATCCCGTCCACCCGGCAGGAGGACAGGACGCGTTCGGCGTGCGAGGCGCTCTCCGCGTCGCCGCCCCGGGCCCAGACCCGGGAGAAGACCCCGATCGCCTCCGCGGCCGCGGGCAGGCAGGCGCCCCCGACCCCGGTGCCGCAGAGCTCGTCGAGGTTCCAGGACCGGGTGAAGGACGGGCCGAAGAACCAGTGGAAGACATGCAGGAGTTCGACGCCGTCCTCGTGCCCGAGGGTGAGGTGCGAGCGCTTCGCCTCCGCGAGGACGGTGGACACGGTGGTGAGGTCTCCCCGCCACAGCAGCGCCCGGATCAGTGCGACGACGTCCTTGCCGGTGAGCTTGCCCTCCACCAGGGCCTCGCGCAGCGCGCTGGTGTGCGGGGCGACCGCGCTGGGGTTGGTCTGCCAGGTGGAGTGGACGTACGTGCGCAGGGTGGCCAGGTGCTGGTCGTCGTTGGCCGCGGCCAGCGCCAGGTTGAGGTAGAGGTGCGCGGTCGAGGTCTTCCCCTCGGCCAGCTCCTGCTCCGCGGCGTCGGTGAGGATCGGTACGGTCCAGTCGCCGTCGGCCTCGCCCGCGGCGACGATCTGGGCGGCGATGACCGTGGTGGCCATGCCCAGGTCGCGCCGGAGCTTCGTCGCCCGGGTGTACAGCGTGGTCTGCTCGGTGCGCGAGAGCGAGGCGAGGACGGCGGCCGCGACGTTCGGGTGACGGAACTCGTCGCCGGCGGTCAGGCCGGCGTTGGTGAGGATCTCCAACGCGTGCCCGACGCACCGCTGGTCGAGGTCGAGCAGCCGGCCGAGCAGCGCCGGGGAGGCGTGCTCGCGCAGGACGGCCATGCCGCTGGCGACCGCGAGGATCTGCGGTTCCCAGCGGTAGAGGCAGGCCAGGACGGCCATTTCGAAGGACCGGCCGACGCGCGGCAGGTCGTCGGGCCGGGCCCGGTCGTGGGCGGCTTCGAGGTGGTTGTCCTCGATCAGGGCGTGGACCAGGATCGGGTTGCCCCCGCTCAGCCGGTGGACGGCCGGGGCGAGTTGCGGCGCGATCGCGTGGTCCGGGGTCCGCTCCAGGATGGTGCGGACGGTGTGTTCGGACATCGGCTTGAGCTGGACCCTGCTGTGCGGCGCGCGGGTCACCTCGGCGCGGAACAGCGGCAGCGTGGGCTGCGGCCGGTCCCACTCGTTGAGCACCATGAGCATGCGCTGGGGGCGCATGCGGCGCTGGAGGTAGAGCAGCGCCTGGAGCGAGGCGGTGTCCGCGAAGTGCACGTCGTCGATGCCGACCACCACGGACCGGCCCTCGCAGGCGCCCAGGAGGACGTTGCAGAGCCGGCGGATGGTCTCGTTCTCGACGGCCTGCGGCCGTTCGAACCGGTGGTCGGGGCTCAGGTGGTCGTCGAACGCCTCCGCGACCAGGGCGGATATTTCCGCGGCGAGTTCGTTCGGCAGTTCGGCGCAGCGCAGCAGCTGCTCGATGACCCCCATGGGGAGATCCCGTTCCGCCCGCGAACCGGTCGCCTGGAGGACCAGTGCTCCTTCTTTTGCCGCCAGCGCCGATAAATCGTGCAGAAGTTGGGTCTTACCACTTCCCAGGGTTCCGCTGACGAGGACCACCCGACCGTTCCCGCAGGACAGTCCCTCGAACAGGTCCAGTAAATACTCCAACGCTTCATGCTGTTCGGCTCGAATCAGCAAGAATGCCTCCGAGTTGTTGTGTAAAAGCCTTGCATCCACCGCAACGGAAAGGCTGACTCCCCCGTTTTGCCTTGAGCCTCCATGACGTTGCGTGATCACTCAGATGCACGGTGTACACAGCGCGAGGGGAACGCCGGCGGGACCGAGTGCCCGGGCTTGCATCTACTTTCACCCTAGGCGAACTTCAACGGCGACCGCTAGGGACTCCGTTCAGCGCCACACCGGTGACTTAAGTGTCGTGCGTGTAGCGTGGTTTCAGGAGGTGTCGGATGTCGCGACCAGGGCAGTTCGGCCCGGAACCGGACGGGGGACTGCCCGACCGCATCGCGGTCGGGCTGCTGACCGGGTCGTTCCCGCCGGAGCTGGTGGAGCGGGTGGTGGCCCGGTGCGGGCGGGAGGGGCAACGGAACCGCCTGCTGACACCGAAGGTGACGGTCTACCTGGTCCTGGCGATGTGTCTGTTCCCGGGCCACGGGTACCAGGAGGTCGCCCGCAGGCTCGTCCGGGGCCTCGCCTGGGCGGGGCGCTGCGCCGCGCCGGGGCAGGTGCCCAGTACGGCGGCGATCTCGCGGGCCCGGGTGAAGCTGGGGGCGGAGCCGTTCAGGGAACTGTTCGCCGAGGCCGTCCGGTCGGCGGCGGTCGAGGAGGCCGGGCGGGCCGGGTGGTCCGGGCAGGTCGGGCAGGTCGGGGGAGTCCGGTACCGGGGGCGGCGCCTGGTCGCCGTCGAGGGTGCGGCGATCGAGGTGCCGGACAGCGCCGAGAACGTGGCGTACTTCGGATCGCCGGAGCCCGGGGGCGGGTACCCGCGGGTGCGGCTGGCGGCCCTGGTCGAGTGCGGCACCGGAGCGGTCGCCGCGGCGGCCACCGGCCCGTCGGCGGCCGCCGTGCCGAACCTGGCCCGGGGCCTCTTCGACCGCCTCGGCGGCGGGGACCTGCTGCTCGCCGACCGGGGCGGGTTCGACGGTCCGGCGGTGTGGCGGGACGCCTCGGCCGGTGGGGCGGACCTGCTGTGGCGGGTCGGTCCGGACGCGGTGCTGCCGGTGCGTCAGTTGCTGGGCGACGGCTCGTTCCTGTCCGGGTTCGCCTCCGATGGGAGCGGTCACGGCGGTGGCGGGTCGGGCCGGTCGACGGGGTCGGCGGCGGCGCCGGTGGTGCGGGTGGTCGAGGACCCCTCGGCGGGGGAGCCGGGCCGGCTGCTCACCACGATCCTCGACCCGGGGCGGGCCCCCGTCGCGGAGCTGGCCGCGCTGCACGGCGCGTGGAGGTCGGGGGCGAGGGCCCTGCGGGACCTGGCGGCCGATCAGCTGGAGGCCGTGCGGGTGCTGCGCTCGCGCTCGCCCGAGGGGGTCGAGCAGGAGGTCTGGGGGCACTTGCTGGTCCATCACGCCCTGCGTCGGCTGCGGGTCTCCGGCCCCGGTCGTTAAGTCACCGGTGCGGTGAAATTGAATCAGCCGTTCCACTTCCCCGTGATGGCCGAAACGTGACGGCGCATTCCGGATCGGTGCGCATATCCGATGGGACGGAGGGTCCGGGGGCATTTCGGTGGTGCCGGAACGGATCGGAGGCGTTCGTTCCGCACACGTTCTGCCTGCCAGGCCCGCAGGTCCCGCCGCCGGCCCCGGGGATTCCCCGGCCGCTCGCCGCCGGCGGTTCCACCGGTGGAATCAGCGCGTCCGGTTCGATCGGTTCCGCCGGCCGGCACCCCTAAAGTTGGCCGGGCACCGCCCCCTAACCTCCCCCCCGGTCCGACGAGGCGCCCTTGCCCCGACGGCGCCGCCGACATAGGGCATGCCCCGGTCCGACCCGATCACCCGCGCGGCCGCCGCGCTCCAGCGGCCCGGGAAGGTGCCGGCGCGCCGGCGGGCATCCCCTACCAGGGCGGCCGCAGGACCACGCGCGCGTGCGCCCGCGCCGTGCGGTTAGGCCCTCTCTTTCGGATCACGCCAGGCGGGCGTCGTTGGAGCACGCACCGCGCCGGCTTGTCGTCGGTCGCCGATGGCCCCCAGCCTGGCGGCCGGGAGGTGCCCCCACCGCATGGACTCCCTCCTCCGCACCGCCGATGCACGCACTCCGACGACGCCCACTGGTCCGACGTGATCCGAAAGAGAGGGCCTAGGGGTTGTCCGGTCGGGCCGGGCCGGTCACGGTAGGAGCCGTTGAGGTCCCGACAGGACAGCGGGCGACCGGAGCCGGCCACGAACCCTCGTGCGCTCCCGCCCGCGGATCAAGGTGAGACGCGCGGTCCCGCAGGTCCGCGGGCGGCGCCTCACCGGTGTCGCGGTCCCACCACGCCGACCGCCGGAGGGATTCCAGTCACCATGGCAGCTATCGACGATCTGTGGGTGCGCCGCTACCACCCCGCGCCCGAGGCCCGGCACCGGCTGCTCTGCCTGCCGTACGCGGGTGGGTCCGCGAGCTACTTCTTCCCGGTGTCCCGCGCGCTGTCGCCGCAGGTCGACGTCCTCGCGGTGCAGTACCCCGGCCGTCAGGACCGGCGCCAGGAGCCCTGCGTGGAATCCGTGCAGGAACTGGCCGACCTGCTGGTCGACGTCGTCAAGCCGTGGGCCGACCGCCCGCTGTCGCTGTTCGGCCACAGCATGGGCGCCTCCGTGGCGTTCGAGCTGGCGCTGCGGCTGGAGGACCTCGGCATCGTGCCGCACACGGTGTGGGCCTCCGGGCGGCGCGCCCCCGGCGCCCACCGCGACGAGCGGTTCCACCAGCTCGACGACCAGGGCCTGCTCACCGAGATCAAGCGGTTGGACGGCACCGACAACAACCTCCTCGACGACGAGGAGATGGTGCGGATGGTCCTCCCGGTGCTGCGCAGCGACTACCGGGCCGCCGAGACCTACCGCCCCACCCCCGGTGCCGCGCTCACCGCGCCGGTCCTCGCCCTGGTCGGCGACGACGACCCGAAGGTCACCGTGGACGAGGCCCGGAAGTGGGCCGAGCACACCTCGGGCCCGTTCGAGCTCGAAGTCTTCCGCGGCGGCCACTTCTACCTCAACGCCCACGCCAACACCGTCGTCGACCGGATCCGCACCAGGCTCGGCTGACCGCTCCGCCGTTCGGCCGCGTCATCCGTCCACGCGAAGTTCCGCCGCGTCATTCATCCACGCGAATCGACCGTGTTGAAGGGCAGCCGGTTTCGAACCGGTTCTAGAGCTGCTCTGCGAGCCGGTCCTCGGAAATCCCGGAAAACTGCCCAGAGGAGTCGTTCGTGTCCAAGTCGCTCTACGAACTCGGTGAGATTCCGCCGCTCGGCCTCGTGCCCGAGCAGATGTACGCGACCGTCATCCGGCAGGACCGCTTCGGCGAGCCCCTCAAGGCGATGCAGACCGAGGTCGTCGACGTGCCGGAGCCCGGTTACGGCGAAGTGCTGGTGTACGTCATGGCCGCCGGAATCAACTACAACAACGTCTGGGCGTCGCTCGGCGAACCCATCGACGTCATCGCGATGAGACAGCGGTTGCTCGGCGAGAAGGAGGATTTCCACATCGGCGGCAGCGACGGTTCCGGAGTCGTCTGGGCCGTCGGCGAGGGCGTCAAGCAGTTCAAGGTCGGCGACGAGGTCATCCTTTCCGGAGCGACCTGGGACGAGACGGCGGAGGACGTCCGCACGGGCGTCGACCCGATCGCCTCGAAGTCGCTGCGGGCCTGGGGCTACGAGACGAACTACGGCTCCTTCGCCCAGTACACCGTGGTGCGCGAGCACCAGCTCCACCGCAAGCCGGCCAACCTGTCCTGGGAGGACGCCGGCGGCTACCTGGTCACCGGCGCCACCGCCTACCGGCAGCTGACCGGCTGGGCCCCGCACGACGTCCGCCCGGGCGACCCGGTGCTGATCTGGGGCGGCTCCGGCGGCGTCGGCTCGGCGGCCATCCAGATCGTGAAGCTGCTCGGCGGCATCCCGATCGCCGTGGTCTCCAACCCGGACCGGGTCCAGTTCTGCCTGGACCTCGGCGCCGCGGGCGTGATCGACCGCCGGGAGTTCACCCACTGGGGACGGCTGCCGGACCTCGACGACGAGGCGGCCGGCCGGGCCTGGACGGCCGAGGCCCGCCGGTTCGGCGCGAAGATCTGGGAGATCCTCGGGGAGCGCCGCAACCCGAAGATCGTCGTCGAGCACCCCGGCGAGGACACCCTGCCGACCTCGCTGTTCGTCTGCGAGAACGGCGGCATGGTCGTGCTGTGCGGCGGCACCAGCGGCTACAACGGCGACCTCGACCTGCGCTACCTGTGGATGCGCAGCAAGCGCCTCCAGGGCTCGCACGCCTCGAACACCCGGGAGAACCGCGCGGTCATCGGGCTGATGGCGGACGGCCGGCTCGACCCGTGCATCACCTGGTGCGGCACCTTCGACCAGATCGGCGAGGCCCACCAGATGCTCTACGCGAACCAGCAGGGCGTCGGCAACCTGGCCGCCCTGGTGAACGCCGCGGCGCCGGGGCAGACCTCGCTGCGGACCGGCTGAACGACGGGACGGGAGCCGCGCCGCCACGGCGGCGCGGATTTCCGGAGCGAATAACGGAGCGGGAACCGCGCGAATGCGGTTCCCGCTCCGACGGCGAACGGCCCGGAACGGCCCGTGCCATCTGATGTCCTTTTTTCTGGGGTCGGCTAGGGGTATCGCGCGGGGATTATCTCCCTAGGATGCGAAACGCTGCGGTCTCACGGGTAATCGGTACCGGCTGCGGTCCACCGCCGGCCGGGAGTAGGGGTTGATCTGCGTGGGGGAAGAGCAAAAGTATCTCGAATACCTGAAGCGGGTGACGGCCGATCTCCGGCGCACACGTCGTCAGCTCCAGGTGGCGGAGATGCGCGAGCGCGAGCCCATCGCGATCGTCGCGATGGCCTGCCGTTACCCGGGCGGCGTGAGCTCGCCGGCCGACCTGTGGCGGCTGGTGACCCGCGGCGGTGACGCCATCACCGGTTTCCCCGAGGACCGCGGCTGGCCGGCCGGGTCCGGCTACGCCGACGAGGGCGGATTCGTCGACGGGGTGGCCGAGTTCGACGCCGCGCTGTTCGGCATCTCCCCGCGCGAGGCCCTGGCCATGGACCCGCAGCAGCGGCTGCTGCTGGAATCCGCCTGGGAGGTCGTGGAGCGGGCCGGGATCGACCCGCGCTCGCTCTCCGGCAACCGGGTCGGCGTCTTCGTCGGCGCCTCCGCCTCCGGCTACGCCGAGGGCGCCCACTCCCTGCCCGAGGGCGCCGCCACCCACCTGGCCATCGGCAACGCGGCCAGCGTGGTGTCCGGCCGGGTCGCGTACGCGCTGGGTCTGGAGGGCCCGGCCGTCACCGTCGACACGGCCTGCTCCTCCTCCCTGGTCGCCCTGCACCTGGCCGTCCACGCGCTGCGCGCGGGCGACTGCGAGCTGGCGCTGGCCGGCGGCGTCACGGTGATGTCCTCGCCGAGCGTCTTCGCGGAGTTCAGCCGCCTCGACGGCCTGGCCGGCAACGGGCGCTGCAAGGCCTTCGCCGAGGGCGCCGACGGCACCGGCTGGGGCGAGGGCGTCGGCCTGCTGATGGTCGAACGGCTCTCCGACGCCCAGCGGCTGGGGCACCCGGTGCTCGCCGTGGTGCGCGGCAGCGCCGTCAACCAGGACGGCGCCTCCAACGGCCTGACGGCCCCCAACGGTCCGTCCCAGCAGCGGGTGATCCGTCAGGCGCTGGCCGGCGCGGGGCTCTCCCCGGCCGACGTGGACGCGGTCGAGGCGCACGGCACCGGCACCCGGCTCGGCGACCCGATCGAGGCCCAGGCCCTGCTCGCCACGTACGGGCGGGAGCGTGCCGAGGGCGGCCCGCTGTGGCTGGGCTCGGTCAAGTCCAACATCGGGCACACCCAGGCCGCGGCCGGTGTGGCGGGTGTGATCAAGATGGTGCAGGCGATCCACCACGGCCTGCTGCCGGCCACCCTGCACGTGGACGCGCCCACCTCGCACGTGGACTGGAGCGAGGGCGGCGTCGAGCTGCTCACCGAGGCCCGGTCGTGGCCGGAGACCGACCACCCCCGCCGGGCCGGCGTCTCCTCGTTCGGCATCAGCGGCACCAACGCGCACGTGATCATCGAGGCGGCGCCCGCGCCCGCCGAGCCGCAGGCCGAGGGCGAGGGCGAGGCCGGGCCGGACGCCGACGCCGAGCCGACCGCCCAGGTCTCCCAGGCCTCCCAGGCCGACCCGGCCCCGTCGGCCCCGTCGGCCCCTTCGGCGCCCGCGCCCGCCGCCGGCCGGCCGGCGCTGTGGCCGCTCTCCGGCAAGGGCGCGGCCGGGCTGCGCGCCCAGGCCGGCCGACTGCGTGCCCACCTCGCCGAGACCGAGGCGCCCGACCCCGTCGACCTCGCCTGGTCGCTCGCCACCACCCGCGCGGGCCTGGACCACCGCGCGGTGGTCCTCGGCGACCTGCTCCCGGGCCTGGACGCGCTCGCCGGGGGCGACCCGGCCACGGCGGTGACCGGCGTGGTGGGCGAGGGCCGCTGCGCCTTCCTGTTCACCGGCCAGGGCTCGCAGCGCGCCGCGATGGGCCGCGGGCTGTACGAGGCCTTCCCCGCCTTCGCCGAGGCCTTCGACGCCGTCTGCGCCGAACTGGACCGCCACCTCGACGGATCGGTCAAGGAAGCGGTCTTCACCGGCCGCGGCCTCGACCTGACGATGTGGACCCAGGCCGGCCTGTTCGCCGTCGAGGTCGCCGGCTTCCGGCTGCTCGAATCCTGGGGCGTGGCCCCCGACTTCCTGCTCGGCCACTCCGTCGGCGAACTCGCCGCGGCGCACTGCGCGGGCGTCCTCACGCTCGCGGACGCCTGCGCCGTGGTGGCCGCGCGCGGCCGGCTGATGCAGGCGCTGCCGTCCGGCGGCGCGATGCTCGCCGTCCGGGCCACCGAGGCGGAGGCCGTCGAGGCGATCGCCGGACGCGCCGACGTCGCGGCGGTCAACGGGCCGTCCTCGGTCGTGGTCTCCGGCACCGCGGAGGTGATCGACGAACTGGCCGCCCGCTGGGCGGCCGAGGGCCGCAGGACGAGCCGGCTGACGGTCTCGCACGCCTTCCACTCCGCGCTGATGGAGCCGATGCTCGCGGACTTCCGCGCGGTGCTGGAGACGGTCTCCTTCGCCCGCCCCCGGATCGCGATCGTCTCCAACCTGACCGGAGCCGTCGCCGCGCCCGACCTGCTCACCACCCCGGAGTACTGGGTGCGGCACGTGCGCGAGGCCGTCCGGTTCGCCGACGGCGCCGCCTGCCTGGCCGCCCGGGGCGTGACCCGCTTCGTCGAGCTCGGCCCGGACGGCGTGCTCTGCGGGATGGCCCAACAGGCCGGTGCCGAGGGCGTGTTCGCCCCGGTGCTGCGTCGCGATCGGGACGACGCCGAGTCGGCGCTGACCGCACTGGCCCGGATCTGGACGGCCGGCGTCGAGGTCGACTGGCGCACCGTGCTGCCCGAGGGCCGCCGGGTGGAGCTGCCGACGTACGCCTTCCAGCGCGAGCGCTACTGGCCGCAGAGCATGGCGGCGCCGGTCGGCCCGCCGCGCGAGGCCTCGGACCAGGACGTCCGGTTCTGGGCGGCGGTGGAGCGCGCGGACCTCACCGAGCTGGCCACCACCCTGAAGCTGGAGGAGGCCCCCGGCCTGCTGGACGAGGTGGTCCCCGCGCTGGCCGCCTGGCGGCGCTCCCAGCGGCAGGAGTCGACCGTCGACTCGTGGCGCTACCAGGTCACCTGGAAGCCGCTGACGGGCCTCGGCGACACCGCCCCGCTCACCGGCGACTGGCTGCTGTCCGCCGACCCCGGGGACGGGCGGGCGGAGGCCGTCGAGCAGGCTCTGCGGGCCGCTGGCGCCACCGTCCTGCGCTGCGCCCCCGGGGCGTGGCCGACGGCCGGCCCGGCCGGCGTGGTCGGCGTGGTCGCGCTGCCGGCCGGCGCCGACCCGGCCGCCGAGGCGCTGGCGGCCGTCCAGGGCCTCGGCGAGGCGGGCATCGACGCACCGCTGTGGCTGCTCACCTCCGGCGCCGTCTCGGTGGGCCGGTTCGACCCGCCGAGCGACCCGTCGGCGGCCCGGGTGTGGGGGCTCGGCCGCGTCGCCGCCCTGGAACTCCCCGACCGCTGGGGCGGGTTGATCGACCTTCCGGCCACCCTGGACGCCCGGGCCGGCGCCCGGCTCGCCGCGGTGCTGGCCGGCGCCACGGGCGAGGACCAGGTCGCCGTGCGCGGCTCCGCCGCCTACGGACGCCGGCTGACCCGCCCGGAGCCGACCCGGACCGCCGAACGGCCGTGGACCCCCTCGGGCACGGTGCTGGTCACCGGCGGCACCGGCGCCCTGGGCGCGGCCGTCGCCCGCTGGCTGGCCGAACGCGGAGCGCCGCACCTGCTGCTGCTCGCCCGGCGCGGCGCCGCCGCCCCGGGCGCCGAGGACCTGGTCGCCGAGCTGACCGCCACCGGCACCCGGGTCACCGTCGAGGCCTGCGACGTCGCGGACCGGGAGGCGCTGGCCGCGGTGCTCGCGCGGATCCCGGCCGACCTCCCGCTGACCGGGGTGGTGCACGCCGCCGGGGTCGCGGCGCACGGCCCGATCGAGGAGCTGCGCCCCGCCGACCTGGCCGCCGTCGTCGACGGCAAGGCGGCCGGCGCCGCACACCTCGATGAACTCACCGACGGCCTGGACCTGTTCGTCACCTTCTCCTCGATCGCGGCGACCTGGGGCAGCGGCGGCCAGGCCGCCTACGCGGCCGGCAACGCCCACCTGGACGCGCTGGTCGACAACCGCCGCAGCCGCGGCCTGTCCGGCACCTCGATCGCCTGGGGCCCCTGGGCCGAGGCCGGGATGGCCGTCCGCGGCGAGGCGGCCGACTTCCTGCGCCGCCGCGGGCTGAACGCGCTCGACCCGGCCCTCGCCGTCCGCGCCCTGGCGCGGGCCGTGGACCACGGCGAGGGCTGCGTGACCGTCGCCGACGTCGACTGGGGGTTGTTCGCCCCGGCCTTCACCCTGGGCCGCCCCAGCCCGCTGCTGGCCGACCTGCCCGAGGCGGCGCAGCCGGTCGAGGGGGAGAGCTCCGACTTCGAGCTGGGCACCGCGCTGCGGCAGCGGCTCACCGCCGGGCCCGCCGGTCAGCGCCACCAGGTGCTGGTGGACCTGGTCCGGGAGCGCGCGGCCGCCGTGCTGGGCCACCGCACCGCCGAGGCGGTCGACCCCGAGCAGGTCTTCCGCGACCTCGGCTTCGACTCGCTGACCGCCGTCGAACTGCGCAACCTGCTGAACGCGGAGACCGGCCTCCGGCTGCCCGCCACCCTGGTCTTCGACCACCCGACTCCGACCGCCCTGGCCGGGTACCTGCTCGGCGAACTGTTCGACGAGCCGGACGCGCCGGCGGCGCCCACCCGTGCCGCGGCCGACGCCGTCGACGCCGACGACGACCCGGTCGTGATCGTCGGCATGAGCTGCCGCTACCCCGGCGGGGTGGAGTCCCCCGACGACCTGTGGCGGCTGGTGTCCGACGGCGAGGACGGCGTCACCGGCTTCCCCGCCGACCGCGGCTGGGACCTCGCCGACGACGAGGGCTCGTACGCCCGGCAGGGCGGCTTCGTCGCCGGGGCGACCGGCTTCGACGCGGCGCTGTTCGGCATCTCCCCGCGCGAGGCGCTGGCCATGGACCCCCAGCAGCGGCTGCTGCTGGAGGCCGCCTGGGAGGTCCTCGAATCGGCGGGGCTGGACCCGCGCTCCGTCCAGGGCGCGCAGATCGGCGTGTTCGCCGGAGCGTCCAACTCCGGCTACGGCACCGGCGGCCTCGGGCTGGCGGGTGCCGAGGGGCACCTGCTGTCCGGCACCGCCAACAGCGTCATCTCCGGCCGGGTCGCCTACACCTTCGGCCTCGAAGGGCCCGCCGTCACCGTCGACACCGCCTGCTCCTCCTCGCTGGTCGCCCTGCACCTGGCCGTGCAGGCGGTGCAGCGCGGCGAGTGCGAGCAGGCCCTGGCCGGCGGCGTCACGGTGATGGTCTCCCCGGCGGCCTTCGGCGAGTTCGACCGCCAGGGCGGGCTCTCCTCGACCGGACGCTGCCGCTCCTACGCGGGCGCCGCCGACGGAACGGGCTGGGGCGAGGGCGTCGGCCTGCTGCTGATCGAGCGGCTCTCCACCGCCCGGCGCGAGGGCCACCGGGTGCACGCGGTGATCCGGGGCAGCGCGGTCAACCAGGACGGCGCCTCCAACGGCCTCACCGCGCCCAACGGCCCCGCGCAGCAGCGGGTGATCCGGCAGGCGCTGGTCAACGCGGGCCTGTCCACCCGGGACGTCGACCTGGTCGAGGGCCACGGCACCGGCACCGTGCTGGGCGACCCGATCGAGGTCCAGGCGCTGCTGGCCACGTACGGTCAGGGACGGCCGGAGGACGGCCCGCTGCTGCTCGGCTCGATCAAGTCCAACATCGGCCACACCCAGGCCGCCGCGGGCGCGGCCGGCGTGATCAAGATGGTGCAGGCGCTGCGCCACGGGATCATGCCCGCCACGCTGCACGTGGACGAGCCCAGCCCGCAGGTGGACTGGTCGCGCGGCGCGGTGGAACTGCTCACCGAGGCCCGGTCCTGGCCCGAGCTGGACCGGCCGCGCCGGGCCGCCGTCTCCTCCTTCGGCATCAGCGGCACCAACGCCCACGTCATCATCGAGCAGCCCCCGGCCGTCGAGGCCGAGCGGGCCCCGACCCCCGCGCTCGCGCTGCTGCCGCTCTCCGCGCACACCCGGGACGGCCTGCGGGCCCAGGCGCAGCGGCTGCGCACCTTCCTCGCCGACTCGGACGCCGACCCGCGCGACACCGGCCACGCGCTCGCCACCACCCGTGCCGCGCTGGAGCACCGCGCGGTGCTGGTCGGCGACGACCGGACGGAACTCCTCGGCCGGCTGGCCGACTTCGACGGCACGACGGCCGCCACCGCGGTCCCCGGCGGCACCGCCTTCCTGTTCACCGGCCAGGGGGCCCAGCGGGCCGGCATGGCCGAGGAGCTGTACGCGCGCTTCCCGGTGTTCGCGGACGCCTTCGACGCGGTCTGCGCCGAACTGGACCCGGCGCTGGACCGGCCGGTCCGCGAGGTGGCGGCCGACGGCGTGGACCTGAACCTGACCGGCTACGCCCAGACCGCGCTGTTCGCGGTCGAGGTCGCCACCTTCCGGCTGCTCGAATCCTGGGGTGTGGTGCCGAACCTGCTGCTCGGGCATTCGATCGGCGAGGTCGCGGCGGCGCACTGCGCCGGGGTGTTCTCGCTGGCGGACGCCTGCCGGCTGGTCGCGGCCCGGGCCCGGCTGATGCAGGCGCTCCCGAGCGGCGGCGCGATGCTCGCGGTGCGGGCCGAGGAGGCGGAGGTCCGCGAGGTCCTGGCCGGCCGGGCCGACGTCGCCGCGGTCAACGGGCCCGCCGACCTGGTGGTCTCCGGCGAAGCGGCGGTGATCGACGAACTCGCCGCCCGCTGGCGGGCCGAGGGGCGCCGGACCGCGCGGCTGGCGGTCTCGCACGCCTTCCACTCGGCGCTGATGGAGCCGATGCTCGCGGACTTCCGCGCGGTGCTGGAGACGATCACCTTCGAGGCGCCGCGGATCGCGATCGTCTCCAACCTGACCGGCGCCCTCGCCGGCGCCGACACCCTGGGCACGCCGGACTACTGGGTGCGCCACGTCCGGGAGACCGTCCGGTTCGCCGACGGCGTGGCCTGCCTGCGCGAGCACGGCGTCCGCCGGTTCATCGAGCTGGGGCCGGACGGTGTGCTCTGCGGCATGGCCCAACTGACCGTCACCGACGGGGTGTTCGTGCCGATGCAGCGTCGGGACCGGACCGGCGCGGAGGCGGTCGCGGAGACCGTCGGCGCGCTGTGGACGGCCGGCGTCGCGCTGGACTGGCGGGCCGTGCTGGGCGGCGGCCGGCGGGTCGAGCTGCCGACGTACGCCTTCCAGCGCGAGCGGTACTGGCCCGAACCGGGCCCCGTCCCCGCGCCCGCCAACGGCGCCGTGGACGCCCTGGACGCCCGGTTCTGGGACGCGGTCGAGCGTGCGGACCTGGGCGAGCTGGCGAGCACCCTCGCCGTCGAGTCGGCGGGCGAGCTGGAGCCGCTGCTGCCCGTGCTGTCCTCCTGGCGCCGCCGTCGCCGGGCCGACGCCGTCGTCAACTCCTGGCGCTACCGCGTCACCTGGAAGCCGGTCACGGACGGGCTCGGCGCGGGCGCGCTCACCGGAACGTGGCTGGTCGTGCTGCCGGACGGGGCCGACGGTGCTGCCGGGGCCGACGGGGCGGGCGAAGCGGCCGGGCCGGCCGGCGGGCTGCCCGCGGCGCTGCGGGCCGCCGGGGCCGAACTGGTCGAGTTCCGCTGCGACCCGGTGGCCGAGGGCCGGGCGGCGCTGGCCGGACGGCTCGCGGAACTGCCCGCCGAGTACGCGGGCGTGCTGTCGCTGACCGCGCTCGGCCCGGACGGGCTGACCGCCTCGGTGGTCCTGCTCCAGGCGCTCGGCGACGCCGCGATCGGCGCGCCGCTCTGGACCGTCACCAGCGGCGCGGTGTCGGTGGGCGGCTCCGACCCGCTGCGCGATCCGCTCCAGGCCCAGGTGTGGGGCGCCGGGCGGGTCGCCGCGCTGGAGCACCCGGACCGCTGGGGCGGGCTGGTCGACGTTCCCGCCGCCGTGGACGGCCGGGTCGCCGCCCGGCTGGCCTCGGTGCTCACCGGTGACCAGGGCCTGGACCAGGTCGCCGTGCGCCCCGCCGGGGTCTACTCCCGCCGACTGGTCCGGGCGGCCGTCGAGGACGTCCCGGCCGAGCCGTGGACCCCCTCGGGCACGGTGCTGGTGACCGGTGGAACGGGGGCGCTGGGCGCGGAGGTGGCGCGCTGGCTGGCCGGTCGGGGCGTTCCCCGTCTCGTGCTGACCAGTCGGCGCGGTTCGGCGGCCGAGGGCGTGGACGCGCTGGTGGCCGAACTGACCGGGCTCGGTGCCCGGGTGACGGTCGCCGCCTGCGACGCCGCCGACCGGGCGGCGCTGGCGGCGGTGCTCGACGCGATCCCGGCCGAGTTCCCGCTGACCGGCGTGGTGCACGCGGCCGGCGTCGCCGAGACCGCACCGCTGGACTGGACCGGCCCCGCGGACGTGCGCTCGTCCACCGGTGGCAAGGTCACCGGCGCGGCACACCTGGACGAGCTCACCGCCGGGCTGGACCTGGATCTGTTCGTCACCTTCTCCTCCATCGCGGGCGTCTGGGGCAGCGGCGGGCAGGGGCTCTACGCCGCCGCCAACGCCTACCTGGACGCGCTGGTCCAGCAGCGGCGCTCGCGCGGCCTGGCGGGTCTCTCGGTGGCCTGGGGCCCCTGGGCCGAGGCCGGGATGGCGGTGCGCGGCGAGGCGGAGGACTTCCTGCGCAAGCGCGGACTGCCCGCCCTCGATCCGAAGCTGGCCGTCACCGCGCTCGCCGGGGCGGTGGACCGGCGGGAGACCTGCGCGGTGGTCGCGGACGTGGACTGGGAGCGGTTCGCCCCGGCGTTCACCTCCAGCCGCCCCAGCCCGCTGCTGGCCGACCTGCCCGAGGCGGCCCAGCGGCCGGCCGCGGAGGAGCCCGCCACCGAGGGCGGCACCGCCCTGGTGCGCCGGCTCGCGGCGGCCCCGGTCCCGCAGCGGGGCCGGATCCTGCTGGACCTGGTGCGGGCGCGGGCCGCCACGGTGCTCGGACACGGCACCGCCGAGGCCGTCGGAGCGGACCGGGCCTTCCGGGACCTGGGCTTCACCTCGCTGACCGCGGTGGAACTGCGCAACGCCCTGGGCACCGAGACGGGCCTGGCACTGCCGGCCACCCTGGTCTTCGACCACCCGACCCCGAGCGAGCTGGCCGAGCACCTGGCCGGTGAACTGCTGGACGACCTGGACGGCCCGGACGGCCCGGAAGCCGCCCCGGAGGCGGTCCGGGTCGACGGCGGGGCCGCTCCCGGCACCGACGACCCGATCGTGATCGTCGGGATGAGCTGCCGCTACCCCGGCGGCATCGCCTCCCCGAACGAGCTGTGGGAGCTGGTCGCCACCGGCGCCGACGGCATCTCCGGCTTCCCCGTCGACCGCGGCTGGGCGTTCGCGGACGCCGAGGACTCGTACGCCCGGCAGGGCGGTTTCGTCGCCGGGGCGACCCGCTTCGACGCGGGCCTGTTCGGCATCTCGCCGCGCGAGGCGCTGGCGATGGACCCGCAGCAGCGGCTGCTGCTGGAAGCCGCCTGGGAGGCCTTCGAGTCCGCCGAGCTGGACCCGCGCTCGATGCGCGGCCGGCAGATCGGTGTCTTCGTCGGCGCCTCCTCCTCCGGCTACGGCGGGGGCGGCGCGCACGGCTTCGAGGGAGCCGAGGGGCACCTGCTCTCCGGCACCGCCAACAGCGTGATCTCGGGCCGGGTCGCCTACTCCTTCGGCCTGGAGGGACCGGCGGTGACGGTGGACACCGCCTGCTCGTCGTCCCTGGTGGCACTCCACCTGGCGGCCCAGGCGGTGCAGCGCGGCGAGTGCGCGATGGCGCTCGCGGGCGGTGTCACGGTGATGGTCTCGCCCGCCACCTTCGGCGAGTTCGACCGCCAGGGCGGGCTCGCCTCGGACGGCCGCTGCAAGGCCTTCGCGGCCGCGGCGGACGGCACGGGCTGGGGCGAGGGCGTCGGCGTGCTGCTGGTCGAGCGGCTGTCGGACGCCCGGCGGCTCGGGCACCGGGTGCTGGCGCGGGTGCGCGGCAGCGCCGTCAACCAGGACGGCGCCTCCAACGGCCTCACCGCGCCCAACGGCCCCGCGCAGGAGCGGGTGATCCGCCAGGCCCTGGCCACCGCCGGACTGACCGCCGCCGACGTGGACGTGGTCGAGGCGCACGGCACCGGCACCCGCCTCGGCGACCCGATCGAGGCGCAGGCGCTGCTGGCCACGTACGGTCAGGGGCGGCCGGAGGGCAGCCCGCTGCTGCTGGGCTCGATCAAGTCCAACATCGGGCACACCCAGGCCGCCGCCGGCGTCGCCGGGATCATCAAGATGGTCATGGCGATGCGTCACGGCGTCCTCCCGGCCACCCTGCACGTGGACGAGCCCACCCCGCACGTCGACTGGTCGGCGGGCGCGGTGGAACTGCTGACGCAGGCCCGGCCGTGGCCGGAGGACGGCCGGCCGCGCCGTGCGGGTGTGTCCTCCTTCGGCATCAGCGGCACCAACGCCCACGTCATCATCGAGGCCGTGCCGAGCCCGGCCCCGGCCGAGCGGACGGCGGCGGCGCCGCCGGTGGTCCCCTGGCTGCTGTCGGGCCGGACCGAACCCGCCCTGCGGGCCCAGGCCGAGCGGCTCGCGGCCTTCCTCGGCTCCGGCGACGGGGCCGACGGTCGGCCGCAGCCGGACCCGGCCGACCTCGGCCACGCCCTGCTCGGCCGGGCCGCGCTCGCCCACCGCGCGGTGGTGCTCGGAGCGGACGCGGCGGACCTCGCCGAGGGGCTCGACACCGTGACGACGGGCACCCCGTCGGCCCACGTGGTCGCCGGTGCGACGGTCGAAGGCCAGACGGCGTTCCTGTTCACGGGACAGGGCGCGCAGCGGGTCGGCATGGGCCGGGGCCTGTACGAGGCCTTCCCGGTGTTCGCGGCGGCCTTCGACGCGGTCTGCGCGGAGCTGGACCTGCTGCTGGACCGGCCGGTCGGGGACGTGGTGTTCGACGGCGTCGAGGATCTGGACCGGACGGTGTGGGCGCAGGCCGGGCTGTTCGCGGTCGAGGTCGCTTCGTACCGCCTGCTCGAATCCTGTGGCGTGGTCCCCGACTTCCTGCTCGGGCACTCGATCGGCGAGATCGCCGCGGCGCACTGCGCCGGCGTGTTCTCGCTGCCGGACGCGTGCGCCCTGGTGGCGGCGCGCGGCCGGCTGATGGACGTGCTGCCGAGCGGCGGGGCGATGCTGGCGGTCGAGGCCGCCGAGGCCGAGGTGCGTTCGGAGATCGGCGACCGCCTGGACGTGGCGGCCGTCAACGGCCCGACCTCGGTGGTGGTTTCCGGGCCGGCGGAGGTGGTGGAGGAGTTCGCGGCCCGGTGGAAGGCCGAGGGGCGCCGGATCCGCCGGCTGACCGTCTCGCACGCCTTCCACTCGGCGCTGATGGAGCCGATGCTGTCCGAATTCGCTTCGGTGCTGGCCGGGTTGACCTTCGCCGAGCCGCGCGTTCCGATCGTGTCGAACCTGACCGGCGGGATCGCCGAGCCCGGTCTGCTCACCACTCCCGACTACTGGGTGCGCCAGGTCCGTGAGGCGGTCCGCTTCGCCGACGGCGTCGCCCACCTCGACGGGCAGGGCGTCACCCGCTACGTCGAGCTGGGGCCGGACGGTGTGCTGAGCGGGCTGGCGCAACAGTCCGTGCCCGAAGGGGTGTTCGCCCCCGTGGCCCGCCGCGACCGGGAGGACGTGGACACCGCGCTGCGCGCGCTGGCCCGGCTCTGGGTCGCCGGCGCGGACGTGGACTGGCGGGCCGTGCTGCCGGCCGGTCGACGGCTCGAACTGCCGACGTACGCCTTCCAGCACGAGCGCTACTGGCCGGAGGCGGTCCCGCCGGCCGGCGACCCGGGTACGGTCGGCCTGGAGCCCGTCGGCCACCCGCTGCTCAGCGCCGCAGTCCAACTGGCCGGTGACAACGGCCTGTTGCTGACCGGACGGCTGTCGGTGGCCACGCACCCGTGGCTGGCCGACCACGTCATCCTGGACCGGGTGGTGGTGCCCGGCGCCGCACTGGTCGAGATGGTCTGGGCGGCCGGCCGCCGGGCCGGCTCCCCGGCGATCCGGGAGCTGGTCCTGCGCACGCCCCTGGTGCTGCCCGAGCACGCCGGGGTGCAGATCCAGGTGAGCGTGAGCGCCGCCGGCGATACCGGTGAGCGCACCGTCGAGGTCTACTCGCGGCCCGAGGGCACCGGCGACGCCGTCTGGATCAGCCACGCGGCCGGACTCCTGGCCGACGAGGCCGCCGCCGCCGACGCCGCACCGGACCTCACCGTCTGGCCGCCGGCCGGTGCCACGGCGCTGCCGCTGGAGGGTTTCTACGAGGCTCTGGCGGAGGTCGGGTACGGTTACGGTCCGGTGTTCCGGGGTCTGGGTGCGGCCTGGCGGGTGGGTGAGACCGTCTGTGCGGAGGTCGCGCTGCCCGAGGCGGTGGCGGGTGAGGCGGGCGGTTTCGGTCTGCACCCGGCGCTGCTGGACGCGGCACTGCACGCGGTCGGGCTCTCCCCGGTCGCCCAGGCCGGGGGCACCCGGCTGCCGTTCGCCTGGACGAGTGCCCGACTGGACGCGGTGGGTGCCTCGGTGCTCCGGGTGCGGGTCGAGGGTACGGCGGACGGCGTCTCGCTGCTCCTCGCCGACGGCGTGGGCGAGCCCGTCGCGACCGTCGCATCGCTCGCCATGCGGGAGGTTTCGGCGGAGGCGCTTCGGCCGGTCGGTGAGGGTGGGCCGGAGGCGTTGTTCGCGGTGGACTGGGTGCCGGTTCCGGTTCCGGTTTCGGCAGGTCCGGAGGGTGCGGGTTCGTCGGAGTGGGTGGCGATCGGTGAGGTCGCGGGTGTGCGGGGGTTCGTCGATGTGGCGGGCCTGGTGGGTGAGTTGGAGGCCGGTGGGTTGGCGGTGCCGCCGGTGGTGGTGCTGCCGGTGCCGGTCGAGGGTGATGTGTATGCGCTGACGGCCCGGGTGCTGGGTGTGGTGCAGGAGTGGTTGGCGGAGGAGCGGTTCGGTTCCTCGCGTCTGGTGGTGCTGACGTGTGGGGCGGTTGCGGTTCCTGCCGGTGGTGGGGCTGATCCGGTGCAGGCGGCGGTGTGGGGTCTGCTGCGTTCGGCGCAGACGGAGAATCCGGACCGGATCGTGCTGGTGGACCTGGATCCGGATGCGCTGGATGGTTCGGAGGGGTTGTGGCCGGCGGTCGTCGCTGGTGGTGAGCCGCAGGCGGCGATCCGGGGTGGCGAGGTGTCGGTGCCGCGTCTCGTGCGGGCCTCCTCCCTGCAACTGGCGGAGACTCCGGTGGAGTTGGATGCCGACGGCACGGTGCTGATCACGGGTGGTACGGGGACGCTGGGCGGGCTGTTGGCCCGGCATCTGGCGGCCGTGCACGGTGTGCGGCATCTGACGCTGTTGAGCCGTCGTGGTGCGGACAGTCCGGCCGTGAGCGAACTGCTTGCCGATCTGGGCGAGTTGGGAGCCGAGGCCGAGGTCGTCGCATGCGATGCGGCCGACCGGACGGCCCTGTCCCGGGTGCTCGACGGTCTCGCCCGTCCGTTGGCGGGTGTGGTGCATGCGGCGGGTGTGCTGGACGA
>NZ_JBHVRT010000064.1:0-31680 GCF_042885555.1 Kitasatospora sp. NPDC058048 | reverse complement strand
CGTCCCGCTGCGGCAACAACGGCTCTATCCGAGCCCACGCGGCATCCGTTATCTCTCCTCGACCCACCACAAGATCAATTATGAGACACGGCCTAGGGCCTGTCTTCAAACCCCCGCCTGCGGGGCAACGCCGGGGCACGCACCTCGCCGCGTTGTCGTCGGTCGCCAATGCTCCGCAGTGGCTCCCTCCTCCGCCTTGCGATGCACGCACCCCAACGCCGCCCCGCCCGCCCTCCGGGCGGACGACGGGGGTTTGAAGACAGGCCCTAGGGCGTTTTTTGAGCGGTCGGCGGCCGCCCGTCCGGGTGCGGGCGGACCCGGGCCGGTGCACGGTGGACCGGGGGCCGTCGCACAGCTGAGGAGTCCGCCATGACCGACCATGTGTACCGGGTGACCGAGATCGTAGGGTCCTCGACCGAGAGCGTCGACGCCGCGATCCGCAACGGGGTGGAGCGCGCCTCCCGGACGCTGCGCAACCTCGACTGGTTCGAGGTCTCGCAGGTCCGGGGGCACCTGGAGGAGGGCCGGATCAAGCACTACCAGGTGTGCATCAAGGTCGGCTTCCGGCTGGAGGACTGACCGGGTCCGGAAGCCCGACCGGGCTCGGCAGGACCGGCCCGGCAGGACCGGCCCGGTTCAGCCGCGTTCCGGCAGCACCAGCGGCACCCCGGTGCGCGGGTGCGCCAGCACCTCCACGGGGTGCCCGTACACCTCGCTGAGCAGCGGGGCCCGCAGCACCTCGGCAACCGGACCGTCCGCGACCGTCGCCCCGTCCGTCAGCAGGACCACCCGGTCCGCGTAGGCCGCCGCCAGGGACAGGTCGTGCAGCACCACGACCACCCCGTCCCCGGCCGCGGCCCGGGCCCGGGCGACCCGCAGCACCAGCTCCTGGTGGCGCAGGTCGAGGGCGGCGGTCGGTTCGTCCAGCAGCAGCAGCGGGGTGCGCTGGGCCAGTACCCGGGCCAGTGCCACCCGGGCCCGCTCGCCGCCGGACAGGGCGGTGAACGGGCGCCCGGCGAAGGCGGTGGACTCGGTGGCGGCCATCGCCTCGGCCACGGCCGCCGCGTCCTCGGCGGCCGCCGCCGTGCCCGCCCACGGCGCGCGGCCCATCCGGACCACCTCGTCGGCCGGGAACGGGAAGGACAGTGCGGCGGACTGCGGCAACAGCGCCCGGTGCAGGGCGAGTTCGGCGGCGTCGTAGTCGCTCGGCGGACGGCCGCGCAGGGTGACCCCGCCGCTGTCCGGCCGGACGTCGCCGGCCAGTACGGACAGCAGGGTGGACTTGCCCGCGCCGTTCGGTCCGAGCAGGGCGACCACCTCGCCGGCCGCCACCCGGACGGCGGCGCCGGCCAGCAGCGGGCGTCCGCCGACCTTCAGCCGGACGGCCTCGGCGGCGAGCAACTCGGTTCCGGGTACGGGTCGTTCGGGGATCTCCCGGTGGCGGCGCAGCTTCACGCCCAGCCTCCCTGCCTGGTCCTGGTCCGGCGCAGCAGCCAGAAGAAGAACGGGCTGCCGATCAGTGCGGTGAGCACCCCGAGCGGCAGTTCGGCCGGCTCGGCGAGGGTGCGGGCGGCGAGGTCGGCGACGACCAGCACCAGCGCGCCGCCGAGCGCGGAGGCGGGCAGCAGGAAGCGGTGGCCGGGGCCGGCGAGCATCCGCAGCAGGTGCGGGACGACCAGGCCGACGAAGCCGATGATCCCGCTGACCGCGACGGCCGCGGCGGTGAGCAGCGCGACGACGGTGATCAGCACCAGCCGCATCCGCTCGACGTCCACCCCGAGGTGGTGGGCCGGGCGCTCGCCGAGGGCCAGCAGGTCCAGCTTGCGGGCGTACAGCGGGGCGACGGCGAGACCGGCCAGCGCGAACGGCAGGACGGCCAGCACCTTGCCCCAGGTGGCCTGGGCGAGCGAGCCGAGCTGCCAGAAGGTGACCTGGCTGATCGCGGCGGAGTCGGCGGTGAACAGCAGGATGCCGATCAGGGCGCCGCAGAAGGCGTTCACGGCGACGCCGGTGAGGATCAGCGTGACCACCTCGGTGCGCCCGCCGGAGCGGGCCATGGCGTACACCGCGAAGACCGTCAGCAGGCCGCTCGCGAACGCGAAGGCGGTGACCGTCCAGCTGCCCAGGGCGTCCAGGCCGAGCACGATGCAGGCCACCGCGCCGACCGCGCCGCCCGAGGAGACGCCGATCACGGCGGGCTCGGCGAGCGGGTTGCCGAACACGCCCTGCATCAGTGCGCCGGCGCAGCCCAGCGAACCGCCGACCAGCAGGGCGAGCACCACCCGCGGCAGCCGGACGTTCCACAGCACCGACTCCGGTACCCGGTCCAGGGCGTGGCCGCCGAGGCCGAGGCGGTGGGCGGTGGAGGCGAGGATGTCGCCGAGCGGGATGCGGTAGGCGCCGACCCCGGCCGCGAGCAGGGCGCAGAGGAGCAGGGCGGCGGCGAGCCCGGCGGTGAGCAGGGTGGTGCGGCGGGCGGTCGGGAGGGCCTTCCGGCTCGCGGCGAGGGTCACTTGGCGTCCGCCGGGTAGAGCTGGGCGGCGATGTCCCGCAGCACCTGCGGGGTGCGCGGGCCGTAGCTGAGCAGCCGGCCGTCCTCGATCGAGACGATCCGGCGGTCGAGCCCGGCCGGGGTCTGGGCGACGCCGGGCAGCTTGAGCAGGCCGTCCACGCCGCCGACCGAGTCCAGCCCCTTGCTCATCACCAGGATCGCGTCGGGCGCGGCCTTGACCAGGGCCTCGCTGGTGAGCGGGGTGAAGTCGCCGGTGAGGCCGGCGGCGGTGCCGGCGTCCTCGCCGCCGACCGCCTCGATCAGCGAGCCGGCGCCGGAGGCGGGGCCGCCGAGCAGGTAGACGGAGGCGCTGCCGCGCAGGTAGAGGAAGGCGACCCTGGGGTGGCGGCCGGCGGCCGGGACGGCGGCCGCGGCCTCGTCGATCCGCTGTGCGGTGCGTTCCTTCAACTGCTGTCCGGCGTCGGGGACTCCGAGGGCGGCGGCGACGGTGTCGACGCGCGGGCCGACGTCGGCCAGCCGCTTGGCGTCGTCCAGGACGATCAGCGGGACGCCGGCCGCCCGGATCTGCGCGATCGCCTCGGCCGGGCCGGTGGAGCGGTCGGCGAGGACGACAGTGGGGTGCAGCGAGAGCACGCCCTCGGCGGAGACGTCGTGGGCCTGGGTGATCACCGGGAGCGCGGCGGCCTGCTGGAAGGTGGTGGAGACGTCCCGGGCGACCACCTTGGGGCCGAGGCCGAGGCTGAACACCAGCTCGGCGAGGCTGCCGTTGAGCGGGATGATCCGTTCGGCGCTGGTGACGGTGACCTGGCGGCCGTCGGCGGAGGCGGTGGTGGCCGGAAGGCGCGGGACGGGTTCGGTGGCGGGCGGCTCGACCGTGTCGGGTGCCCGGGAGGCGGTTGCCGTGACCGTTCCGCCGGCGGTGCCGCAGGCGGTGAGGGCGAGCAGCAGGCCGAGGGCGAGCAGCAGGAGGACGGGCCCGCGGGCCGCCCTGGATCGGATCGTACTGCTGCTCAACCTGGTTCCCTTCACGGGGAGTTGGTGCCGCGCTGCCCGGGGTGGGGGAGCGGGGCGGCGGGGGCTCTTGACTCATATATTAGGTTAGCCTTACCTCAGTTCCGCAAGGGGGTGGCAGTCGCCTGCCCCCCTGCGCCATCCCCCCGCGCCCCCCCGAGGAGTGATCCGCCGTGCCCCTGTCCAGCCGGCTCCGCCGTCTGGCCGCCACCCTGGTGGCCGCCCTCGCCGCCCTGCTGGCGGTGGGCCTGTCACCGGGACCGGCGTCGGCCGCCGAGGGCAGGGTCTCCGGCGGGCGACTGGACTGGGGGATCAAACAGTCCTTCCTGACCTACGTCACCGGGCCCATCGCCCAGGGGAGTTGGTCGCTGACCGGCGGCGCGGCCACGGTCGGCGGCAGCACCTTCCGGTTCCACTCCGCGAACGGCACCTACGACCCGGCGGCGGGTGCGCTGACCGCCGCCTTCTCCGGCGGCGTCCGGTTCACCGGGCACCGGGAGAGCGGCGCCGACGCGCTCGACCTGAGCGTCGGCCGGCTCACCTTCAAGGCCGTCCAGGGCGGCGCGGCCGGGCTGTACGCGGACGTCAGCAGCAAGTCCAGGGAGACCGGCCAGGTGAGCAGTGCGAGCCAGGCCAGGCTGGCCGACCTCTCGCTGGCCGGCGTCGACCTGCGCGGCGCGGCCGGCACCCTGACGCTGAGCGGCGTCCCGGCGACCCTCACCGACGCCGGGGCGAAGGCCTTCGGAGGCTTCTACCAGGCCGGTACGGCCCTCGACCCGCTCACGCTGTCGGTCAACCTGCCCGCCGCCCAGGAGAAGCCCGCGGCGCCCGCGCCGGCCGCCACCCCCGTGCCCACCGCCGCTCCCGCGACCACGCCGACGCCGGTTCCGACCGCCGCGCCGGCGTCCGGGCCGACGGGCGCGCCGACCGCCCAGGCCCCGGCCCGCACCGGGTTCGCCGACGGCGCCCTCGACTGGGGGGTCCGCCGCACCTTCCGGGACTACGTCACCGGCGCTGTCGCCCAAGGCCGTTGGGAGCTCGGCGGCGGGGCGGCGGACGGTGGCGCGTTCTTCCGCTGGACCCCGGCCAAGGGCGGGTACGACCCGGCCACCGGCGAGCTGACCGCGGCCTTCACCGGCACCGTCCGCTTCACCGGAATGCGCGCCGGCGACGGCTACGGCCTGGACCTCACCCTCGCCAACCCCGGCGTCACCGTCTCCGGCGGCCGGGGCCGACTGCTCGCCGACGTCTCCGGCCGGACCCCGGACGGCGGCACCCGCCAGCTCCCCGGTGTCGAGCTGGCGACCTTCGACCCGGCCGGCCTCGCGGTCGAGGGCGGCCTGCTGCGGGCCGTCGAACTGCCGCTGGAACTCACCGAGGGCGGCGCCGGGGCCTTCGGCGGGCTGTACCCGGCGGGCACCGGGATGGACCCGCTGAGCTTCGCCGTCGCCCTCGACCCGGCCGCCGCGCTTCCCCCGCTGCCCGACCTCGGCAGCGCTCCGGCCACCCCGCCGAGCGCCGCCGCGAGCCCCGCCGTGCCCCCGGCCGCCGGGCCCGTCGCCGCCGCCTCCTCGGACGGCGCCCCGGTGGCCGCCGTGGCCGGTGGCGCGGTGCTGGTGGCGGCCCTCGCCACCACCGGCGGCCTGCTCGTCCGCCGCCGCCGGGCGGCCGCCGCGGCCGGCGCCCCGGCCGCCGGGCCCGACGCCGACGAAGCGGCCTGACCCCCCGGGAGCGTCCCCCCGCTCCCTCCCCCATCCGAACGGAGTACCCAGCATGTCCCGCAACCGCACCCGGCCGGCCGCCCTCGCGGCCGTCACCGCCGGTCTCGGCCTGACCGCCCTCGGTGCCCCCGCACTGGCCTTCGGCGCGGGCGGCCCGAGCAGCGTCACGTACGACACCGGCGCGCTGGACTGGGGCGTGAAGGCGAGCTTCCGCTCCTACATCGAGGGCCCGGCCTCCCAGGGAGGCGCGATCGAGCTGACCGGCGGTGCGACCCGCAACGCCGACGGCACCTTCCACTTCGGCCTGGCGAACGCGGCGTACGACCTCACCACGCACGCGCTCAGCTCCTCCTTCGCCGGCGGCGTGCACTTCACCGCGCACCACGGCGCCCTGGACGTCGCGCTCAGCGATCTGCGGATCACCACCTCCGGCACCACCGGCACGCTGACCGCCGACACCGCCTCCAAGGAGTCGACGGGCGCCACCGAGGTCACCCGCCGGGACGATGTGCCGCTGGTGACGTTCACCGTCGCGCGGGACACCACCAACGGGGTGCCCGCCGCGGCCAGGCTGACCGAGCAGGGTGCCCGGGCCTTCGCCGGCTTCTACCCGGCGGGGGCGGACATGGACCCGCTGTCGCTGCTGCTGAAGCAGGGCCCGGCCACGCCCTCGCCGACCGCGACGGCCACCACGGCGCCGTCCGCCACCTCCTCACCGAGCGCGAGCGCGAGCCCGAGCCCGACCGGAAGCCCGACCGGCGGCCCGAGCGCGAGCCCCACCGCCACGCCCACCGCCGTGCCGACCCCGACCCCGTCCGGCACGCCCTCGGCCACCTCCTCGCCCTCGGCCGGCCGGTCGCCGAGCGCCACCCCGTCCGGCCTGCCGGTGCTGAAGGGGGCGCTGGACTGGAAGGTCAAGGAGAGCTTCCGCGCCTACCTGGCGTCCCCGATGGCCGCCGGGAAGGTCGAGTTCGGCGGTGGCGCGGCCGACTACCGCTTCGGCGGCGCCACCGGCGCGTACAACACCGCCGACCACTCGCTGACCGCCGCCTTCGACGGCTCGGTCCGCTTCCTCGGCCACCCCGGCAAGGACGGCTGGGCGCTGGACACCACGCTGTCCAAGCTGGGCCTGACGATCGGCCGGGACGGGGCGTTCCTGACCGCCGACGTCAACGGCAGGTCCCCGGACGGCGCGTCGACCTCGCTGCGCGGTGCCAGGATCGCCAGGCTCGATGTTCCGGCCTCCGCCCTGAAGCCGGTCGGCGGCGTGGTCACGCTGGCGAACGTCCCGGCCGCCCTCACGGCCGAGGGCGTGCCGGCGTTCTCCAACTACCCGGCCGGTACGGCCCTGGACCCGGTCAGCGCCACGCTCGCCTTCGACAAGGACGCCGAGCTGCCGACCGCCCCGCCCGCCGGTTCCACCGGCGGTGGCTCGGCGGCCGGCGGCGGTCAGGGCGCCGGCAGCGGTACGTCCGGTGGCGCCTCGCTGACCACGAGCGGCCTGACCGGTACGGGCGGCGGCTCGCTGGCCGCCACCGGTGCGGACACCCCGGTGGTCCCGCTGCTGGCCACCGCGGCCGGGCTGCTGCTGTTCGGCGGCGGCGCCACCGCGCTGGTGCGCAACCGCCGCGGTGCCGCCCGGGCCTGACGGGCGGGCGGAGACGGCGACGGCCCCGGCGAGCAACCGCTCGTCGGGGCCGTCCCTCGAAAACCAGGGGGAAACGTTTATGCACTCAGCGGGTAACGCGCATCCAGGTCGCGGAAGACCGCCCCGTTGAGCACGAAGGCCCGCTTGCACTCCTCGACCACCCGGCGCCGCTCGACCTCGTCCATCGCCTCCCCGGCCGCGTCCAGCTTGGCCCGGTACTCGCGCTTGAAGGCCGCCGGGTTGTCGACCTCCTCGAAGACGTAGAACCGCACGCCGTCGCCCTTGCGCTCGAAGCCCCAGGTCTTCTCGGCCACGCCCCGGATGATCTGGCCGCCCGACAGGTCGCCCAGGTAGCGGGTGTAGTGGTGCGCGAGGTACCCGGCCGGCCACGTGGCGGCCAGCTCCTCCACCCGGGCGACGTAGGCGGCGGTGGCCGGCAGCGGTGCCAGGCCGTCCCGCCAGTCGGGCCCGCGCAGGTGCGCCAGGTCGCGCTCGACGGCGGGGGTGCGCAGCAGGGCCCGGTCGATGAAGGGGCCCGCCAGCGGGTGCCGCGCGAGCTGCTCCGCCCGTTCCTCCAGGGCCCGGTAGACGAACCAGAGCTGGCCGGTGAGGTCGGCGTACGCCTCGATCCCGAGTCGGCCTCCCAGCAGCCGGCTCATGAACGTGGACTGCTCGGCGGCCTCGTGCTCCTCGCTGCTGGCGGTGCGGAGCACGGTGGAGAACGGGGCGGGCGCGGGCGTGGGCATGCGGCCTCCAGGGTTCGGGGTCGGCCGTTCGGAGTTGGCCGTTCGGGGTCGGCCGTTCGGAGTCGGACCGAATGTTTTGGTTAGCCTAACCTAACTTCGCATCATGCCGACAGGGTGTCGGCAAACCGTCCCGTCCCCGGGAACGACAGAGGCCGGGGCCCGCGGAAGAAATCCGCGAACCCCGGCCCCGGGCTGTCCCGACCTGCCTCGAACCGCTCTCGATCGAATGAGATCGGAACGACGGCTCAGTGGCCGCCCTGCTCCGCCAGACGCTTGATCGAAGCGGTGACCTCGGCCTCGGCCTCGGCGCGGCCGACCCAGTCGGCGCCCTCGACGGACTTGCCGGGCTCCAGGTCCTTGTAGACCTCGAAGAAGTGCTGGATCTCCAGGCGGTCGAACTCCGACACGTGGTGGATGTCGCGCAGGTGCTCCCAGCGCGGGTCGGTCGCCGGGACGCAGAGCAGCTTGTCGTCGCCGCCGGCCTCGTCGGTCATGTGGAACATGCCGATGGCGCGGCACTTGATCAGGCAGCCCGGGAAGGTCGGCTCGTCCAGGATGACCAGGGCGTCCAGCGGGTCGCCGTCCTCGCCGAGCGTGCCCTCGACGTAGCCGTAGTCGGCCGGGTAGCGGGTCGAGGTGAAGAGCATCCGGTCGAGCCGCAGACGGCCGGTCTCGTGGTCGACCTCGTACTTGTTACGAGAGCCCTTCGGGATTTCGATAAGGACGTCGAACTCCAACGGTTCCTCCAAGGTAGGGACTGACAGAATCCAAGTGTCTCCTACGGGAGCGAGTGCTCGGGAAAGGGGCCGGTCGGTGGGAGCAGGGGGAGGGGCGGCGCGCCGTCGCGGGGGGACGGCCGCGGGGCTGGTCGGAGCGGCGCTGCTGGTCGTCGGTACGGTCCTGACCTCGGGTGGTGCGTACGCGCAGCCGTCCCCGCCGCCGGGTGGGCACAGTGCCGGGCACGGCGAGGACGAGGACCACGACGGGCAGGGCGGCCGCGACCGGGGGAAGGGCGACCACGGGAAGGGCGGCGCCGGACCGCGGTCGAACGACGGTCCGGGTGCCGAGCCCACCCGTCGGGCCGTGCCGCCCGTGGCCTCCGGGCCCGCCGCCCCCACCGCCGGCGGCAGCGACGCGCCCGGCGCGCGCCCGGCGCCCGCGCCGGGCGCCGTCCTGGCCGCCGTGGACGGCGCCACGGGCGCCGCTGTCCCCACCGCGCAGGGCCTCCAGCAGGCGCTCGCCGCCGCCCTCGCAGACAAGAGCCTCGGCGAGGTCACCTTCGCCGTCGCGGACGCCGGCACCGGCCAACTCCTGTACGGCTCCGGGGAGAACACCCCGGCCACTCCCGCCTCCACCACCAAGCTGGCCACCGCGATCGCGGCCCTGTCCCTCATCCCGGCGGACACCCGGCTGCACACCCGGGTGGTCCGGGGCGCGGACCCGGGCACGATCACCCTGGTCGGCGGCGGCGATCCGACGCTCACCGCACTGCCCGCCGACCAGGTGCAGATCGGCGGGCAGCCGGCCGACGCCGACACCGCCCCCGCCTCGCTGGACCTCCTCGCCCGGCAGACCGCCGACACCCTCAAGAGCCTCGGCACCACGACGGTCCGGCTGGACTACGACCTGTCGCTGTACGCGGGCAGCCCGCAGCACCGGAACCACGACGGGCAGAACATCGCCCTGGTGGTCCCGTTGATGGTGGACGAGGGCAGGGTGGACCCGAAGAGCCGGGAGGACGCGCCGGACCGGGTCGCCGACCCGGCGGCCGCGGCCGCCGAGACCTTCGCCGCCCTGCTCAGGGCCCGCGGCATCACGGTGACGGGCAAGGCCGCCCCCGCCGCGGCGCCCGCCCCCGCCCCGACCGCCTCCGGTCAGGCCCCGCTCGGCGACGTCTTCTCGCCGACGGTCGCCCGGCTGGTGGAGCGCCTGCTGACCACCTCGGACAACCAGCTCGCCGAGGCGATGGCCCGTCAGGTCGCCGTCGCAGCCCACCAGCCGGCGAGCTTCGAGGGCGCCGCGGCGGCCGTCACCCAGGAGCTCACCCGGCTCGGGGTGCCGATGGGCGGCGTGGTGCTCAACGACGGCAGCGGCCTGCACCCGGGCAACGCGATCCCGCCCGCGGTCCTGACCCGGCTCCTCGCGCTGGCCGCCTCCGAGCAGCACCCCACCCTGCGCCCGGTGCTCACCGGCCTCCCGGTCGCCGGCTTCACCGGCACCCTCAACAAGCGCTACGGCTCCGGGTCCGGCGCCGCCGACGCGGCCGGTCTGATCCGCGCCAAGACCGGCACCCTCAACGGCGTCAACACCCTCGCGGGCACCGTCGTCGACGCCGACGGCCGCCTCCTCGCCTTCGCCGTCATGACCCGCACCACCGCCCCCGCCGACACCGCCCGCGCCGCCATGGACCGGGTCGCCGGCCGCCTCGGCGGCTGCGGCTGCCACTGACCCGGCCCCGCCCGTCCCGTCGCGCCGGCCGTGCCGATCGGCCGTCGGGGGAGAGGTCTTGGCCGCGGGTGGCTGCCGCCGGTGGTGGGGAGCACGTACGGTGAGGGCATGACGAGCGCGAGTGGCGGTGCTGACATGGTCGACTGGAACCTCGCGGTCGCAACCGCGACCAGGTTGGTGCGGCCGGGGCCGGAAGTGAGCCGGGAGGAAGCGGCGGCGGTGGTCGCCGAGCTCCGCCGGCACGCCCTGGAGGCGGAGGAGCATGTGCGGGCGTTCACCGGCATGCGTTCGTCCAGCCTGTCCCGGGCCGCGGCGACGCCGGTGCTGGTGGTGGACCGACCCGGCTGGATCCGGGCCAACGTGGCGGGTTTCCGCACGGTCGTCCAGCCGCTGGTGGAGAAGCTCCAGGCGCGTCGGGCGAACAGCGCGACGGCCGGGGTGTTCGGCGCGGTGGGCGAGAAGGCCACCGGGATCGAGGTCGGGGCGCTGCTGGCGTTCCTGTCCACCAAGGTGCTGGGCCAGTACGAGACCTTCGCCCCGGCGGAGCCCCCGCTGGAGGCGCCGGACAGCCCGGCGGCGCTGTTCGACAAGCCGCGGCTGGGGCCGGACGGCCCCGGGCCGGGCCGGCTGCTGCTGGTGGCGCCGAACATCGTGCACGTCGAGCGGGAGCTGGACGTCGACCCGTCCGACTTCCGGCTTTGGGTCTGTCTGCACGAGGAGACGCACCGGACGCAGTTCACGGCGGTGCCGTGGCTGCGCGACCACATCCAGTCCGAGGTGCAGTCCTTCCTCTCCGAGACGGACGTCGACCCGGGCGCCCTGCTGGAGCGGCTGCGGGACGCGGCCGGTTCGTTCGGCGGCCTGCCGGGCGGCGGCAACCGGGAGAGCGCCTCCTCCGGGAACCTGCTGGAGATCGTCCAGTCGCCCGCGCAGCGCGAGATCCTCGGCCGGCTGACGGCCGTGATGTCGCTGCTGGAGGGCCACGCGGACGTGGTGATGGACGGCGTCGGCCCGGCGGTGGTGCCGACGGTCGCCGAGATCCGGGAGAAGTTCCAGCAGCGCCGGGACCGCGGCGCCAACCGGCTCGACCTGCTGCTGCGCCGGCTGCTCGGCATGGACGCGAAGCTGCGCCAGTACCAGGACGGCGCGGTGTTCGTGCGCGGCGTGGTGGAGCAGGTCGGCATGGAGGGGTTCAACCGGGTGTGGACCTCCCCGAACACCCTGCCGACCAAGGACGAGATCCACGATCCGGCCGCCTGGGTGGCCAGGGTGGCCCGCTGAGCGGGTGCTCCTGACGCGGGCGCGCCGTGAGCCGGGCGGCAAGCGGCGCGCGTCGGTCAAACCCGCTCGTACGAGTGGTCCAATCGGCCAGACGACGGGTGAAGAAGCGTTTCTTCATTCACCCGTACGTGGGACGGTGGTCGTACCGGTGGCGCGGGTGGCGTAGCGGGTCGCTCCTTTCTGCCACCATCTGTGAGCGCCCGGTAACAGGGCGCTCATGCGGTGCGCGGTCCCCGCCGCGTCCGCCGCGAGTCCTGTCCCCTCCGACGAGGAGTCTTCCGCCGTGGGCCCTCACCCCGCTGTCGCCGCGATACGCCTGGCCGTTCGCCGTACGCTCACCGACCTCGCCGCCGAGGCCGGTACCACCTTCACCGCGCCCGTGCGCGAGCCCCGCGAGCGCCCGGCCGGGGCGCCGCTGGTGGGCGCCGCGGTCGGCACCACCCTGATCGGCAACGCCGCGCGCCACCCCTCCGGGCTGCCCCGCACCCCGGCCGCGCCCGGTTCACCGCTGATCCTGGTCGCGGTCAGCGGCGGCGCGGACTCGATGGCGCTGGCCATCGCCGCCGCCTTCGAGGCCCCCAAGATCGGCCTGCGGGTCGGCGCCGTCACCGTCGACCACGGCCTCCAGGCCGGCTCCGCCGAGCGCGCCGCCCAGGTGGCCGACCGGCTGCGCACGCTCGGCCTCGACCCGGTGGAGGCCGTCCCGGTGCGGGTCGGCCGCGCCGGGGGCCCGGAGGCCGCCGCCCGGGACGCCCGCTACGCCGCCCTGGACGCGGCCGCCGACCGCCACGGAGCGATCGCGGTGCTGCTCGGCCACACCCGGGACGACCAGGCCGAGACCGTGCTGCTGGGCCTGGCCCGCGGCTCCGGCGCCCGTTCGCTGGCCGGGATGCCCGCCCACAAGGGCCGCTACCGCCGCCCGCTGCTGGAGCTGGACCGGGCCGCCACCCGGCAGGCCTGCGCCGCCCAGTCGATCCCGGTCTGGGACGACCCGCACAACTGTGATCCCGCCTACACCCGCTCAAGGGTCCGCCACGAGGTGCTGCCGGTCCTGGAGAAGCACCTGGGCGGTGGCGTGGTCGAGGCGCTGGCCCGGACCGCCCGGCTGTTCCGCGACGACGCCGATGCCCTCGACCAGTGGGCCTCTTTGGCCGAACGCGACCTCCGTACGGGCGATGGCGCCCTGGACGCCGTGAAACTGGCCGAACTGCCGCCCGCGGTGCGCCGCCGGGTGCTGCGCCGGGCCGCGCTGCGGGCGGGCTGTCCGGCCGGGGACCTGTTCGCCCGGCACCTGGAGACGATCGACCTGCTGGTCACCGGATGGCGCGGACAGGGCCCGCTGCACCTACCCGGGGGAGTCGAGGCCACCCGCAGGTGTGGCACGCTGGTCTTTCGGCGGCAGGGCGACTGACGGGCGAGGCATGCCCCGGGGGAGCCGACCGCCGGCCACACAGACCCCGAACGTTTGAGGACGTATCCCCGGTGGACCAGAACGACATGGGCGCTGACCTCGCGAAGGTGCTCATCAGCAAGGACGAGATCGACGCCAAGCTCCTTGAGCTGGCCGAGCGCATCGACCGGGACTACGCAGGGAAGGACCTGCTGATCGTCGGCGTCCTCAAGGGGGCCGTGATGGTCATGGCCGACCTGGCCCGGACCCTGCACTCGCAGGTCACCATGGACTGGATGGCCGTCTCCTCGTACGGCATGGGCACCAAGTCCTCCGGCGTGGTGCGGATCCTGAAGGACCTGGACACCGACATCGCCGGCCGTGACGTCCTGATCGTCGAGGACATCATCGACTCCGGTCTGACGCTGTCCTGGCTGCTGGGCAACCTGGGTTCGCGCGGTCCGGCCTCGCTGGAGGTCTGCACCCTGCTCCGCAAGCCGGACGCGGCCAAGGTCGAGATCGACGTGAAGTACGTCGGTTTCGACATCCCCAACGAGTTCGTGGTCGGCTACGGCCTGGACTACGCGGAGAAGCTGCGCAACCTCCCCTTCATCGGCACCCTCGCGCCGCACGTCTACGGCGGCTGAGGTTCCCGTTCGGGCGACGGGCGGGAACAGTGGGCCGTTCCCGCCCGTTGCACCCGGGAGACAGAGAACCAAAGCCGTGTCGCCGTGCTCCCGCCATGGGTGGGTCGGACTGCGGTACGGTCCAATAAACCGCTCTTCACATGAGCATCAATTCGGACGCGCCGCGGTCAACAGTCCTCGGCGCCGTTGAGTGGCAGGAGGGACGGGGCGGCAACGCCCCGCATGGATGGACGTCAAGCGATACTTCCGTGCGCCGATCATGTGGATCGTGCTGGCCGTCCTCGCCGTCATCGTACTGATGCAGGTCGTTTCGGACTCGAACGGCTACAAGACGGTGGACACCGGTCAGGTCGTCGCGGCGATCGACGCGCACAACGTCAAGTCGGCGCAGATCACCACCGGTGACTCGAACACGATCAAGATCCAGCTGAAGGACGGCGCCGCACTGCCCAGCTCCGGTACGGGCAAGGCCCCGTCCGGCACCAAGTTCCAGGCCTCGTACATCGGCGACCAGGGCGTCGCCATCGCCGACAAGCTGCAGGCGCAGGTCAACGACAAGGACCAGAGCACGCTCGCCGAGGGCTACACGATCAGCCCCGAGAAGCAGAGCACCTTCGTCAGCCTGCTGCTGTCGATGCTCCCGATCGTGATCATCGTCCTGGTCTTCCTGTTCCTGATGAACCAGATGCAGGGCGGCGGCTCCCGGGTCATGCAGTTCGGCAAGTCCAAGGCCAAGCTGCTCACCAAGGACACCCCGAAGACCACCTTCGCCGACGTCGCCGGCGCGGACGAGGCGGTCGAGGAGCTCCACGAGATCAAGGAGTTCCTCCAGGAGCCGGCCAAGTTCCAGGCCGTCGGCGCCAAGATCCCCAAGGGCGTGCTGCTCTACGGCCCGCCCGGTACCGGCAAGACCCTGCTGGCGCGCGCCGTCGCGGGCGAGGCCGGGGTGCCGTTCTACTCCATCTCCGGTTCGGACTTCGTCGAGATGTTCGTCGGCGTCGGCGCCAGCCGCGTCCGCGACCTCTTCGAGCAGGCCAAGGCGAACGCCCCGGCGATCGTCTTCGTCGACGAGATCGACGCCGTCGGCCGGCACCGCGGCGCGGGCCTCGGCGGCGGCCACGACGAGCGCGAGCAGACCCTCAACCAGCTGCTGGTCGAGATGGACGGCTTCGACGTCAAGGGCGGCGTGATCCTGATCGCCGCGACCAACCGCCCCGACATCCTGGACCCGGCGCTGCTGCGCCCGGGCCGCTTCGACCGCCAGATCGCGGTGGAGCGCCCCGACCTCCAGGGCCGGCTGGACATCCTCAAGGTGCACCAGAAGGGCAAGCCGATCGCGCCCGACGTCGACCTGTCGGCCGTCGCCAAGCGCACCCCCGGCTTCACCGGTGCCGACCTGTCGAACGTCCTCAACGAGGCGGCGCTGCTGACCGCCCGTTCGGACAAGAAGCTGATCGACAACGGCATCCTGGACGAGGCGATCGACCGCGTCGTGGCCGGTCCGCAGAAGCGCACGCGGATCATGTCCGACAAGGAGAAGAAGATCACCGCGTACCACGAGGGCGGCCACGCCCTGGTCGCGGCGGCCTGCCAGTACAGCGACCCGGTGCACAAGATCACCATCCTGTCCCGCGGCCGGGCCCTCGGCTACACCATGGTGCTGCCGGAGGAGGACAAGTACTCCACCACCCGCAACGAGATGCTCGACCAGCTCGCCTACATGATGGGCGGTCGCGCGGCGGAGGAACTGGTCTTCCACGACCCGACCACGGGCGCCTCGAACGACATCGAGAAGGCCACCGCGACGGCCCGGGCCATGGTCACCCAGTACGGCATGACCGAGCGCCTGGGTGCGATCAAGTTCGGCAACGACAACTCGGAGCCGTTCCTGGGCCGTGAGATGGGCCACCAGCGCGACTACTCGGAAGAGGTCGCCGGGCTGGTCGACGAAGAGGTCAAGAAGCTCATCGACACGGCGCACAACGAGGCCTGGGAGATCCTGGTCGAGAACCGCGACGTGCTCGACAACCTGGTCCTGGAGCTCCTGGAGAAGGAGACCCTGAACAAGGAGCAGATCGCCGAGGTCTTCGCCCCGATCGTCAAGCGCCCGGCCCGGCCGGCATGGACGGGTTCCTCCCGTCGCACGCCGTCCACCCGGCCGCCGGTGCAGTCCCCGAAGGAGCTGGCGCTCACCAACGGCGCCGCCTCCGTCGAGAGCGCTCCGGTGGACGTCGTGAAGCTCCCGCCGCTGCCGACGGCCGAGCCGCCGACCGAGGGCTGACCCCCGCTCCGCAGGGAATGGATGCCGCGTCACCAGGGTTTGTACCCTGGAGGCGCGGCATCCGTGCTGTTCAGCCAGAGTCTTCCGATACATAAGCGAGGCCCGCATGATCGACCCGGTGACGTTCGACGGTCCGCCCGCCGTCGGTACCTTCGACCAGAAGCGGGCCGAGGACGCCATCCGCGAGCTGCTGCTCGCCGTCGGGGAGGACCCGGACCGCGAGGGCCTGCGGGAGACCCCGGCCCGGGTCGCGCGGGCCTACAAGGAGATATTCGCGGGGCTGTGGCAGGAGCCCGAGGACGTCCTCACCACCACCTTCGACCTCGGCCACGACGAGATGGTGCTGGTCAAGGACATCGAGCTGACCTCGGTCTGCGAGCACCACCTGGTGCCGTTCCGCGGCGTGGCCCACGTCGGGTACATCCCGTCCACCAGCGGCAAGATCACCGGGCTGTCCAAGCTCGCCCGGCTGGTCGACGTCTACGCCCGCCGGCCGCAGGTGCAGGAGCGGCTGACCAGCCAGGTGGCCGACGCGCTGATGCGGATCCTGGAGCCGCGCGGGGCGATCGTCGTGGTCGAGTGCGAGCACATGTGCATGTCGATGCGCGGCATCCGCAAGCCCGGCGCCAAGACCATCACCTCCTGCGTGCGCGGCCAGCTGCGCGACCCGGCCACCCGGGCCGAGGCGATGAGCCTCATCATCGGCCGCTAGGGGCACCGGCCGGGCGGTGCTCAGAGCACCTCGTGCTCGGCGTGCGGCGGGGCCGGGGTGCCCAGCGCGTTGCGGCGCTCAGGCATCCGCAGCGCGACCATCCGGCGCCAGCCGTAGGCGCGGTCGTACAGGTAGAGCGCCCGCACCCCGAGGGTGACCAGGGCGAGCTGCCAGCGCGGCCAGCGCAGGATCCGGGCCATCCGGGAGGTGACGGCGAGGCCGACGTCCCGGTGGGTGCGGATCTCGCCGCGGGCGCTGGTCTCCAGGGCGTGCCGGATGTACGGGCCGTGGCCCTCGGAGACCAGCCGCAGCAGCTCCTCGTGGCAGTAGGCGAGGTGGTTGTCCTCGTCGGCGGAGATCATCCGCATCGCCCGGCCGAGGTCGGGGTTGTCCTGGTACACCTTCACCAGCCGGCGCATCTGCTCGGCCGCGCGCTGTTCGGTGACCCGGCTGTGCACGAGGTAGGTGATGATCTCGCGGTCGGTCAGCGGGACGTCGCTGTTCAGCCGCTCGTGCGCGAGGCCGACGCCCTGGCGCTCCAGCAGCATGCAGTAGTCGGCCTCGTCCGGCACCGGCACCCTGGGCAGGCCGCGCTTGTGCAGCAGCTGGGTGAAGATCCGGCCGTGCTTGCGCTCGTCGGCACCGTGCCGGGCCACCTTCGGGGCGAGGACCGGGTCCCGGGTGAGCGCGGTGATCCGCTCGTTCTCCCAGCCGCCCTGGTCCTCGCCGTCGGCCGCGATGCTGCAGAACAGCTGGTACGCCTGGTCGTTCCGGTAGATCTCGTCGAAGAGCGAGCGGGTGCTCAGCACGGTGCCTCCTGCGCGGGTCCGGGGCGGTGCCCGGCGGTGGCCGACGGGCGGTCGCGATACGTTCCCCCCGGGCCGCCGGCCGTCCGGGCCGACCGGCGGGTAATCACTCACCTGTCCCAGCCGGGGCCTGGCGGGGGCCTGGTCGGCTCCTGGCCGGGCCTAGCCCAGGTGCGAGCCCAGCCATTCGAGGGTGGCCGGGAGCTCCCTGGTCCAGCTGTCGAAGTTGTGCCCGCCGTCGTCCAGGTAGAGCGAGTCGATCGTGAACTGCGGGTTGGCCGCCGCGGCCCGGGTGGCCTGGTCGACGAACTGGACGGTCTGGGGGTAGTCGCCCTCGGTGCGGGTGGAGACCGCCAGCAGGTTGAGCGCCGGGACGGGCAGGTTCTGCAGCCGCCAGCCGAGGTCGTGCTGCTGGGTCAGCGCCTTGTCGCCGTTGAAGAGGTCCCCGCCGGTGTAGTTGTCCTGGCGCACGGTGAAGTCGCCGTGCAGGCTCGCCGCGTTGCCGTAGACGTTCGGGAAGCGCATCGCCAGGCGCAGCGCGCAGCTGCCGCCGGTGGAGTAGCCGAGGGTGCCCCAGGAGCCGGCGGTGCGGCCGACCCGGTAGCTGCTGCGGATGGCCTCGGGCACGTCCTTGACGAACCAGGTCTCGGTGCGCGGCCCGCCGGGGACGTCCACGCACTCGGTGTCCCGGGACGGGACGACGGCCGGGCGGGCCATCACCAGGACGGTCGGCGGCATCCTGCCGGAGCGCTGCAGGTCGATCGCGGTCTGGGCGAACGGGAGCTCGTGCAGCAGGTTCAGGGTGGTGCCCGGGTAGCCGGCGATGGCCAGCAGGACGGGGAAGCGGACCAGGGCGAGCTTCTGGTCGAAGTACGCGGGCGGCAGGTAGACGAACATCTGGTCGGAGAAGCCGGTCTCCTTGCCGCTGACCCGGACCGACTCGATCCTGCCGACCTCCTCGGGCGGGCCCTTCGGCAGGTTGGTGATGGTCTCCAGGCCGCCCTCGGTGGTGGGCTGGACCAGCGCGTCGGAGACCGGGGTGCCGCCCTTGTGGTTCGCGCTGCCGGTCAGCGCGAGCTTGGCGCCGCCCGGACTGAGCAGGTCGTCCCAGGAGGTGTAGAACCCGAAGGAGTTGTTCACCGACAGCGCGAGCACGGCCAGGACCGATGCTTGAACGACCGTCAGCAGTCCGATCCGGCCGAGCACCGGCAGCGGCCGCTGGGGCGCCAGCCGCGGCCAGACCCACAGGGTCGCGACGACTGCCGCGACGCCGAGTGCGAGCAGCGAGTTCACCAGCGCGTCGCTGGTCAGTTCCATGCCGTCGGCCTTCCGGTGGGACACGGGCGGTGCAGGCTTCATGGTCTGGCGGTCCATCAGGCCGGGCCACCGCGGCTAGGCCGTCCGGACGCCGGGCGGGCTGGGAAGGGCGGGGGGAACCGCAGGCAACCGGCGCCCTAGAATGCGGCGTCCACCGTACGTAACGCGTCCCGGAGGGTCCTGTCGCGCCACGCTGCGACGGACCCCCGGCTCCCACCGC
Source organism: Kitasatospora sp. NPDC058048 (assembly GCF_042885555.1). NCBI lineage: Bacteria > Bacillati > Actinomycetota > Actinomycetes > Kitasatosporales > Streptomycetaceae > Kitasatospora > Kitasatospora sp. NPDC058048. The sequence continues at coordinate 12,940 of NZ_JBHVRT010000064.1, read as the reverse complement.
CGGCTCAACCCGCAGCGCGACCACGGACCCGGTTTACCGATCGTTTCCGGGTCCTTGGTATGCGCATTGCCTGATGAAGGAATAGGCATGAAGGTCCATCACGCGTCCTCCCCCGGAGTGACAGGACACCGCACCGCAGCCTCTACGCTGAGCTTCCATGAGCGTTCCCGTGTCCGTTGAGCCGAGCCCCGAGCAGCCGCCGCGCCGTCGCCGCGGCCTGCAGACGCTGCGCAACCAGGCGTCCGCCGTCCCGAGGGCCTGGCTCCCCGGGGCGGTCGGCTACGCCTGTCTGCTGATCGGGCTCGTGGACATCGCCAGTGCGGTGTTCCCCAAACTCCGGCACACCAAGGTGCACACCTTCGCGGGGCAGCTGCCGGGCGGCACCACCAGCCTGGCGGCGGTCGGCGCGCTGATGGTCGGCATCCTGCTGGTGCCGCTGGCGCACGCGCTGCGCCGCCGCAAGCGGCGGGCCTGGCGGGCGGTCTGCGTGCTGCTGCCGGTCAGCGCCGGACTGCACATCGTGCGCTGGCACCAGATCGGCCCGGCGGTCGTCTCGCTGGTGCTCCTCGTCGTGATGCTGGTCCACCAGCGCGAGTTCTACGCCAAGGCCGACCCGCGCACCCGCTGGCGGGCGCTGGTCAACCTGGTCGTCATGGGCGTCCTCAGCGTGCTGCTCGGCCTGCTGATCGTGAGCACCCGGACCAAGTACGAGATCGGCCACCCCGGCTTGACCGAGCGCCTGCAGCACGTCGGGTACGGGCTGTTCGGTTTCGAGGGCCCCGTCCGGTACAACAACGTCCGGATGTCCGACCTGGTCGCCTACCTGCTCGGCGGGCTCGGCCTGCTGACCGCCTTCACCACCGCCTACCTGGCGCTGCGCCCGGGCAAGCCGAAGCCCGAGCTGACCGCGGAGGACGAGGAGAAGGTCCGCGAGCTGCTCGGGCGGCACGGCGAGCGGGACTCGCTCGGCTACTTCGCGCTGCGCCGCGACAAGAGCGTGCTGTTCTCGCCCACCGGCAAGGCCGCGATCTCCTACCGGGTGGTCTCCGGCGTGATGCTGGCCTCCGGCGACCCGGTCGGCGACGTCGAGGCCTGGCCCGGCGCGATCAAGGTGTTCATGGCCGAGGCCCGCGAGCACGCCTGGGTGCCGGCCGTGATGGGGTGCAGCGAGGTCGGCGGCGAGGTCTGGACCCGCGAGGCGGGCCTGGACGCGCTGGAGCTGGGCGACGAGGCGATCGTGGACACCGCCTCCTTCTCGCTCTCCGGCCGGGCCATGCGCAACGTGCGCCAGATGGTCAAGCGGATCGAGCGCAACGGCTACTCCTGCCGGGTGCGCCGGGTCTCCGAGCTCACCGCGGAGGAGAAGTACCGGATCGCCGACGCCGCCGCCCGCTGGCGCGGCACCGACACCGAGCGCGGCTTCTCGATGGCCCTGGGCCGCTTCGGCGACCCGCTGGACGACGACTGCGTGGTGGTCACCGCCCACAAGGCCCCGGAGGAGGGCGAGGAGGGCGACGACCTGAAGGCCGTGCTGCACTTCGTGCCCTGGGGGCCGGACGGCATCTCGCTGGAGCTGATGCGCCGCGACCGCGCCGCCGACCCGGGCCTGAACGAGCTGCTGATCGTCGCCGCGCTGCAGGCGGTGCCCGAGATGGGCGTGCGCCGGGTGTCGCTCAACTTCGCGATGTTCCGCTCGGCGCTCGCCCGCGGCGAGCGGATCGGCGCCGGCCCGGTGCTGCGCGCCTGGCGCGGGCTGCTGGTCTTCCTGTCGCGCTGGTTCCAGATCGAGTCGCTGTACAAGTTCAACGCCAAGTTCCAGCCCGAGTGGGAGCCGCGCTTCCTGGTCTTCCCGAGCACCCGGGACCTGCCGCGGATCGGCTTCGCCGCGATGCAGGCGGAGGCCTTCATCACGCTCGGCATGCCGCGCTTCGGCCGCCGGCGCCAGCGCGAGGGGCTGATGCCTGTCCCGTCGACCCGCGAGGTCACCGAGGCCGCCTGAGGCCCGTCACCGCCCTCCGGGGCCGGCCGCCGACACGGAACGGGGCCCCCGCCGAGCATCCTCGGCGGGGGCCCCGTTCGATAATGGGAAGCATGAACGATTCGCCGTCCTTCTCCCTGCCGGCCGGTCTGCCGCGGCTGGAGCGCTGCGCCGTGATGGGCGTGGTCAACGTCACGCCCGACTCCTTCTCGGACGGCGGGATGTGGCACGACCCCGCCAAGGCGATCGCGCACGGCCTCGCGCTGCGGGCCCGCGGCGCGGACCTGGTGGACGTCGGCGGCGAGTCCACCCGGCCGGGCTCGCAGCGGGTGTCCGAGGAGGAGGAGCTGCGCCGGGTGCTCCCGGTGGTCCGCGAGCTCTCCGACGCCGGGGTGATGGTCTCCGTGGACACCATGCGCGCCACGGTCGCCGAGCGCGCCGTCGAGGCCGGCGCCGCGATCGTCAACGACGTCTCCGGCGGCCTCGCCGACCCGGCGATGGCCCGGGTGGTCGCCGAGACCGGCGCGCCCTTCGTGGTGATGCACTGGCGCGGGCAGTCCGCCGACATGTACGCGACGGCGGTCTACGACGACGTGGTGCGGGACGTGGTCGCCGAGCTGACCGACCGGGTGGACGCGCTGCTGGCGGCCGGGGTCAAGGAGGACCAGCTGATCCTCGACCCGGGGCTCGGCTTCGCCAAGACCGCCGAGCACAACTGGGCGCTGCTCGGCCGGCTGGACGCGCTCACCGCGCTCGGCCGTCCCGTGCTCGTGGCGGCTTCGCGCAAGCGGTTCCTGGGTACGCTGCTCGCCGACCCGGCAACCGGGGAACTGCGCCCGGCCCGGGAGCGCGACGACGCGACGGCCGCGGTGTCGGTGCTGTCCGCCCGGGCCGGAGCCTGGGCGGTGCGGGTGCACGACGTGTCCGGCACGGCGGACGCCGTCCGGGTGGTCGCGGCCTGGCAGCACGCGGCGCGGTTGGGGTGAGGGAGGGTCTGTGACAGGTGACGGCAGGTTGAGCGGCGGCACGGCCGGGCGGGCGCGCGAGGCGGACCTGGAGGCCGTGCTCGCGGCGAACAGGGGGCTCTACGAGGCGCTGGAACGGGGGGATCTGGAAGCGGTCGAGGAGGCCTGGCTGGGTGCCGCCGACGCCGACGACAAGGGCGGCGTGGTGTGCGTGCACCCGGGCTGGCCGGTGCTCCGCGGCCGGGCGCAGGTGACCAGGTCGTACATGCTGATCATGATGAACACGGAGTACATCCAGTTCTTCCTGACCGATGTCGAGGCCGAGGTGCACGGTGATGTGGCCCTTGTCACGTGCACCGAGAACATCCTGTCCGGCGGCGAGTCGGAGGAGGAGGGGGAGCTCGGACCACTGGTCGGCGGAAAGGTCGTGTCGACGAATCTGTTCCGCCGTACCCCGGCCGGGTGGAAGCTTTGGTCGCATCACGGTTCACCCGTTCTGACCAGCGGGGACGACGACGAGGAGAGCTGATTCCGGCGGCCGCGGAAATGCCGTGCCGAAAAGTCGCCGGAAATTTCCGAGTGGTCACCGAACGTTCACGTCAATCGCCATATCGGTGCGCGTGGCGTCGGTTCGTGCCGGGTAGGACGGTCAGGCGTTGTCCGTGCTCGCGGGTAGATTCGAAACGGAGTGGCGGGCGTGCTGCCCGCCTTCGCCCTGCCCGTCCGTGCTTTTCGCCGGGTGGGGCCCGTCCGACTGGGAGCAGTGATTCGTTTGCTGGACCGCGTCACCCTGCGGGGGCTGCGAGCCCGGGGCCACCACGGCGTCTTCGAGCGTGAGCGCGTCGAGGGGCAGACCTTCGTGGTCGACCTGGTGCTGTACCTGGACACCCGCCCCGCCGCGGCCGGAGACGACCTCACCCGCACCGCGCACTACGGGCTGGTGGCGGAGGAGGTCACCGCGATCATCTCCGGGGAGCCGGTCGACCTGATCGAGACGCTGGCCCAGCGCATCGCCGACCAGTGCCTCAAGCACGAAGCGGTCGAGGAGGTCGAGGTCACCGTGCACAAGCCGGACGCCCCGATCACCGTGCCGTTCGACGACGTGACCGTGACCATCCACCGGGGCCGCGCATGACCCCCACCACGCGCCCGGTATCCGATGTAGAGGACGTTTTCCGATGAGCACCAGTGACCGGACCGCTGCGCCGAACGCGTTCGACCTGGAGGACCGGGTGGACTCCGTCGACACCACGCTGCACAGCCAGCGCTGCGCGGTCGTCGCGCTCGGCAGCAACCTGGGCAACCGGCTGGACACCCTCCAGGGCGCCGTCGACGCGCTCGCCGACACTCCCGGGCTGAGCATCAAGGCCGTCTCCGCGGTGTACGAGACGGAGGCCGTCGGCGGGCCGGAGGAGCAGCCGAACTACTACAACGCGGTCGTGGTGCTGCGCACCTCGCTGCCCCCGCGGGACCTGCTGGAGCGCGGCAACGCCATCGAGGACGCCTTCGGGCGGGTGCGGACCGTCCACTGGGGCCCGCGCACCCTGGACGTCGACATCCTGGCCTACGAGGGCGTGCTGAGCGACGACCCGCAGCTGCTGCTGCCGCACCCGCGCTCGCACGAGCGGGCCTTCGTGCTCGCTCCCTGGCTGGACGCCCAGCCGGAGGCCGAGGTGCCCGGGCACGGGCGGGTGGACGCGCTGCTGACCGCGCTGGGCGGCCCGGACGCGCAGGGCGTGAAGCGCCGCGAGGACATCCGGCTGACGCTGCCGGAGTAGGTCCGGGGCCGGGCTCGGAGGGCCGACAGCCGGGCCGACGGCCCGGCCGTCGCCCGGGGAACTCGACCGGGGGCCCGGCCGTACGAGTAGGTGTCCGTCGTTCGCGCGGGTGTCCGCCCGGCCGGGCCCGGTACGGTGGCTTGGCGTCGCCGCGCCGGGCCACCGGGCGGGCGGCCGGTTCTGGTACCCGGGAAGGACCTCCTCCGAGTGAAGCTGCTTCGCCTCCGCCTGCTGATCGGCATCACCGCCGCCACGACGGCGCTGTCCTGGGCCGGCTCCAAGCTGTGGGCCTCCGTGGACACGCTGCCGGCCGTGCCCGCCGCGGCGCCGGTGGTGCTGGCGGCGGTGGCGGTGATCCTGCTGGCGACCGCGCTGTCGCTGCGGGCCCGGCTGAAGGCGGTGCGCGAGCGGCAGCCCGGGGCGAAGGGGGTCGACCCGCTGCTGGCGGCCCGGGCGGTGGTGCTGGGGCAGGCCAGTGCGCTGGTCTCGGCGGTGGTCACCGGTGTCTACGCGGGGGCCGGGATCTACCTGCTGGGCGAGCTGGACGTGTCGGCCCGCAAGGACCAGGCCGTGACGGCCGGGCTCGCGGTGCTGGCGGGGGCCGCGGTGATAGCGGCGGCGCTCTGGATCCAGCACGTGTGCAAGTTGCCGGAGAACCACGACGATCCGGGCGGTCAGGCGGCCTCGCACCGCTGAGGCGTCGCTGAGGCGTCGCTGAGCAGCCCCTTCCTCGTGATCTTGGGTGAGAATCCGGGCACGTGCGGTAAGAACCGGACCCTGTCAAGGGCGGAAGGGGACCCTGGGCTGACACGGCCCCAATTCGCACGCTAGTTTCTTGGACATGTCTCGCGGACGCCACCGTCATTCCTCCGTCCTCGGCCGGGCCTTCCCCCCCACCGCCACCGGCGTACTGCTGGTCGCCGCACTGGCCGCTCTGCTTTTCAGTCAGGACACCATCCTGGTGCGCTCGGTGGGCGTCGCGGCGGTGATCGCGACGCTCGGCTTCGCGCTGCTGCTGCGCCAGCGGGACAAGGCGGCCCGGGCGGCCGTCGAGATGTCCGCGGCCCAGCGGATGCGCGCCGAGGAGCGGTTCGAGGAGCAGTTGGCCGAGGCCGAGTACGCGGCGGAGGTCGCCGAGGAGCGGGCCACCCGGTTCGGGCGGCGGCTGACGGCGGAGAAGTCGCGGCTGGCGAAGGCCGAGACCGAGATCGCCCGGCTGCTGCGCGAGCGGGCCGTGAACGTCGCCGAGCAGGCGCTCAAGGAGGCCGAGGCGGCCCAGCGGGCGCTCGCCGCGAGCCGTCCGAAGCACCCGGCCAGCCCGGCCGCGTACGTGCGGGCGGCGTCGGTGCTGCGGCACCTGGAGCGCCGCGCGGCGGAGCAGGAGGCGCAGCGGGCGCGTACGGCGGGTGCGGAGGTCGCCCTGCGGGCGCGTGCGGCGGAGCCGGTGGTCGGCACGGCCGCCCCGGCGGTTCCGGCGGTCGCGGTGGCCGCACCGGTGGCCGTGCCGGCTCCGGTGGCGCCCTCGGTGCCCACTCCGGGGCAGGCTCCGGTCGCCCAGTCGCCGGTGCGTCCCGAGCCGGTGCGCCCCGAGCCGATGCGCCCCGAGCCGGTGCGTTCGGAGCCGGTGCGTCCGGCGCTGACCGCGACGGTCGGTCAGCTCGGCGGGACTCCGGCCGTGCCCGCCGCGGCGCCCGCGCCGGGGGAGCGGCAGCGGCCGCGGCCGGCGCAGTCCGGGCAGGCGCGCGGGCAGGGCTTCAGCTTCTTCGGCCGCGGCTCGGCCGTTCCGGCGCGCCCGGCGGCCCCGGCGCCGGCGGTGGGCAGCGTCGCCGAGCTGGGGGAGCGCGCCGACCTGGCGGACGTGGTGGGCGACGAGGCGGTGGCCGCGAAGGCCGAGGCCGAGGCCCGGGCGGCGGAGCCGGCCGAGCGGCCCGGACAGGGCGAGCCGACCGTGGTGGACCTGACGCCGGAGGACGAGACCGAGCTGATCGAGCTGCCGGAGCTGCGCGCCTCGCGCTGAGGCGACCGGGCCCCGGAAAACGAGAACCGCGGGTGCGTCAGATCTGCACGCCGAAGTCCTGGGCGATGCCGGCCAGGCCGGAGGCGTAGCCCTGGCCGACGGCGCGGAACTTCCACTCCGCGCCGTTGCGGTAGAGCTCGCCGAAGATCATCGCGGTCTCGGTGGCGGCGTCCTCGGAGAGGTCGTAGCGGGCGATCTCGGCGCCGCCGGCCGCGTTCACCACGCGGATGTAGGCGTTGCGAACCTGGCCGAAGTTCTGGCCGCGGGCGACGCCGTCGTAGATGGTGACCGGGAAGGTGATCTTGACGGCCTCGGCCGGCAGGCCGGACAGGCTGATGTTGAGCGCCTCGTCGTCGCCCGCGCCCTCACCGGTGCGGTTGTCACCGGTGTGCACGACGGTGTTGTCCGGCGTGCTGGTGTTGTTGAAGAACACGAAGTGGGCGTTGGACAGCACCTTGCCGTCCGCGTTCAGGACGATCGCGCTGGCGTCGAGGTCGAACTCGGCGCCGGTCGTGGTGCGGACGTCCCAACCCAGGCCGACGGTGACCGCGGACAGGCCGGGGGCCTCCTTGGTCAGCGAGACGTTGCCACCCTTGGAGAGGCTCACTGGCATGACGATTGCAGTCCCTTCGTTCGCTTCGTGCGCTATTTCCCGGGACAACGCAATACTCCGGCGGCTTGGTTCCGCAGGAAGCGTGAATTCTTCGCGGGCGCCAATCGGAGGGCAAAGCCCGGGCAAAGCCGGTGTCAGATCCGCCGGAACCGGCCCTGCAGAGTCCAGATGTTCGGATTGTCGGCCAGGCCGGGGTGCATGTCGAAGAGGTCGGCCAGGGTGTCCTGGAGGAAGTCCCGGGCCTCGCGCCGCAGTTCGCCGTGGCGGACCACCACCGGCGGCTCGTCCGGCAGCCAGGTGGCGGTGACCTCGACCCAGTTGAAGCGGCGGGCGAAGCGCAGCAGCTCGGTGTTCTGGGTGAAGTCGAGGTCGGCGGTCTGCACCCGGGCGGCCCGGCCGCCGTCCGGGTCGCGGTCCAGGAGCTCGGCGACGTCGCACAGCGCCCAGGCGAAGTCCAGCACCGGAACCCAGCCCCAGGCGGTGGACAGGTCCGAGCCCTCGCCGTCCAGGTAGACGTCGCCGCAGAACAGGTCGTAGCGCAGGGCGTGCACGGACGCGGTGCGGTAGTCCGTCTGCGGGGGGTCGGGGAAACGGTTGGAGAGGGAGTAGCCGAGCTCGATCACGTAGGCCATTGTCGGGGCTCGGGGCGGATCGGGGTAACCGGGTGCGCGGGCGCGGGGGCGTACCGATAACCGGGTGACCGGGCGGGCCGGGCGCGGGATGATGGACGCATGTCCGAGCCCATCCGCGTACGGGGGTCGGTGGTCGTCCCCGACGCCGAGCTCGTCTGGCGCTTCTCGCGTTCCTCCGGCCCCGGCGGCCAGCACGTCAACACCTCCGACTCCAAGGCCGAGCTGCGCTTCGACCTGGCGTCGACCGCGGCGCTGCCCGAGGTGTGGCGCGAGCGTGCGCTGGAGCGGCTGGCCGGTCGGCTGGTGGACGGCCGGGTGCTGGTGGTCCAGGCCTCGGAGTTCCGCTCGCAGTGGCGCAACCGGGAGGCGGCCGCGGCCCGGCTGTCGGCGCTGCTGAGCGAGGCGTGCGCGCCGCCGCCGAAGGCCCGGCGGGCGACCAGGCCGAGCCGGGGAATGGTCGAGCGGCGGCTGACCAACAAGCGGCTCCGCTCCGAACTGAAGCAGGGCCGCCGGGCGCCGCGCGGCGGCGAGTAGCCGGCGGGCGGTTCAGCCGAGGGTGCGGTAGCCGCCGCGGAAGTAGAGCAGCGGGCGGCCGGCCGGGTCTGGGACCACGGCCTCCAGGACGCGGCCGAGCAGCAGGGTGTGGTCGCCGGCGGGTATCCGCTGCTCGGTGCGGCACTCGACGGTGGCCAGCGCGCCGTCGATCAGCGGGGCTCCGGTGCGCGGGCCGCGCCGGTGCGGGGTGTCCGCGAACAGCAGCCGGTCGCTGAGCCGGCCCTTCATGGCGAACCGGGAGCCGAGCGTTTTTTGTCCCTCGGTCAGCACCGAGACCGCCCAGGTGTCCGTCCGGGAGAGCACCTCGTCCATCCGGGAGTCCTCGCGGACCGAGATCAGTACCAGTGGCGGCTCCAGCGACACCGAGAGGAAGGACGTGGCGGTCATGCCGACGTCCTCGCCGTCCTCCGGGTCGTGGACGGTCACCAGGCTCACGCCGGCGGCGAGCTGGGAGAGGGCAGCCCGGAACTCGTCGGGCGTGGCGTGGGGGGCAGCTTCGGGCTGCGGGGACGGGTACACGTACCGCACGGTAGTCGTCACCCGGGAGGAACGGCATCGGGCCTTGGTCGTAGGACCGGCGCTCCGGCCGAAGGGTTGCGCCCGGTGGCCGAACTCACCCTCAGGAGTGAAGCGGCCGGACCGGCGGGCCCAGTCGGCTTCAGTCCGGGGCCCATGCGGTCGACCACGAGAAATGTGCCGATAGCGCTTTATGTCCCGCTATGGGACAGATGAACTGATTAAGGGCGCATTAGTGTCGTGTGATTTAAGTCACAAGTGATGGCCTATTGCTGACCGAGCGTGCCGAGCGCTGTGCTCCCTGTGATTCAGTTCTTCTGGCAATCGGACGATAACCAATCAAGAACTATCCGAAGCAGCCGGGGAGCCCCCGCATGGAAGCCGAGTCGGAGCCGTACGTCCGTCTCGCGACCCTCCGCACCTTGCACCGGGTCGTGGCGGACCTCAACGCTGCCCGCAGCCTCGCTGGCACGCTCCAGGCCGTTGTCGAAGGTGCGGTGCACGGGCTCGGCTTCGACGCCGCCGCCGTCAGCCTGGTCCGGCCGGACGGCGACCTCGTGGTGGCGGCCGTCTGGGAGCTGGAGGAGAGCCCGATGGGCGGCCCCTCCGTGCTGCTCGGCCAGGTCGGTTCCCGGGAGTCCTGGGACCGGCTGCTCGGCGTCAGCGACCACTGGGGCACCCTGCGCTTCCTGCCGTACGACCGCGGCTGGGCCGTCGCCAGCGACATCCCGCGCTGGATCGGGGACAGCCCGCTGCCGGTGTACGCCAACGACTGGCACCCCGCCGACGGGCTGCTCGCCCCGATGTACAGCGCCGGCGGCGACCTCCTCGGTGTCCTCTCGGTGGACCGCCCGCGCAGCGGCAAGCGGCCCGGGGCGTGGACCCGCGAGGCGCTGGAGATGTTCTCCCTGCAGGCCTCCATCGCGATCGGCAACGCCCGGCTGCGGGCCGAGATGCAACGCGCGCTGGCCCGCCTGGAGAAGGAGCAGCAGGCGCTGCGGGCCAGCGAGGAGAGCTTCCGCCAGGCCTTCGAGTACGCGCCCAGCGGAATGGCGATCACCGAGCTGCACGGCGTCGGGCGCGGCCAGCTGACCAGGGTCAACGACGCGCTCTGCCGGCTGCTCGGCCGGCCCCGGGCGGTACTGCGGCAGCAGAGCTTCGCCGACCTGGTGCACCCCGAGGACCGGGCGCTGCTGGAGCGCACCAGCGCCGAGAGCGGCCGCGCGGAGCTGCGGCTGTCCCGGCGGGACGGCGGCTACCAGTGGGTCTGCCTGCGCAACTCGATCGTCGCGGACGCGGCCGAGGGCCCGAGCTTCCTGCTCACTCATGTCGAGGACATCGAGGAGCGCAAGCGGCACGAGTTCCAGCTCGCCCACCGGGCCAGCCACGACGCGCTCACCGGGCTGCCGAACGGCGCCGAGCTCAAGACCCGGCTGGCCCGCCGGCTCTGCGCACAGCCGCGGCCGGTCGGCGCCGCGGCCGGCCAGGTCGAGGCGGCCTACCCGCAGCCGTACGGCTACCCGGCCGACTCCTACAGCGCGCACACGGCGCACGAGCGGCTGGAGGGCGCGGACCCGTACGCCGGGCCGGTGCACGGCTACGGACTGCCCGAGGGCCTGCCGAGCGGGCTCGGCCCGGGCTACGGGGAGCACGTCCACGCGGTGGTCCCGGCCGAGTACGGGCCGGGCGGCGAAGCCTGGTCGGCGCCGTTCCGCTCCGGGGGCGCGGCGGCGGTGGACAAGGGGCTCGCGGTGCTCTTCTGCGACCTGGACGGCTTCAAGTCGATCAACGACCGGTTCGGCCACAACGCGGGCGACGCGGTGCTGGTCGAGGTCGCCCGGCGGCTGAGCCAGGCCGTCCGGGACGGTGACACGGTGGCCCGGCTCGGCGGTGACGAGTTCGTGGTGCTGGCCGACGGGATCGGCCGCGAGGAGGCCAAGGACCTCGCCCACCGGCTGCGGGGCGCCATCATCCCGCCGATGCGGATCGACGGACGGGCGATGCGGGTGGGGGTGAGCCTCGGGGTCGGCTGGGCCGGCTGCGGGATGAGCATCGAGGAGGTGCTGCACACCGCCGACGAGCGGATGTACGACGAGAAGCGGGCCCGGGGCGGGGCGGTGCGCGGAGCGCGCGGCGAGCGCTCGCACCGGCGCGCGGGCTGAACCGGCGGACGGCCGGTGCGGGCTCGGGTCCGCCCAGGTCGGCCCGGGTTACCCGTGAGTTGTCAAGGGGTCTTTTCCCGCCGTCACATACGACAGGTAGGGTTCCCGGTACGACAGCGTCCATGATCTGCGCCGCCCGCAGCTGGCGGCGCACCGGATGGGGGAGCAGACCACCGTGACGACCGCCGGCAGCAACGGAGTGCCCGAGGGCCAGGGGGGCGGTGCCCCGCAGGACGACGACCCGTTCGGCTACCTCTACCGCCCGGCCGACGGTTCCACCGGGCAGCCGGCCGAGCCGCAGCAGGGGGTCCCGCGCACGTCGTACAACCGCCCGATGGAGGTCGGGCGCGCGCAGTACGGCTATCCGCAGCGGGCGCAGCAACAGCAGCAGCAGCCGTACGGCCAGCAGGGCATGCCGCCGCAGGGGTACCCGGGCGGTCAGCCGCAGGCCCCGTACGGCGGTCAGCCCGGATCGCCGCAGCAGCCCGAGTACGGTGCCGCGCCCACCCAGCAGACCCGCTACGCGGAGCACTCCCGGCCGCAGCCGGGGGAGGAGCCGCGCAGCAGCGGCCGGAGCAAGGGCGCGGTGATCGGCGCGGTCGCCGTGGTCGCGGCGATAGCGATCGGCGCCGGCATAGCGCTCTCCACCGGGGACCCGGACGACACCAAGAACACCAAGGGCGGCACCGCGACCACCGCCCCTCCGGCCCCCAACAGCCCGGCGCCGACGGCCACGAACGCGAGCGCCGGCCCCACGTCGAGCGCCACCGCCATCTCCGGGCCGACGAGCGTGGACGCGGGCCAGCTCCAGGCGCAGAACGCGCCGTCCGGCAACAGCGTCAAGGGCGCCAAGTCCGCCGACGGCAGCTATCTGACGCTCCAGCCGGGCGGTTCGGTGACCTGGACCGGCGAGGTCGCCACGGCCGGGACGTACAAGCTGAGCGTGCACTACAACTACTCGGGCGCCGACATCAAGGGCGGGGCCGCGGTGAACGGCAAGGACTGGCCGAGCGGGGTGACCTACAAGATCTACGGGGCGCCCCCCAAGGACCAGACCGCCGCCTGGTTCTCCACCTGGATACTCCCGCAGTTCCAGGCCGGGCCGAACTCGGTGACCTTCACGGTGCCCTCCGGGCCGATCCTGATCGACCAGATCACCATCGAGCCGAGCGGCTGACGCCACCGCGGACGCGACGCGGCCGCCCGCCCCCGAGGGGGACGGGCGGCCGTCGCGTTCCGGGCGTCGCTCAGTCGGCCTTCACGGGCCGGAACGTCTCGCCGCCGAGCACCCAGCGGCCGCGGCGCATCACGGCGACCAGGTCGTAGCTCTCGGAGTCGACCACGACCAGGTCGGCGAGCTTGCCGGTCTCCAGCGAGCCGATCGAGTCGCTCAGGCCGAGCAGCCGGGCCGGGGTGGCGGACAGCGACTCGACGGTCTGGTTCAGGCTCAGCCCGTTGACGGTGACCGAGCGCTTGAACGCCACGTCCAGGGTGAGGGTGGAGCCGGCGATCGCGCCGCCCTCGACCAGCCGGGCCACGCCGTCCTCGACCTGGACCTGGAGGGGGCCGAGCGGGTAGAGGCCGTCGCCCATGCCGGCGGCGCCCATCGCGTCGGTGATCAGGGCGACCCGGTTGGCGCCGGCGGTGCCGTAGGCGAGGTCGAGGACGGAGGGGTGCAGGTGCACGCCGTCGTTGATCAGTTCGACGGTGACCCGCTCGTCCTC
>NZ_JBHVRT010000063.1:27243-39745 GCF_042885555.1 Kitasatospora sp. NPDC058048 | reverse complement strand
GGACGGTCGGCGGCCGGTTCGGCGCCTGTGCGGTTGTCCTCTTCTGTTCGGTTCACGGGTTCATGACGCGTGCGGGTTCATCGCGTGTGCGGGTTCATGACGCGTGCGGGTTCATCGCGCGTGCGGGCAGCGGGGCCCGGCCCGACCGACCGGGCCCCGCCCGCCGTCAGCCGCGGCGGACGCCCGTCCTCCGCCGCAGCACGGCACCCGCGCCCACCAGCGCGGTGACTCCCAGGGCGGCCGCCGCCGTCACGGCCGGCAGCGCCGAACCGCCGCCCGGGGCCTGCGGGGCCTGCGCCACGGCGGCGAATTCCGGCGCGGCGTCCACCTGGTAGCCGCCGCCCTCGCCCGACCGGTCGTACGCCGAGCCGGGCAGCTTGTCCCCGTACCGCTGGTGCACCAGCTGCTGGTACGCGGCCAGGGTGACCCCGCCGGCGCCCACCGAGCGCCGGGCCTCGTCGTCCAGCGGCAGCACCCGGCCGTCGCGCAGCACGTACCAGGCGTTGACCTGCGGCTCGCGGAAGGCGGTGCCGCCGCCGCTGCCCGCCGCCTTCGCCGCGTAGTCGCTCTCGTCACCACCCGAGGCGATGTTGACGACCTTCCAGGCCCCGCCCTGCCGCACGGTCCAGACCGAGGCGCTCTGCCCGTCCGCCGCGACCACCTTGCTGGCGGTGAACTCGGCCTTCGCCACCGGTGCGCCCGGGGTTCCGGCCACGAAGCCCGGGTCCAGCAGGTACACCGGCACCGTGTCGCCGGCCAGCCGCGGCGCGGCCTCGCTCGCCGCCCGGGCCTCCTCGGCGGCGCCGATGGTCAGCTGCCGGGTCGGCGGGACGCCCTTGCGGGCGAAGAAGTGGCCGACCTTGTCGAGGACGGCCGTGTCCTGGACGGCGCTGCGGGCCTGCGCCAACTCGGCGGCGGGCACCGGGGCCGGGGCGGACGGGGAGTCCGCGTGCGCGGCCGGGGCGAGCGCCAGCGCGAGACCGGCGGTGAGCAGGGCGGTGACGGCGGCCGTGGAGGCGGCGGAGGTGACGGCCCGACGGCGGCTCTTGATCTCGGTCATGGTCGCCCTCACGCGCCGATCCGGTACAGGGAGTGGGTCCACGAGAACGTGTCGTTGTTCACGTAGTACTGGTAATCCGCCCAGTTGTAGCGGTAGTTGGAGGGCCACGGGTCGCCCCAGTAGACCCAGTTGCTCCCGGTGTCGTAGCCGTACAGGACGTGCATGTGGCCGCCGCCCGAGCTCCACTGGATGCGCGTCTCGATCGGGCGGTTGGCGTTCACCTCGGACTGTACGGTGCCGTAGTTCAGGTACCCGTTGACGTACGAACCCGGGTTGATGCCGACCCAGCTCAGCCCGTTCTGCACATCGCCCAGCGTGGCTTGGCTGTTGGGGCAGCTGGAGTTGACGGAGCGGCCGAACGCGGCGTTGCAGAACTGGTTCTGGCTGTAGTTGTAGCCGAACCAGGTGGCGATGGTGTTCCCGCTCGCCGCCCAGCACCAGTTGGTCTGCTGTTGCTGCTGCATGGTGATGTTGAGCTTCTTGTACGTGCCGGCCAGGTCGGCCGTGCTGCCGGGCGCGGCGGCCTGGCGGACCTGGTGCGCGGCCCGGTCCTGGGCCGGGGCCTGGGCCTGAGCCCGGTACTGGGCCGGCTGCCCGGCCGGGGCGGCGGCGATCGCGGGTGCGGCCATCGCGGCGGTGAGCGCCGGGCCCAGCACGCCGAGGGTGAGCAGCGAGACCGCGCGGCGCAGTCGTATCCGTGGAACTGGCATGGGGGAATGCCTCCTTGCACGAGTGGAGCGAGGGGCTGTGTGGGGGCGCGGTCCGGATCGCGCCCCGAGCATCGCGCCTCGTCAGGTACCGGTCAACGGGCTTCGGTGCGGCCCGGACCGGGGTGTGAACGGGCCGGCGCGGATGTGAACGACACCCCGGGAACCCCCGCGCAGCAGGCCCGGACCGGTGACAAACCGCCGCATCGATGTGAATATTCACGGTCAAACGGCGGCCCGTCCCAGCCGTCGGCGCCGGACCGCCCGCACACCCGCACACCCGCACGCCCGCACGCCCGCCCCAGGAGGCCGCCATCCACAGGAGCGACCCAGCCGACCTCGCCGCCGCCCTGCGCACGGGCCCCTTCCACCTCGCCCTGCGCACCGCGATCTCCGCCCGGGGCCTCGCCCTGCACCGCATCCGCCGCCACCTCGCCCTGCGCGGCGTCAACGTCGGTCTCACCAGCCTCAGTTACTGGCAGCAGGGCCACCGCCGCCCGGAACGCGCCGAGTCACTGCGCGCCGTCGCCGCCCTGGAGGAGGTCCTCGACCTGCCCGAGCACTCCCTGACCCGGCTGCTCGGCCCCCGTCGCGCCGCCGGCCCCGCCCCGGCCGGCCCCCCGGTGCGCCCCTACCGCGACCTCATCTCACCGGCCGTGGCCGTCGACGGACTGCTCGCCACCCTCGCCGGCCCGCGCGACACCGGGCTGCACACCATCACCCACATCGAGCGCATCCGGGTCGGCCCCGACCGCCGGATCGCCCGCCGCGACTCCCAGCACGCCCTGCGCGCCCACCGCGACGGCATCGACCGCTACCTCGCCCTCTACCAGGGCGACCCGGGCAGCGACATCACCCGCGTCGGCGTCCGCGCCGAGGAGAACTGCCGCCCCGGCCGCATCCGCCGCGACCAGGCCCACCACCTGCTCGCCGCCGAACTCCTCCTCGACCGCCGCCTGCGCACCGGCGACACCCACCTGCTCGGCTACGGCTTCGACGACTCCCCCTCGCCCGACCCCAGCTGCGAGTACGTCCGCGGCTTCAACTCCGGCGCCGGCCAGTACGTCCTCCAGATCACCTTCCACCCCGCCGCCCTCCCGGTCCGCTGCCACCGCTTCGCCCTCCACTCCCCCGGCGCCGCCCCGTACGAGACCGAGGAGCTCACCCTCGACGGGCACCACTGCGTCCACCTGGTGGCGACGGCGGTGCGGCCGTGCCTGCTGGGGATCCGCTGGGACTGGGAGTGAGGGACGGCCGCCCCGGGGCCCGGCCGGGAGGGCGGGCGACCGGACGCCGGGCCGGGGACGCGCGACCGGGCACCGGCCAGGGAGGGCGGGCGACCGGGTACCGGCCAGAAGCGCGTGACCGGGCACCGGCCACCGGCTACGCCCGGCGGAAGTCCATGATCAGGGAGTCCTCCACCGGCAGGTAGCCGATCTGCTGGTAGATGGAGTTGCTGGTCGGGTTGGCGAGGTCGGTGTACAGCAGGACCTCGGTGGCGCCGCGGGCGAGGAGGTGGGCCGAGACGGCGGCGGTGACGGCGGTGCCGTAGCCGCGGCCGCGGCTCTCGACGGGCGTGTAGACCGGGCCGATGCGGGACATCCCGGCGAGGATCGGGCTGCTGCCGGCCAGAGCGACCGGGCGGCCGTCGTCCTCCCACAGGTGCAGGCAGCCGCTCGCGGTCCGCTCGTCCACCGCCCGCGGGACGTCGGGGACGTCGACCCCCGCCTCGGCCAGGAACTCCTCGTACCAGCGGATCGCCCGCTCGCGGTCGGCCGGTTCCGCCAGCCGGTGGCGGCCCGCGGGCGGGCGCGGCGGGTCGGTCAACTCGCCGAGCCGGTAGAGCCGTTCGTCGAAGCGGACGGACTGCTCGGTGCCGGTCGCCGCCGTCCACGCGGCGGCGAAGGCGCGGACCGCCTCGGCACCCCCGCCGACCCCGGTCACCGTGGTGAACCCGGACCCGGCGGCGGCCAGGTCGACCGCCAGCTCGGCGGCCGCGGCCGGCGGCATGAAGGAGAGCCTGGGGTCGAACGGCGGTGTCCGGAGAAAGGCGCCGGCGACCGGACCGTCCTCCTCGGCCCGCCACCAGCCGAAGACCGGCGGCTCGCCGAACACCGTCAGGCCGGACACGGCCAGCCGGTGCGCGATGGTGAGCAGGACGGTGTTCACGGCGGGGCGGGTGGCCAGGAAGGCACCCGCCTGGTCGCGGAACTCGTCGAGGGAAGTGCTGAAAGTCCAGGTCATGGCCCATGGTGGACCGCCCGGGGCCGGTTCGCCAACGATTTCGCGGCCGCCCCGGGACTCCCGCTACTCGACCGCCACGCCCAGCTTCCCGGCCAGCGCCGCCGGATCGGTGGTCGGGGCGTCGCAGGCGAAGTGCCGGCAGACGTACGCCGCGGGCGCCCCGCCGACCAGCGGCCGGTCGGCCAGCAGCGGCACCTCGGGCTCCCCGGGCGCACCGACCGCGACCACCGCCCCCGGCGCCGTCCCGAGCAGCGCGGCCCGTCGCAGCGCCGCGGTGGCCGGATCGCCGTCCGGGCCGACCACGGCGACCTCGCGCGGTCCGTCGAGCAGCGCCTCGGCGACGGCGAGGCCCCAGCCGATGAACCGCGGCGCCCGGCCGGCGAGCGCGCCGACCACGCCGAGGGCCCGCTCGGCAGCCGTGCGGTGCCGGTCGGATCCGGTGTACGCGGCGTACGTGAGCAGGGCGCCGGCGGCGGCCGTCCAGCCGGACGGGGTGGCGTTGTCGGTCGGGTCCTGCGGGCGGCGGATCAGCTCCTCGGCGTCGTCGGCGGTGTCGTAGAGCGCACCGGAGGCCTCGTCGGTGAAGTGCTTGAGCACGGTGTCGAGCAGGCCGCCGGCCAGCTGGAGCCAGGAGGACTCGCCGGTGACGGCATACAGCGCGAGGAAGCCCTCGGCGGTGTCCGCGTAGTCCTCCAGCACGCCGGCGTTGGCACCGGCCCGGCCGTCCCGGGAGGTGCGCAGCAGCCGGCCGTCCGGGGTGAGGTGGACGGCGAGCAGCAGGTCGGCGGCGCGTTCGGCGGCCTCGACCAGGTCGGGGCGGTCCAGCAGCGCGCCGGTCTCGGCGAGCGCGGCGACGGCCAGGCCGTTCCAGGCGGCGACCACCTTGTCGTCCCGGGCCGGGGCGGGGCGGGCCCCCCGGGCCTCGGCCATCCGCGCCCGGATCGCCTCGTACTCGGCGAAGTCCTCGGGGTCGGCGAGGAGTTGGAGCACCGAGGTGCCGTGCTCGAAGGTGCCCTCGGCGGTGACGGTGAACAGCCGGGCTGCGGTGGCCGCGTCGGCGGGGCCGAGCAGGTCGACCAACTGGCCGGGCTCCCACACGTAGTAGGCGCCCTCGGCGGACTGCCCGGTCTCCTCGTCGAGGCTGTCGGCGTCCAACGCGGAGGCGAACGCGCCCTCGGGCGTGCGGAGTTCGCGCAGCAGGAAGTCCGCGGTGGACAGCGCGACCCGGCGGGCGAGCGGCGAGCCGGTGGCCCGCCACAGGTGCAGGTAGGCGCGCAGCAGCAGGGCGTTGTCGTACAGCATCTTCTCGAAGTGCGGCACCACCCAGCCGGCGTCCACCGCGTACCGGGCGAAGCCGCCGCCGAGCTGGTCGTGGATGCCGCCCCGGGCCATCGCCCCGCCGGTGCGGACGGCCATCTCCAGCGCCGCCTCCGAACCGGTCCTGGCGTGGTGGCGCAGCAGGAACTCCAGCACCATGGCCGGCGGGAACTTGGGCGCGCCGCCGAAGCCGCCGCGGCTCTGGTCGAAGTCCCGGCTGAGACTCACCAGCGCCTGGTGCAGGTCCGCCTCGCCGGGCGGGTTGTGGGCGCCGGCCGAGTAGACGGCGGCCCGCTCGGCCAGGTCGGCCCGGATCCGCCCGGCGACCTGCCCGACCTCCTCCCGCCGGTCCCGCCAGGCGGCCTCCACGCCCTCCAACACCTGCCGGAAGGACGGCATCCCGTGCCGGGGCTGCGGCGGGAAGTAGGTGCCGAAGTAGAACGGTTCCTTGTCGGGGGTGAGGAACACCGTCATCGGCCACCCGCCCTGCCCGGTCGCGGCCTGCACCGCCTCCATGTACACGGCGTCGACGTCCGGCCGCTCCTCCCGGTCCACCTTGACCGGCACGAACCGCTCGTTGAGGTACTCGGCGAGCCCGGCGTCCTCGAAGCTCTCGTGCGCCATGACGTGGCACCAGTGGCAGGCCGCGTAACCCACCGACAGCAGCACCGGCACTCCGCGCCGCTCCGCCTCCGCGAAGGCCTCGGGGCCCCAGGGCCACCAGTCGACGGGGTTGTCGGCGTGCTGGAGCAGGTACGGCGAGGTCGCGTCCGCGAGACGGTTCGGCATGCGTCCATCCTCGCGCATCCGGCGCTCGGCGCGCGGCAGGTCAGGCCGGTCCGGACCAGTAACTGATCCCGAGGTTGGCGTCGAAGGTGCGCATCCGTCCGAGCACCTGGTCGGGGGTCGGGCCGTGGAGCTCGTCGACGATGCGGCCGTCGGCGAGGAAGACGACGCGGTCGGCGTACGAGGCCGCGACCGGGTCGTGGGTGACCATCACGACGGTCTGGCCGAGCTCCCGGACGCACCGGCGCAGCAGCGCGAGGATCTCGGCGGCGGAGCGGGAGTCCAGGTTGCCGGTCGGTTCGTCGGCGAAGACGATCCGGGGTCGGCCGGCCAGCGCCCGGACGCAGGCGACGCGCTGCTGCTGGCCGCCGGAGAGCTGGGCCGGGCGGTGGCCGAGCCGGGCGCCGAGGCCGGCCGCCTCAACCAGGGTGCGCAGCCACTGCTGGTCGGGGGTGCGGCCGGCCAGGGTCAGCGGCAGGGTGATGTTCTCCGACACCGTCAGGGTGGGGATCAGGTGGAAGGCCTGGAAGACGAAGCCCACGTGGTCACGGCGGAGCCTGGTCAGTTGGCCGTCGCTCAGCCGGGTGAGGTCCACGTCGCCGATCCGGGCCGCGCCCGAGGTGCAGGACTCCAGCCCGGCGAGGCACTGGAGCAGGGTGGACTTGCCGGAACCGGACGGACCCATGATCGCCGCGAACTCCCCCTCCCGGAAGGCCACCGAGACCCGCTCCAGCGCCACCACCCGGGCGTCTCCCGACCCGTGCACCTTGGTCAGGTCGACGGCCGCCGCGGCGGCCGGGGCGTGGTTCGCGGCGGCGCGCGGCGGGCCTCCGGGACGGGACGGGCCTCCCGCGAGGGAGTGGGGCTCGGTCATCGGTGGTGCTCTCCTCGGCTGGACACGGGCGAAGGTCAGGACTGGGGTCTGGGCCGGGGGCCGGACGGGCCTGCGGGCGGGCCGGTGCACGGGGCGGCGGGCGGCACCAGGCCGGTGCCGGCGCCCAGCAGGGCGAGGGAGCGGACCGCGAGCTCCCGCCCGGCCGCGGCCGGGCGCCCCTGGTGGCCGCCGGTGTCGTGGTGGTCGAGCAGGACCGGCGCGGCCCCGGTGCCGGCCCGTCCGAGCGCCGCGCAGAGCTTCCAGGCGTGCCAGGGCGGCACCCGCGCGTCGTTCGCCCCGGTGGCGAACAGCACCGCCGGGTAGGCCGTCCCGGGCACCACCCGGTGGTACGGGGAGTAGTCGAGCAGCGCCCGCAGCGCCTGCGGGTCGGCCGGGTCGCCGTACTCCTGCGCCCAGAGCCGGCCGAGGCCGCCGACCTGGTAGCGGGCCAGGTCGGTGAGCGGGGCCGCGCACACCGCGGCGGACAGCAGACCGGGCTCCCGGGTGAGCGCGGCGGCGACCACCAGGGCCCCGTTGCTGGCGGCCAGTGCGCCCAGCCCGCCGGCCGGGGCCTCGCCGCGTTCGACCAGCATCGCGGCGGCGGCCCGGAAGTCGTCCACGGTGGCGCTCTTGCCGGCGCCCCGGCCGGCGGCCGCCCAGGCGGGGCCGAGTTCGCCGCCGCCGCGCGCGTGCACCCAGGCGATCCGGCCGCCGGCCCGCAGCCAGGCCTCCAGGGCCGGGTCCCAGGCGGGTTCCAGGGGGAGGCCGAAGCCCCCGTAGACGGTGAGCAGGGTGGGTGCGGGGCGGCCGCGGTCCTGCGGCCCGGGGTCGCAGACCGTCACCGGGACGGGCGCGCCGTCCCGGCCGGCGGCGGTGAGCGTGCGCAGCGCGGCGCGGCGCTCGGGGGGTTCGACCGGGCCCGAGCCGTCCAGGCTCCTGGTCCAGGTGCCGTACCGGGGGTCGTCGGCGAGCAGCCAGACCGACCCGCCGACCCGCCCGTGCCGGTCGTACGGGGTGGCGCCGAGGCGCAGCCGGGCGGGCCAGTGCAGTGCGGTGGCGCCGCCGCCCGGTGCCCCGCCCGCCGCCTCTCTCGGTGCCCCGTCCGCCGCCCCGCCCGGCCGGTGCACGTCGAGCCGGTGGGTGGTCCCCAGCCGGCGGAGCAGCGCCAGGCCGGGCCTCCGGCCCGGGCCGAGCACCCGCAGGGCGGTGACCGGGCCCGCGGGCGCTTCGCCGACGACGGGTGATTCGCCGGCAGCGGGCGGCCCGCCGCCGGCGAGCGGCGCGGCGAGCTGCACGGGCCGGCCGGTGGCCCCCCGGGCCAGCTCGTCCAGGTCCAGCGCGAGCAGCTCGTCGCCGGCGAGGAAGCAGACGGTCTCGTTCAGGTCCAGGGCGGTGACCCGCCGGCCGTCGAGGTCGAGCGGCTGCCAGTCGGGCACTGCCCGGCCGGTCCACCGGGTGGCCCACCAGCGCACCGGGCCGGACGGCTGCGGGCGGGTGCGCAGCAGCAGGTTCCCGCCCGGTCCGCCGTGGAGGGTGAGCCGGACCGGGCCGGACACCGGCAGGGCGAGCCGACGGGCGGGGCCGTCGGCCGGGTGGCGGGCCACCAGGGTGTGCTCGGTGCGGGTGCCGGCGGTGTACACCAGCGCCTCGCCGGTGAAGGCGAGGGTCGCGTACGGGGCCGCGTCGGGCAGGTGGCGGGGCCGCTCGCCCGGGTGGGTGGGGAGCAGGTGCAGGCCGCCGGTCTCCGCTCCGTCCCGGTGCAGCTGGACGGCGATGAACCGGCCGTGCGGCTCGGGCTGCCAGCCGGCGATCCGGTCGCCGGGGCCGAGGACGCCCTCGGTCGGTGTCCGGCGGGTGCCGTCGGGGTGCCGGACGGTCAGGACGTCGCCGTCCGGGCCGCGTTCGTGACGGAAGAGCAGGCCGCCGGCCTCGGCGGGCGGGGTGGGCGTCCGGTCGGGCGCCTCCCGTTCCACCCGGTCGAGCAGGGCGGCCCAGGCGGGCTCGTCGGAGCGCTGCGGGCGGGCGGCCAGCAGGCGCCGCTGATCGGCGAGCCAGGCCCGGGTGCGCGGGGTGTCCGCGTCCTCCAGCCAGCGGTACGGGTCCGCCGGCTCGGGGTGCGCCGCCCGGTGGTCGAGGTCAGCCATGGACGGCCTCCGCGGGGTTGTCGCTCCGTCGTTCCGGGTCGTCTCCCGGCCCGGCCGGGCCGGGGGGCCGGTAGCCGGACCGGCCCGCGGTGGCGGCCGTCCCGACCACGGCGAGGACCACCACGATCACGGCCGCGCCGGCCACCGTGCCGGTCAGTCCGAACGCGTGGGCGCACAGGCCCGCGAGGGTCGGCCCGGCGGGCGCGACCAGCTGGGCGAGGAAGCCGATGCCGCTGTGCACCCGGCCCTGCAGACCCGGTGGGGTCACCTCCATCTGGGTGACCGCGATCAGCACGGTGACCACCGGCCCGGCGGCCGCGGCGACGGCCAGCGGCAGGACCGCCGCCCAGTGCCCCTGGGCCAGGGTGAAACCGGGCAGGGCGAGCGCGACCACGGCGGTGCCGAGGGCGATGCCCCGGGCGGGCGGCAGCCGCCGGGCCAGGGCCGGCGCGAGCAGCGATCCGGCCAGCCCGCCGGTGCCCAGGGCCGCGGTCAGCACCCCGATGTGCAGGGCGCCCCCGCCCGAGGCGACCACCACGATCAGCAGCCCGTTGAACACCAGGTTGAGCACGGCCGCGTTGACCACCGCGTAGCGCAGGAAGGGCACCCGCCAGATGAACCGGACGCCTTCGGCCAGCGCGGCCCGGACTCCGGGCGCGGCGGGCTCGTCCTCGGGGGGCTCCCGCCGTCCCCCGGGCAGCAGGGCCACGCAGCAGACGGCCGCCAGGTAGCTGCCGGCGTCGACGGCGAACACCCAGGACGGGTGGACGGCCAGCAGCGCGCCGCCGGCCAGCGGGCCGGCGGTCGTCGCGACGGCCGCCCTGCTCTGCAGCAGGCCGACCGCGCGGGGGAGGTGCTCGGGCCGCACGTAGCGCCGCACCACGACGTTCTCGACGGGCGCCAGGGTGCTGCCCACCGCGCCGAGCAGCAGGGCGGCGACCAGCAGCGCCCACAGCGGTGGCGTGCCGCCGGCGGCCGACAGGGCCAGCACGGCCAGCACGACCGCGCCGGCCGCGTTGCCGAGCAGCAGCACGGTCCGCCGCTCGCAGCGGTCGGCGAGGACGCCGGCCGGCAACCGGGCCAGCAGCACCCCGACGGAGAGCGCCGTGCCGGCCAGTCCGGCCTGCCGGACGTCGCCGCCGGCCCGCAGCGCGACCACCGGGAGGGCGATCACCGAGGCGGCCGTCCCCAGGGCCGAGGCGGACTCGCCGCCGTAGAGCAGCCAGAACGACCGCCCCAGCCCCCCGACGGCCGCCGCGCTCACGCCGACCCCGTCGCGAACTGGCTCCGGATGCCGCGCAACGGACGGGCCGCCAGCGCCGCCGGGACGGCGGTGGCGGCCAGCACCCCGAGCAGGACGCCGACCGTCCACGGCACGTCCAGGGCGGGCAGCACCCCCTGCCCGACGGCCCCGGCCAGCGGCACCAGGCAGATCCCGGCCGTCGCCACCGCGAGGACCGTCCCGACCAGCGCCGAGGCCAGCACCTCGTACACCACGCAGCGCAGCAGCTGCCCGCGGCCGAGGCCGAGGGCCCGCAGGTGGGCGCGCTGGGAGCGGCGGTCCCGCTGGGCGATGGCGCAGGTGTTGGCGACGGCGAGCAGCGCGTACCCGCCCACCACGGAGACGATCAGCCGGGAGGCCATGTCGTCCTGCACGTTGCGCGGCCGCAGGTGGGCCAGGTAGTCGGCCCGCGCGGCGAGCCGCTGGCCGGGCCGGAGCTCCCAGGTGCTCGGGTCACCGCGCAGCAGCACCCGGTCGGCGTACGGGGCCGGGGTGTGCGCGAGGGCGAGGTCGGCGGGGAGGACGTAGGAGGGGAAGGCCAGATCCCGCTGGTAGACGGCGACGAGCCGCAGCTGCGCCTCCTGCCCGTCGGCGAGCGTGAAGGTGACGGCCTGGCCGAGCTTCCAGTCGTGCGAGGTGGCCTCGGTGCTGCCGGCGGCGAACGTACCGGGCGCCAGCTCGTCCAGCCGGCCCTGCTGTTCACCGAGGTCCAGGACGCTCCGCAGGGCCGCCCCGTCGACGCCCCAGGCGCGGGTGGGCTTGGGCTTGTTGTCGTAGAAGCTGGGCGGCGCGGTCACCCGGGTGGCGATCGGCGCGACGGTGCTCCCGCCGGGCAGGCCGGCGGGCCGGGCGGGCAACTGGTTGCCCGGCTCGGCCGTCACCACCGCGTCGGCCCGCAGCGCCTGCTCGGTCTGCTGCTGCACGGCGGCCCCGATGGTCGCCCCCGAGCCGAGCAGGCAGACCACGGTGCCGACGGCCAGCAGGACGGGCACCGCGATCGCGGTCGTCCGGGCGGGCGCGGCCCGCAGCCCGGCGGCGGCGATCCGGCCGGCCTTCCGGTCCAGCCGCAGCACCGCGCAGCAGGGGCCGACGAGCAGCGGCACGAACCAGGGCGCGAGCACCGCGAGCGTGGGGATGACGACCGTGGCCAGGCCCATCACCATCGCGCCCTGGAGCACCGGCGGCAGGTCCATCACGACCATCAGGGCCACGAGCGGACCGCAGAGCAGCAGGACCATGGCGATGCCCGCCACCAGTCGGCCGGCGTTGCGGCGGGGCGGGGCCAGGGCCAGTGACTGGTCCTTGAGGAGGTCGATCGGCTGGACCCGGCCGGCCGCCAGCACGCTGGCCAGCGCGGCCAGCACCGCGACCGCGCAGGTGCCGAGGCAGGCGCCGGCCGCGATCGCCCAGGTCTGCCCGGCGGAGGGCAGGTCGACGGCGGCGGGGAACAGCTCGCGCTCGATCAGCAGGCGACGGCCGAACCCGGCCGCCGGGACCGTCCCGGCCACCGCGGCGACGGCGGAGGGGGCCAGCGCGACCAGCGCGACGTCCGCGACGACCAGGGCCCGCAGCCGGCCGGCCGTCACCCCGATGGCGCGCAGCACGGCGAACTGCCCGAGCCGCTGGTTGGTCCAGAGCGCGACCGTCGACCCCGTCACCAGCACCGCCGACATCAGCAGCAGCGTCAGCAGCAGGCCCAGCAGGCTCTGTGCGTCCTTGACCGCCGCCCCGGCCGCCGAACCCTCCGGGTAGGACGGGCCGCTGACCGCCGCGAGCAGCAGCAGGCAGGCGCCCACACCGGTGGCGGTGAGCGCGCAGGCGACCGCGACACCTATGACCCGCCCCGGGTACGCCCGTACCTCGGCGACGCACAGTCGCAGCGCGCCGAGCGGTCCGCTCGGTCGGGTAGTCGGTTCCGATGCCACGGCCACGGTTATCTCACCCCAAAACGGTAAATAGGATGCAGAGTTGGGGAAGGCCGCATGTGCCGCGGCCTTCCCCACCTGCCATCCGTTACTGCCGGCCCCCGAGGGTCAGCAGCTGAACAGGCTGTACGAGCTGAACGGGGCGTCGACGACGATCTCCTCG
>NZ_JBHVRT010000063.1:0-27143 GCF_042885555.1 Kitasatospora sp. NPDC058048 | reverse complement strand
TCGAGCTCCTGAAGCGCCAGAATGTCGGCCATCACAATCACCTCCTCCTCACCGTCTCGGCGGAACACGGCACCAAGGTGCCGGGATCAGCAGCTCCAGTAGCTGAGCGAGCTGAACGGGGCGTCGACGACGATCTCCTCGTCGAGCTCCTGAAGCGCCAGAATGTCGGCCATCACAATCACCTCCTCCTCACCGTCTCGGCGGAACACGGCACCAAGGTGCCGGGATCAGCAGCTGAAGTAGCTGAGCGAGCTGAACGGGGCGTCGACGACGATCTCCTCGTCGAGCTCCTGAAGCGCCAGGATGTTGGCCATGTCAGTCACCTCCCCTCGCCATCTCGCCGGGACGTGGCACCGGGCCACGGGAATCAGCAGCTGAACGCGCTGATCGAGCTGAACGGGGCGTCGACGACGATCTCCTCGTCGAGCTCCTGAAGCGCCAGGATGTTGGCCATGTCAGTCACCTCCCCTCGTCGTCTCGCCGGGACGTGGTACCGGGCTCGGCCGGCTCCGGCGTCCACCCGTGAACGGGGTGGGCGCCGGGGAGCAGGCACTGCCCGGGGCTCTTGGCGGCGGCCAGCGCCAGCAGGGCGCCGGCGGAGCCGGTGGCCAGGTCGGTGGAGAGCCGGATCAGCTGGTCCCCGTGCAGGACGCTGCCGTCCTGGTGGGGGGCCAGGTGCAGCTCCACCAGCCGGAGTTGGTCCTCCGCCTCGACCTGCCAGTGCGGCAGGCGGGCGGCGACCTGGAACAGGGTGTAGGCGAGCCCGGCCCGGCCGTTGAACAGCCCGCCCTGGACGACCACCCGGACCGCGCCGGCCCGGGCCACGGCCTCCAGCACCCGCTCGGCGCCGAGGGCTTCGGCCTGCGCGTCGGGCAGGGCCAGGACGGCGAGCGCCACTCCGGCCGAGCCCTCCGCCAGGTACGGCAGCAGCCGGCCCGAGCTGTACGTCTGCAGCATGTCGTCGACCAGTCGGCCGTGCCGCAGGTCGCAGCGGACGGCGCGTTCGGCGGCCTCCGCCCAGGCCGTGTCGCCGGTGAGGCGGGCACAGCGGGCGAACAGCACCGCCGGCCCGGACCAGCCGCGCAGCAGCCCCGGCCGGTCCAGCAGCCCGGCCTCGCCGATCCGCCCGGCGGCCTTGGCGGCCAGGGCGAGCGCCTCGTCCGTCGCGCCGGCCTCCAGCAGCAGCTGGGCGACGCCCGTCAGGCCGCCGTACAGGCCGAGCGAGGAGGGCAACGGGCCGGCCAGCAGCCGGTCCACCACGTTCGGGGCGTCCGGGTGCCCGAGCCGGTGGAACAGCCAGCCGGCTCCGGCCAGCCCGTCGTACAGCCCGCCGGGCGTGTCCGCCGGGGCGCGCCGCACGACGGCGGCGAGCCAGTCCAGTTGCTCCTCGTCCGGTGCGGCCCCGGCCAGGTGCCGGGCGAGCAGCACGCCGGAGGAGCCGTACGCCAGCCCGAGCGCGCCGCCGGGGCGCAGCCCGGCCACGTCGCCGGGATGGAGGCGGTCCTCCCGCCCGGGCGTCGCCGCCCCGTCGATGCCGCGCAGCAGGGCCGCGGCGGTGAGCTCCGCCCGGGGCCCGGCCGCGGGCCGGGCCCCGAGGTGGGGCCGCAGCGCCGGGGAGAGGGCGAGCCGCTCCGTCATCCGTTCGGCGAAGCCGGCGGGCACCGTCGGGAAGGACTCCGCGACGAGGTCCAGCAGCCCGCCGACGACGGCCGGGTTGCGCCGGGTGAGCGCGGTCAGCGAGACGAAGGCGGCGAGCTGGCAGCAGCCGAGAGCGAACAGGTCGGCCTCGCGGGCGTCGGTGATCGCCGGGTCGGTGAAGCCGGGGGCGCCGAGGGTGCGCCGGCGCGGGGTGTCGAGCGGCGTCGAGAGTTCGAAGTCGACCAGGGCGACGGTGCCGTCCGGACGGATCATGATGTTGCGGTGGTGGAGGTCCCCGAACGCCACCCCCTCCCGGTGCAGCGCCGCGACGCACTCCTCGACCAGCGCGAGCCGGGTGACCGCGAGCCCCGCGAAGTCGGCCAGCGTCCGGGCGTCCGGGCGGTGCCGGGTGAGCGGGTACTCCCGGCCCAGCCAGGCGCTGAAGGACTCGCCGGGGATGTACTCCATCACCAGGTAGTGGTGCTCCCAGCTGGTGAAGTACTCGTACAGCTCCGGCACGAACGGCAGGTGGCCGATCCGCTCCAGGGCGTCCCGCTCGACCAGCAGCCGGGCCACCGCGTCCGTCTCCGAGGCGTCCAGTCCGGCGTGCGGGCGGGCCTCCTTGATGACGACCTGTCGGCCGTCCTCGTCCTCGGCGAGGTAGACCCCGCCGGCGTTGGAGAAGTGCAGCGCCTTGACCACCCGGTAGCGGCCGAGGCCGGCTCCCGCGTCGGCGGCGGCCGCGGCGATCCGCTCGGCCAGGAAGTCCGGGGTGGAGGCCCACTCCGGGACGGTGAAGCGCGGACGCCGGGCGTCCGGCACCAGCCGGCCGTCCGGGTCCTCCACCGCGGGCACCCTGGTGCCGTCCGGCAGCTCGCACCACATCAGGGCGAAGCCTCCGTAGCGCACCGACACCGGGCCCTGGTTCCACCGCAGGTCGGACAGGACGTACGGACCGGGGCGACCGCCCAGCGCCTCGTCCAGCTCGGCGAGGACGGTCTCCAGCTCCGCGGCCGTCCGCGGGTAGACGGTGACGACCTTGCCGCTGGCGGACCGGTCGGCGTACTTGGCGTTCGTCACCGCGACCACCAGCCGGCTGCGCAGGTACTTCCAGGGCAGTCCGAGCCGGCGGCAGACCCGCCAGGCCGTCTCGATCGTCTCCTCGGCGGATTCGGGCGTGGCGCTGACGTGGACCTTCCAGCCCTGCTCCGGCAGCCGGGGGCCGCCGGGCGGCACCAGCACCTCCCACACCCCCTGGGTGCGGCCGCGCCAGCCCTCGGGCAGCAGGCCCCCGCCCGGAGCGAACCGGGAGTCCCGGTCGTCACACCGCTCCAGGGCGTCGTACCACACCGGGTCGGCTATCGCATACGACTCGTATTTCGCGTCCACTTCGCCCTCCGCCCCCTTTCGAATATCCGCTGAACCGAATTCCGGTTTTCGCCGGAACTTTCGAAGCCTTGGCGCCCCGTTCCGACAGGAACCATCCTTCCCGGACGCCCCGTCACGTGACAACAGTGTTAAGCGGGAACTGAATCCGACACATACCAGGCGGAATCCCGGCCTTCACTTCGGAGGCGCCGAAAACCCGTGCGATCATGACGCCATGAAGACGCGTGTCGTGATCGCCGACGACCAGGCGAGCGTCCGCCAGGGGTTCCGGCACATCCTGGCGGCCCAGCCCGACATGGAGGTCGTGGCCGAGGCCGCGGACGGCCTGGAGGCCCTGGAGGCCGTCCGCACCCTGCGGCCGGACGTCCTGCTGGTCGACATCCGGATGCCGGAGCTGGACGGGCTGGAGGTCACCCGACGGCTGACCGGCATCACCCCGGAGGTGAAGGTCGTGGTGGTGACCACCTTCGACCTCGACGAGTACGTGCACACCGCGCTGCGCAACGGCGCCTGCGGCTTCCTGCTCAAGCACTCGGGGCCCGCGCTGCTCGCCGAGGCGATCCGCTCGGCGGTGGTCGGCGACTCGCTGATCAGCCCGCAGATCACCACCCGCCTGCTGCACCACTTCACCGGCCCGCGCCGGGTTGACCGGTCCCCCGTCGAGCCGCTGACCGGCCGCGAGGAGGAGATCGCCGTCCTGGTCGCCGAGGGGCTGACCAACTCCGACATCGGCGCCGAGCTGTTCATCTCGCTGAGCACCGTCAAGACCCATCTGGCCAACCTCCAGCGCAAGTTGAAGGCCCGCAACCGGGTGGGCATCGCCACCTGGGCCTGGGAGTCGGGCCTGACCGAGCGCGGCTGAGCCGGCCCGCCCGCGACCGGCCGCACGACCCGGGCCCCTCATCGCAGCGCCCGCCGACGGCCCTCGACCCACCGCGGGGCCGCGCCGCCGAGGGGCCGGCCCTCCCTGCCCGACGGAGCCTCACCGCGCAGCAGCGCCCGCCCCAGCGGGGTGACGGTGTGCAGCACGCCGTTGCCGCAGCGCCGGGTGTCGATCAGCCCGGCCGCCCTCAGCACGGAGGTGTGCTGGCTGACCGCCGAGGCGGTCACGCCGAGCCGCCCCGCCAGCTCGCCGGTGGTACAGCCGTCCAGCACGGCGTGGAGGGCCGCGGCCCTGGTCCGGCCGACCAGGGCGGCCAGCGGCTCGTCCCCGCCCCGGCGGGCGCACCGCGCCGCATCCGGCGCACCCGCGGGCACGGGAAGGCCGATCCGGTCGGGACGCATCGCGAAGAGCAGCGTCGGGGCCTCCTCGGGCTCCCCGCGCCGCGGCCGGAGCACCACCCCGGCGCCCTGCAGGAAGAGCGAGGGCACCAGCCGCAGCCCCCGCCCGTCGAGGGCGAGCTCGACGTCCCGCTCGGCGGGGATCTCCAGCACCGGGGCGGCCCAGCGGATCTGCGGGTGCAGCGTGCCGAGCAGCGCGTCCACCCCGCCGCGGCCGGCGATCTGGCGGCGGACGTCCCGCTCCGCCTCCAGCCGGGACCGGACGTCCGCCCAGCAGGGCTGCAGCGCCACCCGGTGGAACTCGCGGACCGCCGCGGCGACGTCGGCCCGCTGGACCACCGGCTCGGCGCCGCGGCCGGACGACACGATCCGGCCATTCGCCCACACCCGCAGTACGTCCCGGAAACCACCGTTGGCTCCCGAAAGGCGCCGCAGCCGCTCGGCCAGCACCGGCTGCCGCGCCAACTGCCCGCGGACGGCCCGCTGCCATGGGTGGAAGAATTCCCCGCCGCTCCGCCACGCCTCCAGTGCCAGCACCGCCTCCATCTCCTGGTCGACATTTCCAGCAATTCGTACACGAGCCAGATCCTCGGCAGACATCGCAATGCGAATCACAGGCTGTTCCCCCGCTCGGGATTCTTGCGTCGGGACGGCCCAGGGGAACCCCGCGCCCTGATCGCCGCACCGACATCCTTGCCCGCCCACGAGGCGCGTCGCCATCGGCCGATCGGCCCATTTGATCGTCCGGAACGCCGAATCGGCCGCCGCCGGATGTGCCGAATGGCCTGGATGGACCGGTCGGCAGGCTCGAATCAGCCGTCCGGCCGGGACCGGCGCAACCACCCCGCCCGGTCAGCCCCCGAGGCCCGCCACACCCTCCGTCGGCAGCACCGCGCCGACCCGCCAGCCGCCCTCCGGCCCCGGTCCGGCCGTCAGCTCACCGCCGGCCGCCTCCACCCGTTCCCGCAGGCCCGCGAGGCCGAAGCCGCCGCCCTCCCGCTCCGCCCCGCCCAGCGCGCCGCCGGCACCGCCGCCACCGTCCGCACCCCCGGCACCACCGCTACCACCCGCACCGCCACTACCGCCCGCCCCGCCGGAGTCCCCCGCCCCGCCCGGCACCCCGTCGTCGGTGACCGTGACGCGCAACGCCGGCCGCTCGCCGCACCGGTCCGGACCGACCTCGATCGCCACCTCCCGGGCCTCGGGCGCGTGCCGGCGGACATTGGTCAGTGCCTCCACCACCAGCCGGTAGCCGAGCCCGCTGATCGCCGCCGGCACCGCCGCCAGTTCGGCCTCCGTGGGGGCCTCCAGCCGCACCCGCGCGGAACCGCTGCGGGTGAACCGCTCGGCCAGCGCGGGCAGTTCGCTCAGGTCGCGGCGCAGAGTGCGCGCACCGGGCCCGCCCGCCGCCGCCCGCCCCGCGCCCCGTCCGGCTCCCGCCGCCCGTCCCGCGCCCCGTCCGGCCCCCGGGGCCGCCCCCCGGTCCGCCGTCGTCTCCGTCCCGGACCGCCCGCGCGGCTCCGGATCGGCGTCGTCCGCCGCGAAGACCTGCACGGTCCGGTCCATGGTGACCAGCGCCTGCCGGCCGGCCGCCTCGATCCCGGCCAGCAGCTCGACCACCCGCTGGGGGTCCTGCTGGGCCAGCACCTGCGCGGCCTGGGCCAGCACCACCACCCCGGTGACGTCGTGCGCGGCGAAGTCGTGCAGGTCGCGGGCCAGGTCCAGGCGCTGTGCCCGCCGCTCGGCCACCACCGCCGCCCGGGCACGGGTGTCCATCGAGCGCAGGTAGCAGCCGACCCCGACCACCGCGCAGGCCAGCAGCGCCGAGATCAGGCAGAGCTTGGTGGTCACCGCGGGCGGGGCCGGCGGTTCGGCCCAGACCCCGATCCGCAGCGGTATCAGCGCCACCGCCGCGACCAGCAGCGCGCCGTAACCGAAGGCGGCCGCCGCCGGGGGCCTGCGCACCGCGGGGACGACCGGCGCGAGCAGCGCGACGGTCTCCAGCAGCCACCAGGACTCGATGCTGCCGAACACCGGTCCGCGGTAGCCGGCCGTCACCAGCAGCGACACGGCGCAGGCGGCCAGCACCGAAGGGCCCACCGCGCCGACCCGTCCCGGGGCCCAGAGCACCGGGAACAGCCCGGCCACCACCGCCATCGCGCCGGAGAGGACGATCAGCGGCCCCGGGTTCCCCAACCCCGCCACCGCGGCCGCCAGCACCCCCGCCGCCGCCGCTCCGTACCCCGCCCTGCGCACCACGGTGTGCCACGACCACGTCATGGTTCGGGATCCTACGAAGTCTGACGGCCCGCCAGGGCTGCTTCACCGAAGGCCGGTCCCGCGGGACCGGCCGACGGCTCACTCCTTCGGCGCCTCCGGCTGCTCGACGAAGTCGACCTTCTTGAACTGCCGGTTCATCGACTTGGCCAGGAACCAGGTCGCGACGCCGAGGGCCGCGAAGACGAGGAAGCCGAGCAGGCCGGGGGTGACCTTGGCGTCGTCGACGGCGAGGTCAGCGGCGATGTTGATGAGGTTCACGGAGGCGCTCATATCTCTATGGTGGCCCGGCTCACGCGGAGCCGGGCCGTCGGGGGGTGGTTCAGTCGCGCGTGTCGGCGGCCTCGGCCGCCAGGGTGGGGGTGCGCAGGCCGGCGAACAGGTCGTCCTCCGGCAGGTCCACGTCGACCAGGGTACGGGCGAGCTCGTAGTCCTCGGTGGGCCAGACCTCGCGCTGGACCTCCAGCGGGACGCGGAACCACGGGCCGTCCGGGTCGATCTGGGTCGCGTGGGCGATCAGCGCGCGGTCGCGGGTCTCGAACCAGTCGTCGCAGCGGACCCGGGTGGTGATCTCGCGCTCCTTGCGGCCGCTCTTCTCCCAGCCCTCGATCCACTCGCCGTACGGCGACTCGTGGCCGTGCTCGGTGAGGTACTCGTGCAGGGCCCGGATGCGGCCCATCGGGAAGCCGTGGTTGTAGTACAGCTTGAGCGGCTGCCAGGGCTCGCCGGCCTCCGGGTAGGCGTCCGGGTCGCCCGCGGCGTCGAACGCCAGCATGGTGATCTTGTGGGTCATGATGTGGTCCGGGTGCGGGTAGCCGCCGTTCTCGTCGTAGGTCGTGATGACCTGCGGCTTGAACTCGCGGATCAGCCGGACCAGCGGCTCCGCCGCCTCCTTGACGTCCTGGAGGGCGAAGCAGCCCTCGGGCAGCGGGGGCAGCGGGTCCCCCTCGGGCAGGCCGGAGTCCACGAAGCCCAGCCAGGCCTGCCGGACGCCGAGGATCGCCCGCGCCTCGTCCATCTCCTTGCGGCGCACCTCGTGGATGTTCTCCTCGATGTACGGGTCCCCCTGGAGCTTGGGGTTGAGGACCGACCCGCGCTCGCCCCCCGTGCAGGTGGCCACCAGCACGTCCACGCCCTGCTCGACGTACATGGCCATGGTGGCCGCGCCCTTGCTGGACTCGTCGTCCGGGTGGGCGTGCACCGCCATCAGTCGCAACTGCTCAGTCAACGCCTTGCGTTCCTTCCACACTCGTCGGGCGTTCCGCGAAGTCCGGGTCTGCCCACCGTTCGAACCGCTCACTCCGGGACCGCGTCGCCGCGGGGCCGGGCCGCGGAACGTCACCGGCGCGGCCGAGCCCTGCCCCCGCCGGACCGGCCGCGGGCGTGCCCCTCCTATAGTGACGGACTGGAGGAGCGTCGCATTCCCCCGCACCACCCCGCGCCCCCAGGAGAGGACGGAGTCCGATGAGTGCAGACACCACCGCCACCGGTCTGCCCGAGGGGCGCTACGGCCGCGGCGGCGACCGCGACCCGGACCGCCGCCTCAAGGTGATCGGCGCGGTCTGCGGCGTGCTCGGCCTGGGCCTGATCGCCTGGCTGGGCGGCTCCTACCTGCTGCGCGAGTCGAAGATCAACGGCTCGGTGCCGACCTTCCAGGTGCTCTCCGACTCCGAGGTCCAGCTGCACCTCACCGTGCGCAAGGGCGACGGGCAGGCCGGTACCTGCACGGTCCGCTCGCAGTCCGACGACCACGCGGTGGTCGGGGTCGCCGACTTCCCGGTCCCGGCGGCCGGCTCCAGCTACGACGCGGTGGTCACCCTGCGCACCACCGCGCGCGGCACCACCGCGGAGCTGCTGGGCTGCACCCCGGCCAAGTAGCACGCCCCGGCCAAGTAGCGCGCCGGGCAACGCGCGCCCCGGGCGGCGCACCCGCCCCCGGTAGCGCGCATATTCGATCCGGGGAGCGGGCATCCGTAGAGGGTCCCGCACACCACTGCCGTACACCAGGGCGTAACGCCGCCGTCAATGGCGCGCAAACGCCCCTCCCGCTTGTCAGCAGGACTTGTTAGTCTCGTGGTTTCGCCCCTTCCGCACCGGATGGTACGGGAGCGGGCGTTGCTTTGTAGTTGAGACCGATATCACCACCGACCCCTGCTGACGACTCACACCCTCAGCACAGCCCCCAGCACCTACGAGGAGCACCCGTGACCCAGACCAGCGAGAACGTGACCTGGCTCACTCAGGCCGGATACGACCAGCTCAAGGCCGAGCTGGAACACCTGACCGGGCCCTGGCGCATCGAGATCGCCCAGAAGATCGAGGCGGCGCGCGAGGAGGGCGACCTCAAGGAGAACGCCGGTTACCACGCGGCGAAGGAGGAGCAGGGGAAGTACGAGCTGCGCATCCGTCAGCTGACCCAGCTGCTGGAGCGGGCCAAGGTCGGCGAGGCGCCGGCCGACTCGGGCGTGGTGGCCCCGGGCATGGTCGTCACGGTCGCCTTCGACGGCGACGCGGACGACCTCATGGAGTTCCTGCTGGCCTCCCGCGAGGTCGCGGGCGCCGACGACCTGGACGTCTACTCCCCGCAGTCCCCGCTGGGCCGCGCCATCGACGGCAAGCGGATCGGCGACGAGGCCACCTACGAGCTGCCGAACGGCAAGCCGGCCATGGTGAAGATCGTCAAGGTCGTGCCGCACGCCGGCTGATCCGGCCGCCCTCCGGTGTTCCGGGCGGCGCCCGGTCAGGCGGTCGAGGAGCGGTACTTGCGCACCGACAGCCAGGAGAACACCGCGGTGATCACGATCGACCACAGCACCGACACCAGCGCCGCGTGCTGCATCGGCCAGGCGCTGTCCACCGGCCCGACCTGGTTGCCGAAGAGCACCCGGCAGGCCTGCACGGTGGCGCTGAACGGGTTCCAGTACGCGACCGGCTGGAGCCACTCCGGCATCGAGGTGACCGGCACGAAGGCGTTGGACACGAAGGTCAGCGGGAACAGCCAGATCAGCCCGGCCGAGGTGGCCGCCTCGGGGCTGCGCACCGACAGGCCGATCAGCGCGCCGATCCAGGAGAAGGCGTAGCCGAGCAGGAGCAGCAGGCCGAAGGCGGCGAGCGCGTTGAGCAGGCCGTCGTGGATCCGCCAGCCGACCAGCAGCGCGACCATCGCCAGCACGACCAGGATGAACGCGGTCTGGCACAGGTCCGCGAGGGTGCGGCCGACCAGCACCGCCGAACGGGCCATCGGCAGCGAGCGGAACCGGTCCACCAGCCCCTTGCTCATGTCCTCCGCGATGCCCGCCGAGGCACCGGCGACGGCGAAGGTGACGGTCTGGGCGAAGATGCCGGCCATCAGGAACTGGATGTACGTGTCCGAGCCGGAGTTCGTGCCGGGGATCTTGATCGCCCCGCCCATCACGTACGAGAACAGCAGCACGAACATGACCGGCTGCATCAGCCCGAAGACCACGATCTCCGGGATGCGGGTCATCCGGCGCAGGTTGCGCTTGGCGACCACCCAGGAGTCGTGCAGGGCGGCGGCGACCCCCCGGCGCTGCCTGGGTATCGCCGGGCCGATGGCGTGCTCGGTGGCGGTGCTCATCTCAGCTCTCCTTCCCGGCCGCGACGGCCTGCTTGTCCGGCCCCGGGCCGCTCCTGCCCCGGCCGCGCGCCTTGCGGCCGGCACCGTTCTCCTCCTCGGGGCGCTCCTCGGCGACGTGGCCGGTGAGGGTGAGGAAGACGTCGTCCAGGGTCGGGCGGCGCAGGCCGATGTCGTCCATCTCGATCCCGCGGGAGTCCAGCTCGCGGATCACGTCGGCGAGCACCCGGGCGCCGCCGGTGACCGGCGCGGTGATCCGGCGGGTGTTCCGCTCCACCGTCGGTTCGTTCAGCGCGTAGCCGGACAGCGCGGCGACCGCGTCGGCGACCAGGCCGGGCTCGTGCACCACGACCTCGATCCGCTCGCCGCCGATCTGCGCCTTGAGCTGGTCGGCGGTGCCGCGGGCGATCACCCGGCCCTGGTCGACGACCGCGATGTCGTGGGCGAGCCGGTCGGCCTCCTCCAGGTACTGGGTGGTGAGCAGCAGCGTGGTGCCCTGCTCGACCAGCGTCTCGATGACCTCCCAGAGCGCGAGCCGGTTGCGCGGGTCGAGGCCGGTGGTCGGCTCGTCCAGGAACATCACCGGCGGCCGGACGACCAGCGCGGCGGCGAGGTCCAGGCGCCGGCGCATGCCGCCGGAGTAGGTCTTGGCGGTGCGGTCCTTGGCCGCGGTGAGGTTGAACCACTCCAGCAGCTCCAGCGCCCGGGCCTTCGCGGCACGGTTGCTCATCTGGTAGAGCTCGCCGACCATGGTGAGGTTCTCGAAGCCGGTCAGGTACTCGTCGACCGCCGCGTACTGGCCGGACAGGCCGATCAGGCTGCGGACCCGGTTGGGGTGCTTGAGCACGTCGACCCCGGCGACCACCGCGCGGCCGGAGTCGGGGCGGAGCAGGGTGGTGAGGACCCGCACGGTGGTGGTCTTCCCGGCGCCGTTCGGGCCGAGCAGCCCGAGCACCGTGCCCTCGGGGACGTCGAGGCTGACGCCGTCCAGGGCTCGTACGTCACCGAAGGTCTTCACCAGGTTCTCGGCTTGGATGGCTGGCGCCATGGCCTTGCCTCATCTCCTCGAACATATGGGGCGATCTGTCCCACTTTGCCCTGATATTGGGCGCACGGGCGACCCGATTCTCGGCCCGCGGGGCCAGAACGCGATGTATCGCGAGTCTCCCAGTACGCGATATATCGCGTCAAGGGAGGGTGCTCAGCGGGAGACCACGTACCCCGCGTCCCGCAACTCCCCGACCACCAGCGCGCAGTGCTCCGGTCCCTTGGTCTCCAGGTGCAGGTCCACCTCGACCTCGGTCAGCCCCAGCCGCGGGTCGATCCGCACGTGCGCCACGTCCAGCACGTTGGCGTCCACCCTGGTCAGCACCGACAGCAGGTCCGCCAGCGCGCCCGGCCGGTCCGCCAGCCGCACCCGCAGCGACAGGTAGCGCCCGGCCGCCGCCAGCCCGTGCCGCAGCACCCGCTGCATCAGCTGGGGGTCGATGTTGCCACCGGACAGCACCGCCACCACCGGGCCCTCGAAGGAGTCCGGCTGCTCCAGCAGCGCCGCGATCGGCGCCGCCCCGGCCGGCTCCACCACCAGCTTCAGCCGCTCCAGCCCGAGCAGCAGCGCCCGCGACAGCGCGTCCTCGGAGACCGTACGGATGCCGTCCGCCAGCGTGTTGACCACCTCGAACGGGATGTCGCCCGGGCGCCCGACCATGATCCCGTCCGCCATGGTGGCGAAGTGCTCCAGCGACACCGGCCGCCCGGCCGCCAGCGAGGGCGGGTACGCGGCCGCACCGGCCGCCTGCACCCCGACCACCCGCACGTCCGGCCGCAGCGGCTTGACCGCCGCCGCGATCCCGGCCAGCAGTCCGCCGCCGCCCACCCCGACCAGGACGGTCCGCACCTCCGGGCACTGCTCCAGGATCTCCAGGCCGACGGTCGCCTGCCCGGTGACCACGTCCCAGTGGTCGAAGGGGTGGATGAACACCGCGCCGGTCGCCTCCGCGTACCGCTGCGCGGCCTGCAGGGCCTCGTCCACGGTGGCACCGTGCAGCCGCACCTCGGCGCCGTACTCGCGGGTCGCCGCGACCTTCGGCAGCGGCGCGGCCACCGGCATGAACACCGTGGAGCGCACGCCCAGCAGCGCGGCCGCCAGCGCCACTCCCTGGGCGTGGTTCCCGGCGCTCGCCGCCACCACCCCGCCGGCCCGCTGCACCGGCGAGAGTCCCGCGATCCGCACGTACGCCCCGCGCAGTTTGAAGGACCCGGTGCGCTGGAGGTTCTCGCACTTCAGGTGGACCGGCGCACCGATCAGCCCGGAGAGGTACCGGCTGCCCTCCATCGGGGTCACCCGTGCGACGCCGGCGAGCATCTTCTGGGCACCGCGGACGTCGTCGAGGGTGATCGGCCAGGTGTGCATGGCGCCAGACTACGGGTGGGGGCGGCGGCAATCCGGGATGTCGGGCCTGTTCCCGGGCCCGCCCGGCCCGCGTACTCTGCTGCTTCTGAGCCTCCCTCACCGCACGACGATCGTGAGCCGCGATGACGACGACCTCGCCCCAGGCCACCGACCGCATCGACCCCGTGCACGCCCGACTCCAGTACCAGCTCGCGGTGTTCGCGCGCCGGATGGAGCAGGTCCGGACCTCCGACGGCGGGGTCGGGGCGCTGGACCGGGCCGCCTATCTGCTGCTCGACCGGCTGGAGCGGCACGGGCCGGCCAACGTCAAGGCCCTGGCCGAGGCCCTGGGCGTGGACTCCTCCACGGTGACCCGCCAGGTCGCCCCGCTGGTCGCGGCCGGGCTGGTCGGCCGGGTGCAGGACCCGGCCGACCGCCGTGCCGTACGGCTCGCGCTGACCTCGCACGGCGTCGGCCGGCTCACCGAAGTCCGGGACGGCCGGGCCGAGTTGACCCGCCGCCTGATGGCCGACTGGCCACCGGAGGAGCAGCACGCGTTCTGCGCCCTGCTGGCCCGCTTCAACCTCGCGATGGAGACGTACACGGCGGACCAGCAAGGGCAGTGAACGGCAACGAGGGGCCGCGGGCCCCTACCGCCTCAGCCCAGCGCCTGCTTGAGGTCGGCCAGCAGGTCGTCGATCGACTCGATGCCGACCGAGACGCGCACCAGGTCGGACGGCACCTCCAGCGCCGAACCCGCCACCGAGGCGTGGGTCATCCGGCCCGGGTGCTCGATCAGCGACTCGACGCCGCCGAGCGACTCGCCGAGGGTGAACAGCTGCGCGCGGTTGCAGACCTCGACGGCCGCCTCCTCGCCGCCGGCGACCCGGAACGAGACCATGCCGCCGAAGGCCTTCATCTGCTTGGCCGCGATGTCGTGGCCGGGGTGCTCGGGCAGGCCCGGGTAGAGCACCTGGCTGACCTTCGGGTGGCTCGCCAGCAGCTCGGCGACCTTCTCCGCGTTGGCGCTGTGCCGGTCCATCCGGACGCCCAGCGTCTTGATGCCGCGCAGCACCAGCCAGGCGTCGAACGGGCCGGAGACGGCGCCCATCGCGTTCTGGTGGTACGCCACCTCCTCGCCGAGGCCCGCGTCGGCCAGCACCAGCGCACCGCCGACCACGTCCGAGTGGCCGCCCATGTACTTGGTGGTGGAGTGCACCACGGCGTCCGCGCCGAGCGCGATCGGCTGCTGGAGGTACGGGCTGGCGAAGGTGTTGTCGACCACCAGCAGCGCACCGGCGCCGTGGGCGACCTCGGCGAGCGCGGCCAGGTCGGTGATGCCCAGCAGCGGGTTGGACGGGGTCTCCACCCACACCGCGCGGGTGTTGGGGCGGATCGCCTCGCGGACGGTGGCCAGGTCCTGGGTGTTGGCCACGGAGAACTCGACGCCCCAGCGGGTCAGCACCTTGGCGAACAGCCGGAAGGTGCCGCCGTAGGCGTCGTTGGGGATCACGATGTGGTCGCCCGGCTTGAGGATGCTGCGCAGCAGGGTGTCCTCGGCGGCCAGGCCGGAGGCGAAGGCGAGGCCGCGGGCGCCGCCCTCCAGCGCCGCGAGGCACTCCTCCAGCGCGGTGCGGGTCGGGTTGGCGCTGCGGCTGTACTCGTAGCCGCCCCGCAGGCCGCCCACCCCGTCCTGCTTGTAGGTGGACACCTGGTAGATCGGCGTGACGACGGCCCCGGTCTGGGGGTCTGCCTCCTGACCCGCGTGGATGGCGAGGGTCTCGAAGCCCTGAGGAAGCTGGTGCTCGGTCATGGGTCCGAGCCTAGTGTGCGAATGCCGTCGAGCCCGCACGAACCGACGATCGGGACGAACGCGCAGGTGGGAGCGGGGGTACGGCGGGCCGCAGGCGCGGCGCGCGGGCCCCTTCGGCCACCGCGACCCTATCGGTCGAACACGCGTTCAGCGCCGGGCCCGACCGGCCGCCGCCGACGGCCGCGACGGCCGCTCCCGGAATCCGGGGGCGGCCGTTCGCGTTGCACACCGTGCCAGGATCCCCGACCCGCTGGAGCAGGCCGTGCTGTTCAACCGCCACAAGACCTCGCTCGTCCCCGCCGACCAGGCGCTGCCCGGCCGGCCGACCCCGGCCTTCACCCTGACCGAGCCGCACACCGTGCTCGGTCACCCGCTGACCGGCCCGTACCCGGACGGCCTGGAGGTGGCCGACTTCGGGCTCGGCTGCTTCTGGGGCGCCGAACGCGTCTTCTGGCAGCTCCCCGGCGTCTGGACGACGCTGGTCGGCTACCAGGGCGGCCACACCCCCAACCCGACGTACGAGGAGGTGTGCAGCGGGCTGACCGGGCACACCGAGGCGGTCCGGGTGGTGTACGACCCGGCGGTGATCCCCTACGAGCGCCTGCTGAAGACCTTCTGGGAGGCGCACGACCCGACCCAGGGCAACCGCCAGGGCAACGACGTGGGCACCCAGTACCGCTCCGCCGTCTACACCCACTCCCCGGCCCAGGCCGAGGCCGCGGCGGCCACCCGGGACGCGTTCCAGCCCTCGCTGACCGCGCTCGGTTACGGCCCGATCACCACCGAGATCGCCCCGGCGGGCCCGTTCCACCCCGCCGAGCCGTACCACCAGCAGTACCTGTCGGAGGCCAAGAATCCCAGCGGCTACTGCGGTCTCGGCGGCACCGGGGCCTCCTGCCCGATCGGCGTGGCCCGCACCCGGGGCTGACCTCCCGGGCACTGGGGAAGGCCCGGACGCGGCCCGGGGCGGGCCCGGGAGCGGCCACTCAACGTGACCGATCCCCGATCGGGGCGCAGACTGGAAGGGCCAGCAGGGCCGGCCCGGCCACCCGCTGGTGGCCGGGCCGTCCTCGTGGGAGAGGAGTGCGCCATGTCCGGTCTCTACCAGCGGAACTTCGACGATCCCGAGGAAGTCCGTCCCTTCGAGGAGGGTACGGGGGAGCTGCGGCTGGTCAACCTGGACGGCGGCCCGGTGGGCCGGGCCGTGTTCGAACCGGGTTGGCAGTGGTCCAAGCACGTGAAGCCGATCGCCGGGACCGACAGCTGCCAGGCCTCCCACGCCGGGTACGTGGTCTCCGGCCGGATGAAGATCGTCATGGACGACGGCCGGGGATTCGAGGTCGGCCCCGGCGACTTCATGCTCTGTCCGCCCGGGCACGACGCCTGGACGGTGGGCCCGGAGGCCTGTGTGATCGTCGACTGGCAGGGCTTCGCGGACTACGCGAAGCGGTGAACGGAACGCCTCAGAGCATGGCGGGCGGCTTCTCCACCACCCCGTCCGCCGCCTGGCCGGGGCTTCCCGCCAGGAGCTTCCCGGCGGCGTCGTAGGCCCCGACGGCCGGGACGGCCTGCAGCCTCCCCGTCCGGAGGTCGGCCCGCGGCAGGTCGCCGTAGTAGGAGATCCAGCCCTGCATGCCCGGGGTGGTGAGCAGGGTGGCGACGGTGGGCCTGCCGCCCACGAAGAGGACGATCCGGGCCGGGGTCGGCCCCCGGTAGTAGCTGTGCACGACGAGGCGGTCGGCCGTCTCGTTGTAGGCCAGGGTGATGCCGGGCCGGTCGTACGGCATGCCGGGGGCGGAGAGGACGTCGGTGCACGCCGTGCGCCCATAGGTGCCGGTCGCCGGTTCGACGGTGTCCTGGCAGTCCTGGGCCGGGGTCACCGACAGCCGGATCCCGGGGACCACCTCGACCTTCTCCTTCGCCGCGACCCGCTTCACCGGCGACAGCGGCAGCCCGGTCGGCGACGGCGCGGTGGGCACCGGGACACCGGGCGCCCCCGCGGCCGTCGCGGCCGAGGGCGCCGTCGCTGCCCCGGCCCCGCCCGCGATCCGCCCCGCGTGCCGGGCGTTCCCGGCCGTCACCGCCGTCACCCCGCAGACCACGGCCACCGCGACCACGGCGGCCCCGGTCCCGGCCCTGCGCCTGGCCCGGCGGCGTCGGGCGCCCGCGATGATCACCACCGGGTCCGGCCCGACCGCGTAGGGGTCCTCGTCCTTGAGCAGTTCGCCGATCCGGCGCTCGAAGCTCATACCGTCACCTCGATGTGCGTCGTGGGACCCACCGCCACGCCGGAGCGGTCGGCGAGTTCGGGCAGTGCGCGCAGCTTCGACATCGCCCGGTGCAGCGTGCTCTTCACCGTGCCCGGGGCGATGCCCAGTTCGGCCGCGATGGCGGCCTCGGTGAGGTCTCCGTAGTACCGCAGCACGACGACCGTCCGCTCCCGGCGGGTGAGCGTGCCCAGCGCCTGGTGCAGCACGGCCCGTTCGGCCTGCCGTTCGGCGAGGTCGTCGGCGAGCGGCCGGTCGGGGACGCGTTCGATGGGCAGCTCGTGGTTGCGCAGCCGGCGCCACCAGTCGCGGTGCTGGTTCACCACGATCCTGCGGACGTACGCGGTGGGGTCGTCGCCGGTGATCCGGTGCCAGTGCAGGTAGGCGCGTTCCAGCGCCGACTGCACGATGTCCTTGGCCCGGTCCGGGTCTCCGGTCAGCAGCTCGGCCAGCCGCAGCAGTTGGCGGCCGCTCCCGGCGACGAACGCGCTGAACTCGTCGTCCTGTCGCTGCCTCTGCTCGCGTTTCACACCCGTCCTACTCCTCGGGCGGACCGCGAGGTTCGGTCCGCCCGGGAAGTTCTTCCGGCCGAGAGTGCTTCCGGCCGGGGTGCGGCGGCGGGTCAGACGGCGCTGCCGGCCTTCCAGGCGGCCCAGCCCATGTTCCAGCCGTTCAGGCCGTTGTCCGGGGCGACCGTCTTGTCGCCGGAGTTCACGACCTCGACCACGTCGCCGACCATCGAGGACTTGTAGAACTTGAAGCCGTCCGTACCGGTGTCCTGGGCGCCCTGGGCGTCCCGCAGGCCGATGCAGCCGTGGCTGGTGTTCTGGCCGCCGAAGATCGACGGCGAGGACCAGTAGTTGCCGTGGATGAAGGTGCCCGAGGTGCTGAGGCGCTGGGCGTGCGGCACGTCCGCGATGTCGTACTCGCTGCCCAGGTTGACCGTCTGGGAGTTCATCCGGGTCTGGGTGTACTGCTCGGAGATCACCATCTTGCCGCCCCAGGTGGTGTGCTCGGGCGAGCCGCCGGAGATCTTGTACACCGCGCTGACCTGGCCGTCGGTGGTGACGGTGAGCTTCTTGGTGGCGAGGTCGGCAACGCTGGTCTGGGCGCGGCCGATGGTGAAGCTCACGTCCTTGGACTGGGTGCCGTAGACGCCCTTGGCGCCCTCGACGTCCTTGAGCCGGAGCTTGAGGGTGACCTTGGTGCCCTTGGCCCAGTACTCCTGCGGCCG
This sequence comes from Kitasatospora sp. NPDC058048, assembly GCF_042885555.1. NCBI lineage: Bacteria > Bacillati > Actinomycetota > Actinomycetes > Kitasatosporales > Streptomycetaceae > Kitasatospora > Kitasatospora sp. NPDC058048. The sequence goes on along the minus strand of NZ_JBHVRT010000063.1, from coordinate 9,257 downwards.
GAAGTCGAGGCGGGTGCTGGAGAACCAGTGGCCGACGATCTCGACGCCCGGCTCGGCTATCACCGTGATCGCCTGCTGGACGGCCTTGCGGTCGGTGACCGGCTTGCTGAAGTTGATCGAGACCGGCATGCCGACGCCGACGGTGGAGCCGTCCTCGGGGGTGAAGTAGCCCACGAAGGTGTTGGCCGGGGTCGCCGTGGTGAAGACGGCGTTGGAGTCCGCCTCCAGCTTGTCCTTGTCGAGGGCGGTGACGGCGACGGTGTACTTGGTGCCGCTGGCGGGGGCGGCGGCCGAGGTCCAGCCGGTGCCGTCGGCGGAGAGCTGGCCGACCAGCTCCTTGCCGGTGCTGTCGGTGACCTTGACGCTGCTCAGGGTGCCGTTGGCGACGGTGACCTTGACCGGCTCGCTGAAGCTCGCGGAGGCGGCGCCGTCGGCCGGGGCGACGGTGATGACCGCGGCCGAGGTCTTCGGGGCGCTGCTCGCACCGCCACCGGCCGGGGTGCCGTTCGCTCCGCCGGAGCCGCTGCCGCCGCCGTTGCCGCCGGCGCCGTTACCGCTGCCGCCGCCGCTGTTGTCGTTGCAGGCCGCCAGCAGCAGGACGGGCGCGCCGATCAGTCCCGCGAGGACTCCGCGTCGGCTCCAGTTGCTTCCGGCCACCCGCCCCTGACCGTCCCGTGCCGTCACGTCGCGTCTCCCTGCTGATCATCCCGGGCATTACGGATACAGAAACGCAATACGCCCGTTCACGGTTCCATCACCGAAGGGTAAGCGATCGTATGAGATGACCCAACTTCCCGACGAACAGGGACGAAACGCCCGGCCCGCGGAGCGGACCGGGCGTTCACGGGTGGTGACGGCGAGCACCGTCACCCGGCGGTTCCGTCCTACTCGGCGGACCCCTCCACCTGGTACTCGTCCCACTCCTCGTCGTCCGGGTCGAACTCGGTCTGCGCCGACTCCCAGGTCGCCGAGGCGAGCTCCACGCCGGGCACGTCGCCGAGCAGCGCGACGGGGTCGATGAAGTGGGCGAGCGAACCCGACGGGTCCACCTCGATGGCCTCGACGGACTGGGCGCGCTCCTCGTCGTCGAGGTACTCGTCCGCGGTGACCGCCTCCAGGGCGGCGGCCTTCAGCGCGCCCTCGTCGGTGATCTCCGCGATGAGCTCGATCTTCACCCGGACGTAGCGCGGGGCATCCTGGTCGGTCGTTTCAGTGCTGGTCATGCGTGCGAGCGTACGGGACGGCCGCGCCCGGCGCGGAGCACGGGCGGCCGCCCGGAGCACACCCCGCGCGCCCGGCGCGAGCAGCGCGAACGGAAGGGGCCGGCCCCTCGGAGAAGGACCGGCCCCACCGTTGCCCCGCCTGGGCTCCCCCACCCGGGAGCCGCGGGGACACGCGCCGTGCGGCGCGGTGCTGCCGCGGGAGCCGCCGCACCCTGTCAGCCGGCCGGGGCCGGGCAGGGGCGGGACGACGGCGCCTCCCACGGCGGAGGACACAGCGGCCGGGTCAGGGCCACCCGATGTGTCCGGAGCCGACCGCGGTCGCCGGGGAGCCGCTCCCGGACGGTTGCCGTCGCCTCACTCGGCGTCCTGCCGTTGACCACCACGATGCCCGAGCCGTGTTAACCACGTGCTGCGGACAGGTGACGCCGGTGTACCACTTCCGCCGTGGACGAATCCTCCGCGCCCGTCCGCGGCAACGGGAGCGTGACGACAGGGCGGTGACGGGGCGCCGGCGACGGGACGCCGGTGACGCCGGGTCAGTGCTGGCTGCGACCGGTCAGGAAGCCCAGCAGGTCCTGGCGGGTGACGATGCCCTGCGGCTTGCCCTCGACCAGCACGACGGCCGCGTCGGCCTTCTCCAGCACGGTCATCAGGTTGGTGACGGTCTCGCCCGAGCCGACCACCGGCAGCGGCTTGGACATCACCTTGTCCAGCGTGTCGGTGAGCTCGATGTCCTTGGCGAAGATGCCCTCCAGCAGCAGCTTCTCCACCACCGAGCCGATCACCTCGCCGGCCATGATGTCCGGGTGGCCGGCCCCCGGGGAGACCACCGGCATCTGCGAGACGCCGTACTCGCGCAGCACCCGGACCGCCTCGGCGACCGTCTCGTTGGGGTGCATGTGGACGAACTGCGGGACGCCGCCCTGCGCGATGGACTCCTTGCGGGCCAGCACCTCGCCGATGTGCGCCTCGTCGGTGGACGAGGGCAGGAAGCCGTAGTCGGCCATCCAGTCGTCGTTGAAGATCTTCGACAGGTAGCCGCGGCCGCCGTCCGGCAGCAGCACCACCACGACGTCGTCCGGCCCGAGCCCGCGGGCCACCTCCAGCGCGGCCACCACGGCCATGCCGCAGGAGCCGCCGACCAGCAGGCCCTCCTCCTTGGCCAGGCGGCGGGTCATCTGGAACGAGTCCTTGTCGGAGACGGCGACGATCCCGTCCGCGACGCCGCGGTCGTAGGCGGTCGGCCAGAAGTCCTCACCGACGCCCTCGACCAGGTACGGCCGGCCGGTGCCGCCCGAGTAGACCGAGCCCTCCGGGTCGGCGCCGATCACCTGGACCTTGCCGCCGGAGACCTCCTTCAGGTAGTTGCCGGTGCCGGAGATGGTGCCGCCGGTGCCGACGCCCGCCACGAAGTGGGTGATCTTCCCCTCGGTCTGCTCCCACAGCTCCGGGCCGGTGGAGTGGTAGTGCGAGGCCGGGTTGTCCGGGTTGGAGTACTGGTCCGGCTTCCAGGCGTTCGGGGTCTCCCGGACCAGGCGGTCGGAGACGTTGTAGTACGAGTCCGGGTGCTCCGGAGCGACGGCGGTCGGACAGACGACCACCTCGGCGCCGTACGCGCGCAGGGTGTTGATCTTGTCGGTGGACACCTTGTCCGGACAGACGAAGATGCACTTGTAGCCCTTCTGCTGGGCCACGATCGCCAGGCCGACACCGGTGTTGCCGGAGGTCGGCTCGACGATGGTGCCACCCGGCTTGAGGGCGCCCGAGGCCTCGGCGGCCTCGATCATGCGCATCGCGATGCGGTCCTTGACCGAGCCACCGGGGTTGAAGTACTCGACCTTCGCCAGCACTGTCGCGCTGATGCCCTCGGTGACCTTGTTCAGCTTGACCAGCGGCGTGTTGCCGACCAGATCGATGATCGAGTTGTGGTACCGCACGGGGATCCTCCCGGAGTGTGGGCGTGCGACTGCTTATCGGTACTGCAAAGCGTAGGGCGTGGCACCCGCCCCGCGGTTCCCCTCCATCCCACCGCCCCCAATGGCCCACCCCCGCCGACACCCCCGGTACTCCCGGCCCCCGCGCGGGTAAGAGCGCTGTGCAGGCATTGCCGTGGCCCGGAGGGGCCGGCAGGAGCACGGGAAGGGGGCACCGGGATGCCAGGGGCGCAGCACTCGCGGGCCCGGGTGGCCCGCCGGATCGCCACCGCGGCGGCGTACGGCGGCGGCGGGCTCGGCCTGCTCGGGGTGGGCCTGGTCGGCCTGCTGCTGACCGAGAGCAAACTCGCGATCCAGGCCATCGGCGTCCTGGAGACCCACCCGCCCCGGGCCGACGGCGTCTACGGCGAGGCCTTCGCCGACCACTCCGCCGCCCCGCAGGCCCCGCTCGTGCTGGCCGTCCTCGGCGACTCCACCGGCGCCGGTCTCGGCGTGGCCCGCTCCGGCGAGACGCCGGGCGCGCTGCTGGCCGCGGGCCTCGCCTCGGTGGCCGAGCGCCCGGTCCGGCTGGTCAACGTGGCCCGCTCCGGGGGCCGCTCCGCCGACCTCTCCGGCCAGCTGGAGCAGGCGCTGCCGCACCGCCCGGACGTCGCCGTGATCATGATCGGCGCCAACGACGTGACCCGGCACAGCCCGGCCCAGCTGGCCGTCCGCCAGCTCGGCGAGGCCGTCGCCGCCCTGCGCGCCAACGGCTGCGAGGTGGTCGTGGGCACCTGCCCGGACCTCGGCACGATCAAGCCGGTGCGGCCGCCGCTGCGCTGGGTGGCCCGCCGGCTGAGCCGGCAGCTGGCCGCCGCGCAGACCATCGCGGTGGTGGAGGCGGGCGGCCGGACGGTCTCGCTGGGCTCACTGCTGGGCCCGGAGTTCGCCGCGCGCCCCGAGATGTTCGCCGCCGACCGCTACCACCCCTCCGCCCAGGGCTACGCGACCGCCGCGATGGCCGTACTGCCCTCGGTCTGCGCCGTGCTGGGGCTCTGGCCCCAGGAGGACCGCCCGGCCACGGCCGTCCGGGGCGCCGCGGTGCTGCCGGTCGCGGTCGCGGCCGCCGCGGCGGCCGGGCGGGAGGGCACCGAGGTGGCGGCCGTGGCGGCGGAGGGCGCGGGCCGCCGCTGGGCCCAGCTGAGGCACCGGCTGCGGATCGGCCCGACCGGCCCGGAGAGCGGGAAGGAAGCCGGTCCGCATCCCGGCGAAGCCCCTGGGAATACGTCGGCCAGCTCACACGCTGGTGCGGGTGACGACTGACCTACCAGGCGGTAACTTTCCTCCCGGACGCCAGGTCCGCCGTCACCCAGCGAGGAGCCCGCCATGCCCGAAGCCGTCATCGTCAGCGCTGCCCGTTCGCCGATCGGCCGGGCCTTCAAGGGCTCGCTCAAGGACGTCCGCCCGGACGACCTGACCGCCCACGTCATCCAGGCCGCCCTGGCCAAGGTGCCCCAGCTCGACCCCCGCCAGATCGACGACCTGATGCTGGGCTGCGGCCTGCCCGGCGGCGAGCAGGGCCACAACCTGGCCCGCATCGTGGCCGTCCAGATGGGCATGGACTACCTGCCCGGCGCGACCATCACCCGCTACTGCTCCTCCTCGCTGCAGACCACGCGGATGGCGCTGCACGCGATCCGGGCGGGCGAGGGCGACGTGTTCGTCTCGGCCGGCGTGGAGACCGTCTCCCGCAGCGTGAACGGCACCTCGGACGGCATGCCGGGCACCATGAACCCGGTCTTCGACGAGGCCCAGGCGCGCACCAAGAAGCGCGCGGAGGAGGGCGGCGGCGCGTGGCACGACCCGCGCGAGGACGGCCTGCTGCCGGACGCCTACATCGCGATGGGCCAGACCGCCGAGAACCTGGCCGCGCTCAAGGGCATCACCCGCGCCGAGCAGGACGAGTTCGGCGTCCGCTCGCAGAACCTCGCCGAGGCCGCCATCGCGTCCGGCTTCTGGGAGCGCGAGATCACCCCGGTGACGCTCCCGGACGGCACCGTGGTCAGCAAGGACGACGGCCCGCGCGCCGGCGTCACCCTGGAGGGCGTGTCCGGTCTGAAGCCGGTGTTCCGCCCGGACGGCACCGTGACGGCCGGTAACTGCTGCCCGCTGAACGACGGCGCGGCCGCGCTGGTCATCATGTCCGACACCAAGGCCCGCGAGCTCGGCATCACCCCGCTCGCCCGGGTGGTCTCCACCGGCGTCAGCGCGCTCTCCCCCGAGATCATGGGCTACGGCCCGGTCGAGGCCTCCCGGCAGGCGCTCAAGCGGGCCGGCCTGACCATCGACGACATCGACCTGGTCGAGATCAACGAGGCCTTCGCGGCCCAGGTGATCCCCTCCTACCGTGACCTCGGCGTGGACCTGGACAAGCTGAACGTCAACGGCGGCGCGATCGCGATCGGCCACCCCTTCGGCATGACCGGCGCCCGGATCACCACCACCCTGATCAACTCCCTGCAGTGGCACGACAAGCAGTTCGGCCTGGAGACCATGTGCGTCGGCGGCGGCCAGGGCATGGCGATGGTCGTCGAGCGCCTGAGCTGACCCCCGGGTCACCCTCCGAAGGGTCTGGACCACCCATTTGGAGTGACGCAGCGTAATTGAGGGCCGAATCACACCGCGAGGTCGATCCGGCCCTCTTTTCGTTCGTTTTCGGCCCGGAAATCGACACTGCGGAGCGGATCAACTCCACTGCGTAGAACGGTGTTACCTAACAATTTGGGGACAAGAGCGAAAGTCCTGGACGAATTGGACATTCGCCACTGCGGTAACAGCCCCGCATGCGGCAGTGTGGACACGTAACCCCGTTCCGCTCCTCGCTAGGAGTACGTTCCGTGAGCGCCGTCTACACCATCCTGCTGCTGATCCTGATCGCCGTGTCGACCGCCGTGCTGCTCCACCTCCGCGGACTCTCCCGCCGACTGGACGCGCAGGCCGCGGCCCCGGCCGAGCCCGCCCCGGTGGACGAGGCCGCGATACGCCGGGCCGTCGCCGAGGCGCTCGCCGCCGACCGCGAGCGGGAGATCACCGAGGCCCGGGCGTTCTGGGCCGAGCAGGAGGCCCGCGCGGCCGAGGACGCCCCGCTGTTCGACTCCCCGTTCTCCGGCGCGTTCTCCGGCACCGACGAGTGGCCGCTGTTCTTCCCCCGCCCCACCGGCCCGCAGGACGCCGTCGACAACGCCGGGACGATGGACCCGGAGTTCGGCGAGGCGCTGCGCTCCGCGCTGGAGGACCTGATCAACGAGGGCGGCACCGCCCCGGCCGAGCCCGGCACCGAGGGCGGTGTCCCGCTGCGCCCCGGCCACCCGTCCGGCGAGACCAAGGACGCCCGGGCCCGCCGCGAGGCCGACCTGCTGGCCACCGGCCTGGAGGCCGGGCTGCTGGACGCCGATCAGGCCGTCGAGGAGGCCCCGGTCGCCGCGCCCGACCCGCGCCGCCACCCCTCGCACCCCGACTTCGTGCCCAGCCAGGCGCCGTCCCGGGAGTGGACCGACACCCGGCTCGCCGCCCTCGCCGAGGAGGCCGTCGCCCTGATCGACGTCCGCCCCGGCCCGCTGGGCACCCTGGACGTGTACGCCTTCGCCGACGGCACCACCCTCTGCGTGGCCCCGGGCGACCGGGAGGCCGCCTACCGGCTGATCGACGCGGTCCGTGCCGGTGAGCACGTCCGACTGCTCGGCGGCTCGCGCTTCTCCGGCTCGTACTCGCTGACCTTCTCCACCGACGAGGAGGCCGTCTACGTGCTCGCCGACCGGGTGGTCGCCAGCATCTGACACCGGCTCACCGGATCGCCGGATCACCAGCGCGCGGCGCACCGAAGGCCGGCCGGGTCACGGGGTTACCGACCTGGCCGGCCTTCGGCGTGTGCGCGTCCCGGGGCCTCAGCCGCAGAGCGCCGCCGTCTCCCGCACCGCGGCCACCGCCGCGGCCAGCACCTCGGCCGCCGCCACCGGCCCGTCCGGCAGCGCCACCTCCGCGCCCTCCGGCAGCGCCGCGAGCGCGGCCGCCAGGTCGTGGGCGGCGACGGCCAGCTGGTCCCCCGCCGCGAAGGCCCCGGCGTCCGGGAACTCCCGCCGCGGGCCGCCCTCCACCGCCGCCGTCAGCGCGACCAGCCGCCGGGCCAGCTCCAGCGCCGCCGCCGCCCGCGACCCGTACCCGGGCACGGCGCCCAGCAGCTTGCTCTGCGGCAGCGAGCGGAAACGATCCGCCAGGGATTCGGCGGCTTCGACCAGGGGATCCACGTCCAGGGGCGCTACGTCATGCATGGCAGCGAGCCTAGGCGAAAAGCCGCCGGGCCCCGGAGCGAGTCGCTCCGGGGCCCGGCGGCAGTGGTTCACGAAGGAAGGGACCGTCAGTCGTCGCCGCGCAGGATCGCGATCAGCCGCAGCATCTCCATGTAGATCCAGACCAGCGACAGGGTCAGCCCGAAGGCGGCCCGCCAGGACTCCCGCTGCGGGGCGCCCTGGGCGATGGCCTCCTCGATCGACGCGAAGTCCAGCGACAGGAAGAAGGCGCCCAGGCCGATGCCGATCAGGCCGACCACGATGCCCAGCGGGCCGGAGCGCAGGCCCATGTCGGCGCCGAAGGCCATCGCGACCATGTTGACCATCATCAGCAGCACGAAGCCCAGCGCGATCGCGATGCCGATCCGCTGGTAGCGGGCGGTGACCCGGATCTTTCCGCTCTTGTAGGCGAACAGCATCGCCGCGAAGACCGCCGCCGTACCCAGGACCGCCTGGATCACGATGCCGTTCAGCCAGGTGTTGAAGGCGTGCGAGACGGCGCCCATCGCGAAGCCCTGGAGGGCCGCGTAGGTGAGGATCAGCGGCGGGCTGACGCTGCGCTTGAAGGAGACCACCAGGCCGACGACCATGGCCACCAGGCTGGCGGCGATCGCGAAGCCGAAGTTCTCGAACGGCAGCGCGAACCAGGCCACCGCGCCGGCGACGACCAGCGTCAGCAGCGTCATGGCGGTGCGGGCGACCACGTCGTCCAGCGTCATCCGCCCGGTGGCCGCCGGGCCGGCCGACGGCCCGTTGTACAGCTCGTAGAGCTGCTCGTCGGTCATGGGGGCCTGGCCCTGCGGCTGCTGGGCGTAGGGCGTACCCGCGTAGGGGTTCTGACCCTGCGCGTTCTGGCCGTACGGGCTCCCGGCCTGCGCGGTGGTACCGAACCCCGCGTAGCCGGAGTCGCGGGTGAAGGACCCCTCCCGCGAGAAGACCGGGTTGCTGCTTCTCATTGCTCATTCCCTCCGTGGCGGCACTGCACCGCCCGTGTACAAGGGTAATGGCTTGGCAAAAATTCCGGGATACGCCGCGAGGAGGATCCGGTGAACAACGACCGGCGGGGACGCCGTCGGCGCCCCCGCGGTTGTCAGTGCCCGGAGCCGGACTCGAACCGGCACGGCCTCGCGGCCAAGCAGTTTTAAGCTGCCCGTGTCTGCGTTCCACCATCCGGGCTCTTGCGAAACCACCCTGAGCCTAGTCGCCCGACTCACTCTTTCGCATGTTCCCTGCCCCGGAAGTTGTCATGTTTCCTTGCCATCTGACGAACTGTCCGGGATTCGGCCACGAAGGATATCCGTTCCGGCCATCCCGCCGCCTCAGGGTTCACGTCATACCGCAGGAGGAGGGTCCAGCCCTCCCGTACGCCCAGCGGCGGTAGGGCCAACCGTCCGGCGGAGCGACGCAAGACCATGATCACGTCGCGGAGCATGGAGGTACAAGTCCACGAGCACAAGGAGCCCCCCGTGACCACGCCGACCGCAACCGCCGTCCGCACCGGCCTGGCGGCCGCCCGAGCCACCGGCCTGAACAAGGTCTACGGGGAGGGGGAGACCCGCGTCGTCGCCCTCGACAACGTCACCGTGACCTTCCCCCAGGGCGAGTTCACCGCCATCATGGGCCCGTCCGGCTCCGGCAAGTCCACCCTCATGCACTGCATGGCCGGCCTGGACACCGTCTCCTCCGGCTCCTCCACCATCGGCGACACCGAGCTCGTCGGCCTCAAGGACAAGCAGCTCACCCAGCTGCGCCGCGACCACATCGGCTTCATCTTC
>NZ_JBHVRT010000062.1:0-41033 GCF_042885555.1 Kitasatospora sp. NPDC058048 | reverse complement strand
CTACCGAGCCGGCGTCGTCCTCGCCTCACTGATCCTGTGGCTGCGAGCCGACGAGAAATAGCCCCTGCCGAGATCAATTACGAGACACGCGCTAGAACGCCGCCCGCACCTCGCCGACCGGCACGCCGCCGCCGAGCAACGGGGCGGCGCCGATCCGCTCGACGGTCCCGTCCGCCCCCGTCACCCCGAGCCGGCGCAGCGCCGCCGCCAGCACCGGGCCGCGGGCCCGCTCGCCGCCGTCCTCGATCTTGAAGGCCAGCGCCCGCCCGTCCGGCAGCGCGACCACCTGGACGGCCTCGGCGCCCATCTTGGACAGCGCTCCCGGTACCGCCCGCATCAGCCGGGTGTCGGCCCGGCGGGTGCCGGCCACGTACTCGGGGTGGGCGCGCATCGCGTCGGCGACGCGACGCGGCTCGGTGCCCTCGGCGGCCAGCACCAGGCCGCGGTAGCCGCGGGCCAGCCCGGTCAGCGACACGGCCAGCAGCGGCGCGCCGCAGCCGTCCACCCCGGCGTGGGCGGCGGTCTCGCCGGTGGCCTCCTCCAGGGCCTCGCGGGCCAGCCGCTGGATCGGGTGGGCCGGGTCGAGGTAGCTCTCGGTGTCCCAGCCGTTGGCCGTGCAGGCGGCCAGCCAGCCGGCGTGCTTGCCGGAGCAGTCCATCAGGATCGGGGCGCGGCCGCCGCCGCCGGCGAGCAGCAGCTCCGCCTCGGTCTCGTCCAGCGGCAGGTCGGCCGGGGTGCGCAGGGCCGACTCGTCGAGCCCGGCGGAGCCGAGGATGCTCCGCACACCATCGAGGTGAAACGATTCTGCGGAGTGGCTGGAGGCCGCCAGCGCCAGCAGCTCGCCCTCGATCGCCAGCCCGGCCCGCAGCGTGGCCACCGCCTGGAACGGCTTGGCGGTCGACCGCGGGAAGACCGGGGCGTCCGGGTCGCCGAGCGCGAACTCGACCGAGCCGTCGGCCGCGAGCAGCACCAGGGAGCCGCGGTGGCGGCCCTCGACGAAACCGGAGCGCACGACCTCGGCGAGAACGGGCGTGGTGGCGGGCAGGGACATGGCGGGTGAGCCTTCCGGGGCGAGGGTGGGCCGGGCGTGAGCCGGGCCCACCGCCCGCGGCGACTCACCCGGTCAGAGCGGCCCCCCTGCGAGCAGGTCGTCGACCCGTGCTTCCCCATCACGGTACCTGCGGGTGATCTCGGCATTGCAACCGTCGGCCGTGCGCAGCAGCCGCTGGCGCCGTCCGGACACCTCCCGCTCGTGCGCCCGCAGCCGCTCCAGCGCGGCCAGCAGCTCCTCGGCCGGGTGCGCGGCCAGGTCGGCGAGCTGGACGTCGCCCATCAGGGCGTCCGCCTCCAGCCCGGACTCCCGGGTGCGCGGCGGGCCGAGGGTGACGTGCCGGGCCGAGCGCCGCACGGTGGAGGGCGCGTCGGTCAGGATCGCGGGCAACCGGTCCAGCAGGTCGCCGGGGGCCGGCTCGGGGCCGGACGGGCCGGCGGTACGGACCGGGCCCGCTCCGGGCCGCCGGTCGAGTTCGGCGCGCAGGATGTCCATCCGCCCGTGCAGCAGCCGCCGCAGGTACGACAGGTCGGCCTCCTGCTCCAGGGTCTCCCGGCGCAGCACCCGCAGCTGCTCCAGGCCCAGCCGCTCCAGGTCGGGTTCGTCCCCCGCGCCCGCCGCCGGGCCGTACGGGGCCCCGGGGGGCCGCACCACCGGCCCGGACCGGTCCCGCGCCGCGCTGCTCGCGTCCATCACCCAACCACCTGACGTCGTCCGATCCCGCCCGCTCGCGGCACCCCGTGCCTGCCGCCGGTCCGGCCCGTCCCCCGACGGGCCGCACGTCCCGTCCACCGGCACGCCCGGGAACCCCCCGGAGGCTCCGGTCCCCGGCCGCGTCCGCCCACCGGGGCGGCACCGCCAGACGCCTGACCTACCGGCTCGACCGCCAGGCCGAACCCGGCCCGGCGCGGCGGACCTCCTGGCGCCCCGGACCCTTCGTACGGTCCACCAGCGTGCCACCCCGCCCGGCGCACGCGCACCGCCCGTGCACCCGAACGGCCCCCTGGCGAACAGGGGTGGCTGATATGACCGGTCCTTTCCGCAGGAAGAGCAGCGCCCGATTCGGCGCAGGCGCGCACCCAGGGGCGCTCAGAGCCACTTCACGCGCCCCTGGTGTGCGCCCTGGGGAGGCCAACCGGGGCGCACGGGAAGGGTGCGGCGCGGGCCCGGAGGCACGACGGGCGCGGGGCGCCGGGGCGGTGGGCGCACGGCGTCCGGCGCGGGCGGCAACGGGCGCACGGGCCGACGCGCGGGGAGGCCCCCCACGGCCGCCGGGGGCCCTCCGGGGGCCGTACGGCGCTCCGGCACAATGGCGGCATGCGAGCAGTGGTGCAGCGAGTGACCGAGGCCCGGGTGACCGTGGCCGGTGAGACCGTCGGCGCGATCGAGGGACCGGGGCTCTGCGCCCTGGTCGGCGTCACCCACGACGACACCCCCGCGAAGGCCGCCCAGCTGGCCCGCAAGCTCTGGACGCTGCGGCTGCTGCCCGCGAACGACGAGGGCGTCGAGCAGAGCTGCTCGGACCTCGGCGCCCCGCTGCTGGTGATCAGCCAGTTCACGCTCTACGGCGACGCCCGCAAGGGCCGCCGCCCCACCTGGAACGCCGCCGCCCCCGGCCCGGTCGCCGAGCCGCTGGTCGACGAGGTGGTGGCGCAGCTGCGGGCGCTGGGCGCCAAGGTGGAGACGGGCCGGTTCGGCGCCGACATGCAGGTGGCGCTGGTGAACGACGGCCCGTTCACCGTCCTCGTCGAGGTCTGAGCGGCCCTTACTGCGGGACGATCACGTCCTGGGTGCCGGGCACCGTCCCGGCCAGCAGCACGGCGTCCACCGGGACGTTCCGCTTGACGATCGCCAGCGCGATCGGCCCCAGCTCGTGGTGCCGGGCCGAGGAGGTCACGAAGCCCAGCGCCCGCCCGTCCGGGTCGGTGGCCAGCCGCACCTCGGTGCCGTGCGGGGGCAGCGACTCCTCGGTGCCGTCCAGGTGCAGGAAGACCAGCCGGCGCGGCGGCCGGCCCAGGTTGTGCACCCGGGCGACGGTCTCCTGGCCGCGGTAGCAGCCCTTCTGCAGGTGGACGGCGGTGCGCAGCCAGTCCACCTCGTGCGGGATGGTCCGGTGGTCGGTCTCGAAGCCCAGCCGGGGCCGGTGGCCCTCGATCCGCAGCGCCTCGTACGCCCAGACCCCGGCCGCCGGGCCGTACCCGGCGGTGAGCCGCCCCAGCTCGCCGCGCGGCACGAACAGGTCACGCCCGTACGGGAGTTCGCGGACGGCGGCGGCGCCCTCCACGGAGGCGGTGGAGCCGGCCGGCAGGTGGACCACGGCGTACTCGGCGGTCGCGTCGGCGACCTCCACCCGGTAGAAGAACCGCATGCCGTCCAGGTAGGCGACCAGCGCCTCCTGGGTGCCCGGCTCGACGTGCGCCCAGGTGGTGGTGCCGTCGTCCACCAGGTAGAGCGCGTGCTCGACGTGCCCGTTCGGGGAGAGCACCAGCGCCTCGGCGGCCTGCTGCGGCGGCAGCTCGCTGACGTGCTGGGTGAGCAGCAGGTGCAGCCAGGAGAGCCGGTCCGGGCCAGTCACGGTGACCACGCCGCGGTGCGAGAGGTCGACGAAGCCGGCGCCCTGCGACAGGTTGCGTTGCTCGCGGAAGATGTCGCCGTAGTGGGCGGCAACACCCTCGTCGGCCCCCTCGGCGGGGACGGCTCCGGGCAGGGAAAGCAGCGGGCTCTTCACACCGGTCATACCGGCCAGCTTACGGCTGCTCCCCGGCGGCCTTGGCGGTGCAGTCGGCGCAGCGGCCGAAGATGGCGAAATGCTTGAGGTCGGTGTCGAAGCCGTGCCGCTCGCGCAGGCTGTCGATCAGCGGCTGGGCGATCTCGGTACTGGTCTCGGTGACCTGCTCGCAGTCCCGGCAGACCAGGTGCAGGTGGTGGTGGCGGCCGGCCAGGTGGTAGGTCGGGGCGCCGTGGCCGAGGTGGGCGTGCGACACCAGCCCCAGCTCCTCCAGCAGCTCCAGGGTCCGGTAGACGGTGGAGATGTTGACGCCGCTGGCGGTCCGGCGGACGTGGCAGAGGATGTCGTCGGGGGTGGCGTGGTCGAGTTCGTCGACGGCCTCCAGCACGAGCTGGCGCTGCGGGGTGAGCCGGTACCCGCGTTCGCGCAGGTCGGCCTTCCAGTCGCCGGAGAGCTGCCAGTCGGTGGTGCCGGTGTCCGCCACGGTACTCGTCCCTGCCAATGGTCGGGGGTCCTGGGGCAAGTGTAGGGACCGGCCGCGGGCCGGTCCCTACCTCGTGCACGGAAGTGCCGGTCGTGCGACCGGCCTGCGCCATCGGCCTACTTGAAGAACGCGATGCCGTCGTCCGGCAGGTCGTTGATGTCCTTGATCAGCTGGGCCGGGCTGAGCACCTTCTTCAGCTGCGCGGACATGTACGGGCGCAGCGGCACGTTCGGGGCGGCCTTCTCGCCGACCCAGAGCAGCTCGCCGTTGACGAAGCCGTACAGCCGCTTGCCGCCCGAGTACTCCGGGGAGCCCTCGATCCGGGCGACCGCGTCGGTGGAGACGTCGACCTGCGGCTTGCCGTCGGCCAGCTCGCCGTACCAGATCTCGACCGTGCCGTCGTCGCGCACGGAGGAGATCTCGATCCCCCGGGCGCCGCTGGTGCCGTCGTGGTTGCTGGTGATGCGCCAGAACGCGTGCTCGTTCTCCAGCGGACGGACCTTCTCGCCCTCCTCGTTCAGCACCCAGGTGCGGGAGCGGAACTCCAGGAAGGGGCGGCCGTCGTGGCGGATCACGATCTCCTGGCCGAAGTTGCACTTCTCCGCGCCCGGGCCCCCGTCACCCGGCAGAGGGGCGTAGACGCCCGCGCCCTCCCAGGTGCCGAGGAGGAAGGCGAGCGGGACGACGTCCTTGTGGAGGTCGGAAGGGATCTCGATCATGTTCCTGGTCGCTGTTCTCGTCGGTGTGGGCCTGCCTCAACCGTACGGCAGGCTCAGCGCTGGCCCTGGTACAGCTTCATCACCGAGAAGATGGCGAACCAGGTGATCAGCACGGCCATGAGGGCCAGCAGACCGTCGAAGAAGATTTCCAGACCGGACACGGGTGGCTCCCAGGCGGCGACAGTGTGGTGGATTGTGCTCGGCTCACTCTATCCGCCGGGTTCCGGCCGGTCGCGGTGAGCCCCACCACGTCGCGGTTCGCGCCGCCCCACCGCGGCTGCCCAAGCTTTGCCCAAGGGTTCCGGGGATGCCGGACGGCGGGGGCGGCCCGACCTCTATGGTGGCGCCATGTCGAAGAAACTGGTCATCAAGGTCACCGCAGGGGCGGACGCGCCGGAGCGGTGCTCGCAGGCGTTCACGGTGGCGGCGGTGGCCGTCGCCAGCGGGATCGACGTCTCGCTCTGGCTGACCGGGGAGTCCTCCTGGTTCGCGCTGCCGGACCGGGCGGCGGAGTTCGAACTGCCGCACGCGGCACCGCTGCCGGACCTGCTGGAGTCGATCCTGGCGGCCGGCTCGGTGACGCTGTGCACCCAGTGCGCGGCCCGGCGCGGGATCGAGCAGAAGGACACCGTCGAGGGTGTCCGCATCGCGGGCGCCCAGGTCTTCGTCAGCGAGATCATGGCGGACGGCGTCCAGGCGCTCGTGTACTGACGCCTCCCCGGGCCCTACGGGTGCTCCTCGTGGTCGGGGCGGTCCCGGTCGTGGCCGGGCTCGTCCCACTTCGGGTCGTCCCAGCGCGGGTCGTCCCACCAGTCGTCGTCCGGGTCCCGCTTGTTGGCGAACACCGCGGCGGCGGGCGGGATGACCATCGCGACCACGCACATGCCGATCGCCGCGCCCACCGAGAAGAACCGCACCACGCCCCAGGCCATGACGAACAGGCCCAGGCACACGCCCATCATGGCGAAGTAGTAGCGACGCCGCCGCCTTGCCTGCACCCCTCCACGGTACGACCGAGGGCCCCTGCACGGCAGGGGCCCTCGGGATGATCCGGGAACGTCGCGGCTCCGGTCAGACCGCGATCGCGACCTCGACGGCGGTGCCCTGGGAGGCCACCACCTGGCGGTCCACGGTCTGGCCCGGCACCAGCGCGCGCAGGGTCCACTTGCCCGGGCGGGCGAAGAACCGGAACTGGCCGGTCGCCGAGGTGGGCACCTCGGCCGTGAACTCACCGCCCTCGTCCAGCAGCCGGACGTAGCCGTTGACCGGCTCACCGTCGCGGGTCACCGAACCCTGGATGATCGTCTCGTTCGCCACGTCAACTCCTGCCAGGTCCGGGCCGCCGGCCTTCGCACCGCACATGTCTGCCTACCTTCTGACTTACTGGCCTTCTGACTTACGGGTCGGGCCTGGGCTCAGTTGCCGAGCTCGATCGGCACGCCGACCAGGCTGCCGTACTCGGTCCACGAGCCGTCGTAGTTCTTGACGTTCTCCTGGCCGAGCAGCTCGTGCAGCACGAACCAGGTGAGCGCGGAGCGCTCGCCGATGCGGCAGTAGGCGATGGTGTCCTTGGCCAGGTCGATGCCCTCGGCCTCGTACAGCGCCTTGAGCTCGTCGTCGCTCTTGAAGGTGCCGTCGTCGTTGGCGTTCTTGGCCCACGGGATGTTGCGGGCGCTCGGCACGTGGCCGGGGCGCTGCGACTGCTCCTGCGGGAGGTGGGCCGGGGCCAGCAGCTTGCCGGAGAACTCGTCGGGCGAGCGGACGTCGACCAGGTTCAGGGTGCCGATGGCGGCGAGCACGTCGTCGCGGAAGGCGCGGATCGAGGAATCGACGGCCTGCGCCGTGTACTCGGTGGCGGGGCGGGCCGGCACCTCGGCGACCAGGTCGCGGGAGTCCAGCTCCCACTTCTTGCGGCCGCCGTCCAGCAGGCGGACGTCGCCGTGGCCGTACAGCTTGAAGTACCAGTAGGCGTACGAGGCGAACCAGTTGTTGTTGCCGCCGTACAGGACGACGGTGTCGTCGTTGGCGATGCCCTTGGCGCTGAGCAGCGCCTCGAAGCCGGCCTGGTCGATGAAGTCGCGGCGGACCGGGTCCTGGAGGTCCTGCTTCCAGTCGATCCGGACGGCGTTGCGGATGTGGTTCTTGTCGTACGCGGAGGTGTCCTCGTCGACCTCGACGATCACGACCTTCGGGTCGTCCAGGCGGGCCTGGACCCAGTCGGCGTCGACCAGGACGTCGCTGCGGCTCATGGTGGGGTTCTCCATCCGAGGGCGGTTGTACGGAAGGTGCTGCTCAGGAGGGTGCTGCAGGGTGCCCGAGTGGGCGCGGTCCGAAATCCTGTCCGAATACCGGGACGAGGGGGCGGACCGGCGCGGCCGGGCAGTGAACTGCGGAGTACCTCGGCGACCGCCCGCTCACAGAGCCGGACGCGGTCACCGGAAAGATCGGCGGCGGGCTTCAACTGCCCAGCCGGAGCGCCGAATCAGCGCATTCGACACAGACAGGCGGACACGCGGCACAGGTCTACCGCCCGCCGCTTCGTGAGGTCCGTCTGTCGCTTCATGCCGACGATGCTAGGGACACCGGAGGCCCGCTGTCATCAGCGTATCGAATGGTGGGATCGAAACGACCGCATGATGGGATTTAGCCCCGGACCGGCCCGCGGGAGCCCGCACCGAAGCCGTCCGAACGCATGCGCGGGGCGGAAACGGCACCGCTCCGCGGTCCGCGCTGGACAGCGCGTCTCGCGGAGCGGAACGATTCGGCGGCCCGGGAACGGGACCGGAGACAGGGACTGGAACCAGGACCGGCCGGGGATCAGCCCAGCAGCTTGACGCCCTTGCCGTCGAAGGCCAGCTGGAGGCCCTCCGGCAGCGGCGTCACCCCGCTGCCGCCGTCCTTGTCGGCCAGCTTCAGCCCGGCCGGCAGCGAGTCCAGGGTGAAGCTCATCGGCTCCAGCTGCTGGTTGGTGGCACCGGCCACCAACCCCGCCAGCGAGCTCAGCCGGAAACCGTCCACCGTGACGGTGTTCCCCTTGTTGTGCACCGTGCCCTCGCCGATCGCGATCGGCCCCAGCGAGGCCTTGACCTTGCCCGGACCGGCGTAGGACAGCGTCAGCCGCGAGCTGCCGCCCACCGGCAGCTTGGCCCCGTGCAGCAGCTGGGAGGCCGGCGGCAGCAACTGCGCGAGGTCCGGGTACGAGATCACCCCGCTGCCGGTGCCGCTGTCCACCGTGGCACTGCTCATGCTGTCGCTGACCTTGACGCCGGACAGCTGCGCCTTGAACGAGTGCAGCGCCACCTGGTGACTGCCGTCCCCGACGGTCAGGCCGTCGGAGGAGATCCGGACGTCGTCCAGCTTCATCGACACCACCTGGGTGAGGAACGGGAAGCCCTCGATCGAGACGTCCGGGCGCTGGCTCATCCGGCCGCTCTTCACGATCCGGTCGGCGGCCTCGTCCTCGGCCACGCCCACCGCGATCCGGTCGGCCCCCAGCAGCAGGCCCGAGAGCACCGCCAGGCCGATCGTGGCCTTCAGCCATCCGCGCATCGTGTCCCCCGTCGTCGCCGCTCGCTGTGGTCGTTCGTCGCTGAAATCGTTCGCAGTCGGTCGTTCGCAGTGGGTCGCTCGTCGTTCCGCGGCGGACGCGGGACACGTCCGCCCTCGCACGACCGTACGACGTCCGGCCCCGGAACATGGTTCCGGAGCCGGAATCCGACCCTGCGCGCAGCGGACGGGAGAATCAGGCCAGCAGCTCGGTGGCGATCCAGATCAGCGGCGCGGCCACCGCCAGCGGCAGCGCCACCCCCGCCGTCATGTGCACGAAGCGGGACGGGAAGTCGTACGCCGCGACCCGGCGGCCGACCAGCGCACCCAGCCCGGCCAGCGCACCGAGCGCCACCGGCGCCCCGACCAGCAGGCCCAGGACCACCGCCGCGGCCAGACCCAGCACCGGGCCCAGCTGCTTCGGTCCGGGCAGCGGCGCCGCGGCCAGCAGGGTGGCCAGCGCCACCGCGCCCACCGCGGCCGGCACCCAGTCGGCCAGCAGCAGCATGGTGCACAGCGCGGTCACCACGGTGGCCGAGCCGAGCACGGTCAGCGCGTAGAACCGCTCCTTCGGATCCGACGGACGGAACGTCTGAAGCACCAGGACGAGCAGGAAGAACCCGCCCAGGGTGCCCACCACCGCCGCCACGCCGCCGTCGGAGTCCGCCAGCAGCACCGCCACGTCCGCCGTGAGACCGGCCAGCGCGGCGAGCAGGATGCCCTGCCGGGCCGGCCACATGCCGTTCAGCCGGAACCAGCCGGCCGCCGTCAGCAGCTGGAGCAGCGCGACCACCAGGGCCAGCGCGACCTGCCCGAGCGCGGCACCGCCGGCCAGCAGCGCGGCCGCACCGGCGGTGATCAGGGCCGGCTGCAGGCCCGGATCGATGATCGGCGAGCCGGTCCGGCCGCGCGGGCCCGCGGACGGCGCGGACGACGGCGGGACGACCGGGAACGGCGCCGCGGCGGGAACACCCAGCGGGCCGGGGGCCCCGGCCGGACCCGGCACGCCGGGGGCGGTCGGGCGCTTGAGCGTCATGGTCGGCGGATCGAAAGCCTCCGCCGGCTGCGGCGCGGGAGCCGGCTGCGCCGCAGGGGCCGCGTGCCGGGCCCGCGGCCTCGACGGCTGCTGGAGCTGGAGCTGGATCGTCGGGTCCGGCTGGGGCTGCACCGGCTGCTCCGGCTGCCCCGACTGCCGACGCCGCTGCTGCCTCGACTGCGGCTGCTGCGGCGGCTGGGGTTGCTGCGGCGGCTGCTGCGGCTGGAACTGTTGGGGCTGCTGCTGGTAAGGCTGAGGCTGTTGCGGCTGGTGGAGCCGGGGCTGCGGCTGGAACTGCTGCTGGTGGGGCTGGTGCGACCGGGGCGGCGCGACCGGCACCGAACCGGACACCACCACCGGCGGAAGCAGCGCCGTCACCTCGGCGTCGTCCACGGCCCGCACCGGCGGCATCACCGTGGTCGCGGCCCCGTCGTCGAACGCGGGCACCGGCGGCATCACCGTGGTCGCCGCAGCGTCGTCCACCGGGAAACCGTACGGCGACGGGTGGCCCGGCTGCTGCTGCGGGACGTGCGACTGCTGCGGGTGCGGGTGCTGCTGCGGGTGCTGCGGGTGCTGCTGCTGTGCCCGGGGCGGGTACGGCTGCTGCGGCTGGTGGGGCTGCTGCGGCCATCCGCCGTAGCCGCCGCGGTTCGGGTCGTTCGGGTCGTTCGGGTTGTTCATGTCCGTCACGCCGCTCAGCCTCCCGCGAACGGGGGGAGGACCTCCACCGTCCCGCCCTCGGTCAGGGCGACGGTCGCGTGGTCGCGGCCGCCCACCTGGGCCCCGTCGACCAGGTACGAGCAGTGCCCGAGCAGCCGGACGAGCTTCGGCCGGTCGGCGTGCCGCTCCCTGGCCGCCGTCAGCGCCTCCGCCAGGGTCGCCGCCTCGTACGCCTCCTCGGCCAGCCCGGCCTCGGACTTCGCCGCCGCCCAGTAGCGGATCGTCCCGCGCGCCCGGGCGCCGCTCGCGGGCTCGGTGGTCACGCCCATCGGGCCACCCCTTCTCGTCGTCCTCGCCCGGTGCCGGTGTCCCGGTCCGGCTCGACACCTCAGCGGCCGCCCGACCACCCGAACGATGGACCCGAACAGCGCCTTCGATGTGCGTCCCATGATGGCGTGTCCACCGCCACGAGCGGCAATCGCCCTGGCCGGGCCGGCCCGGAGAAAGGCACCGGAGCGCCACCGAGGTGCGCCGGACCGGCGCTCGAAGCTGTGTCCAGCCTCACCCGGCGCACGCCCGAATTGGGCGAACCGCCGGATTCCCGCACTCCCGGTGGAGGGGGCGGTCGGCTATCCTCGACCACCAAGAGGGATCCGGGCAGAGTCGCCCCCGGGTCCTTTTGTGCTTTCAGGACGCCAGTACGGACGTTCTTGCGATTCGTCGGCCCACCCCCGGCGCGCAGCAGGAACCACCCCGCCTGACGCGGCACAACGACGTGCCCCGGCCGGCCGGGGCACCGCCACCGGCACCGGGCCGCCACCCGGCACCGGACCAGACCGGAGGGTTCGCGGTGATGAACAGGGCAGAAACGGTGCGCCAGGGGTTGCGGGACCCCCGGCCGACCCGCCGTCGCGCCCTGCTCGCCGTCCGCTCCCCCGGTCCGCCGCGGCCGACCGTCGTCCTCCCCTCCCCCTCAGCACGTGCGCCATCCGGCTGTGGCGGCAGCCGTAACGCGACCGCGACGACCCGGAAAGGGGACCACCGGGCATGAGTTCTCTCCTCCTCCTCACCAATGCGCTGCAACCCTCCGCCGAGGTGCTGCCCGCCCTCGGACTGCTGCTCCACAACGTCCGGGTGGCGCCCGCCGAGGGCGCGGCCCTGGTGGACACCCCCAGCGCGGACGTCATCCTGGTCGACGGCCGGCGTGACCTGCCGCAGATCCGCAGCCTCTGCCAGCTGCTGCGCTCCACCGGCATCGGCTGCCCGCTGATCCTGGTGGTGACCGAGGGCGGCCTGGCCGCCGTCACCGCCGAGTGGGGCATCGACGACGTCCTGCTGGACACCGCCGGCCCGGCCGAGGTCGAGGCCCGGCTGCGGCTCGCCCTCGGCCGCCTCCAGGTCGTCACCGACGACAGCCCGATGGAGATCCGCAACGGCGACCTCTCGGTCGACGAGGCCACCTACTCCGCCAAGCTCAAGGGCCGGGCGCTCGACCTCACCTTCAAGGAGTTCGAGCTGATCAAGTACCTCGCGCAGCACCCCGGCCGGGTCTTCACCCGGGCGCAGCTGCTCCAGGAGGTCTGGGGCTACGACTACTTCGGCGGCACCCGGACCGTGGACGTGCACGTCCGGCGGCTGCGCGCCAAGCTCGGCGTGGAGCACGAGCAGCTGATCGGCACCGTGCGCAACGTCGGCTACCGCTTCGTCGTCCCGGAGAAACCCGAGAAGGGCGAGCGGCCGGAGCTCGCCCAGCGCCCCGCCACCCACCTGGACGCCTGAGCCCGGGCCCGCCCGGACACCGCTCCGGAGCCGGGCGGGCCGCGGCCCGCCCGGCTTGTCCGGTTCCTCCCGGAGGGGCCCGTCGGCCTGCCGAACAGGGCCCCGGACCCCACTGCCGCCCCGGAGGCCACACGCGTAGACTCCCCCCGTGGCCAAAGTGACGCGCGACGATGTAGCCCGGCTGGCTGGTACCTCGACCGCGGTCGTCAGCTACGTCATCAACAACGGGCCGCGCCCGGTCGCGCCCGCGACCCGGGAGAAGGTCCTCGCGGCGATCGAGCAGCTCGGCTACCGGCCGAACAGCGTCGCCCAGGCGATGGCCTCCCGCCGCACCAACCTGATCGGCATGGTCGTCCCGGACGCCCGCCAGCCCTTCTTCGCCGAGATGGCGCACGCCGTGGAACGGGCCGCCTCCGACCGCGGCAAGCTCGTGCTGATCGGCAACTCCGACTACGTGGACGACCGCGAGGTGCACTACGTCCGCGCGTTCCTCGGGATGCGCGTCTCCGGCCTGATCCTGGTCAGCCAGGGCCCCTCGCAGCGCGCCGCCGAGGAGTTCGCCGCGATGGAGGGCGCCAAGGTGGTGCTGCTGCACCGCCGGCCCGAGGCGATCGACGACGTCGCGGTGGTCACCGACGACGTGGCGGGCGCCGAGGCCGTGGTCCGCCACCTGCTGGAGGTGCACGGGCACCCGTACGTGGCCTGCTTCGGCGGCCCGGTCGAGTCCCCCGCCCCCGGCGACCCGGTCATCGACCACGTCGAGGGCTGGCAGCGCGCCATGGACGCGCACGGCATCCCCACCGAGCCGCACCTGATCGACGCGCCCTTCCACCGCTACGGCGCCTACGACGTCGCGCTCGGCCTGCTCCGCTCGCCGGACCGGCCGCGGGCGATCTTCTGCTCCACCGACGACCAGGCGATCGGCGTGCTGCGGGCCGCCCGCGAGGTCGGCCTGCGGGTCCCGGAGGACCTCGCGGTGGCCGGCTTCGACGACGTGCCGGAGGCCGCGCTCGCCGACCCGCCGCTGACCACCGTCGCCTCCGACCGCGACGCGATGGCCCGGGCCGCCGTGGACCTGGTGCTGGACGACTCGCTGATGGTGCCCGGCTCGGACACCGAGCGGGTCCGCACCTTCCCGTCCCGGCTGGTCATCCGCCGCTCCTGCGGCTGCGGCGGCTCCGCCCCGGACCGATCCGTACCGGAGTAGCCGATTCCGCTCGGCAGGCCGCCTGACCAGGCTTTATGAGAATCCAACGGGCTTCTCTCCCCGTTCTGAGCCGGTTCTCATGCACTCCTCATGCAGCGGGACGAGCTTGGTCGGCATGAGCGAACAGCAGCGGTACCCCGGCGAGCAGTACGGCCCGTACGAGCCCCACGCGTCCCACCCGCAGCACCAGCAGTACAGCCAGTACAGCCAGTACGGCCAGTACGAGCAGCAGGGCCCGGACCGGGCCCCGGAGCCCCGGGTGATCGAGGGCACCGTGCTCGGCGGCGGCCCGACCCCCGGCGCCCACGGCACCACCGGCCCGGCCGGGTACGGCTACCGCGAGGACCACTCCGGCGGCGTCTTCGACGGCCCGCCGCCGCCCCCGCCCACCCCGCCCGAGCCGCCCACGATCCTCGGGCCGGGCTCCCCCGAGGGCCCCGGCGACCACGGCAACCGGGCCCGGCGCGGACTGCTGCGCGGGCGGCTCGCCCTGGTCACCGCCGTCGCCGCGATCGCCGCCGTCCTCGGCGGGGTCACCGGCGGCCTGGTCGCCACCGACCGGCAGGGCACCGACAACCGCGTCGGCACCATCGCCAGCCCGGTCTCCGCCCGCTCCGACGGCAGCGCCGACGTGGCCGCCATCGCCGCCGCCGTCTCGCCCAGCACCGTCCAGATCACCGTCAAGAACGGCAACGGCACCGCCACCGGCACCGGCGTCGTCCTCGACACCGACGGCCGGATCCTCACCAACTACCACGTGATCGACACCGCGACCGCCGGCGGCCGGATCACCGTCACCTTCAAGGACGGCTCCACCGCCCAGGCCACCGTCACCGGCACCGACAAGGCCCTCGACGTCGCCGTGATCACCGCGACCGGCGCCAAGAACCTCACCCCCGCCGTCCTCGGCGACTCCTCCGCCGTGGCCGTCGGCGACCCGGTCGTCGCCATCGGCAACCCCGACGGACTCACCGGCACCGTCACCTCCGGCATCATCAGCGCCGAGAACCGCGACGTCACCGTCCAGCTCGACGAGGGCAGCACCAGCAACAACGGCGGCTTCGGCCTCCCCTTCCTGCCCGGCGTCCCCGGCCTGCGCGGCACCACCCCGCAGCCCACCGGCGGCAGCAGCACCACCTACAAGGCCTTCCAGACCGACGCCGCGCTCAACCCCGGAAACTCCGGCGGCCCGCTGATCAACGCCGGCGGCCAGGTCATCGCCGTCAACTCGGCGATGTACGCGCCCGGCGGCTCCGGCTCCTCCGGCGGCGGCTCGGCCGGCAGCGTCGGCCTCGGCTTCGCCATCCCGATCAACGACATCAAGCAGGTCCTGCCGAAACTCGAAGCCGGCCAGAACCTGTGAGCCACACTCGCTGAGACGGACAATTGCTCCCAGCAGGCCCTCCACCCGACGAGAAAGGGCACCCGCCCATGACCCCGTCCGCCGACGACCGCACCACCGCCGAGGCCGGCCACCCCTCCGCCCGGCTCCTCGTGGTCGACGACGAACCCGCCCTCCGGGACGCCCTGGAGAGCAGCCTCGCCTTCGAGGGGTACGAGGTCGCCACCGCCACCGACGGCTACGAGGCCCTGGAATCCGTCGAACGCGACCGGCCCGACCTCGTCCTGCTGGACATCATGATGCCCCGGATGGACGGCCTCACCGCCGTCCGCCGGATGCGCTCGCGCGGCGACACCGTCCCGGTCCTGATGCTGACCGCCCGCGACGCCGTCGGCGACCGCGTCACCGGCCTCGACGTCGGCGCCGACGACTACCTCGCCAAGCCCTTCGAGCTCGACGAACTGCTCGCCCGCGTCCGCGCCCTGCTGCGCCGCAACGCCCTCGCCGCCGAGGCCGCCGCCCGCGCCGCCGTCGAGGACGAGAGCGAGGTCCTCTCCTTCGCCGACCTGCGGATGAACACCGCCACCCGCGAGGTCACCCGGGCCGGCAAGCCGATCGAGCTCACCCGCACCGAGTTCATGCTGCTGGAGATGTTCCTCGCCCACCCCCGCCAGGTCCTCACCCGCGAACAGATCCTCAAGGCGGTCTGGGGCTTCGACTTCGAGCCCTCCTCCAACTCCCTGGACGTGTACGTGATGTACCTGCGCCGCAAGACCGAGCAGGGCGGCATGCCCCGCCTGATCCAGACCGTACGCGGCGTCGGCTACGCCCTGCGCCAGGCCGCCGGCACGAGCGCGTGAACAACGTTCCGCCCCCTCCGCTGACCCCTCCGCAGGCCCGGCCCCGCACGCCCGACCGCCGACAGCGCCTCCTCCACTGGTTCCGCTCCCGCTCCCTGCGCAGCCGCCTCATCTTCCTGAGCGCGGCGGCGGTGGCGGTGGCGATCGCGCTGTCGGCACTGGCGTGCTGGTTCATCGTGGAGAAGCAGCTGTACGGGCAGGTGCGGGCCGACCTGGCCGGCGCGACGCTGCCGCCGCCGCCCCGCGGGGTGCTCAGCCTCCCGTGCTACGCGACGCCGGATCTCGCCCTGCAGAACCAGCCGAGCAGCACAGCTACGGAGAACAGCGCAGCAGTCGTCAGGGACACCCAGTACGTCGTGGCCAATCCGGCGGGTGTCTGCCTGCCCCCGTACGCGACCAAGGCGATCGTAGTCATGCCCGGTGACTCGGCGGGGTTCAGCCTCAGGAACGGCCAATCGATCATCCGTGACGGCCAATTCACCGACGGTACTCCTGCGGTCGTCCGTATTTCACTGACCCACTTCTCGTCACGCCCCGCTCTGCTGATGGTGGCCACCTCCACCCAACCCGTCGAGGACTCCCTCCAGGGCCTCGCCATCCTCCTCGCCTCGGTCTCCGTCGGCGGCATCCTGCTCGCCGCCGTCGCCGGCCGCTTGGTCGCCCGCTCCGCCCTGAAGCCCGTCGACCAGCTCACCGACGCCGTCGAGCACATCGCCCGGACCGAGGAGGTCGGCAGCACCATCCCGGTCCACGGGGACGACGAGATCGCCCGGCTCTCCACCTCCTTCAACTCGATGAGCACCGCCCTCGCCAACTCCCGCGAGCGGCAGACCCGGCTGATAGCCGACGCCGGGCACGAGCTCCGCACCCCGCTGACCTCCCTGCGCACCAACGTCGACCTGCTGATCCGCAGCAACGACACCGGCCGCCCGCTGCCCGCCGCGACCAAGACCAAGCTGCTCGGCAACATGAAGTCGCAGATGCAGGAGCTCACCCTGCTGATCGGCGACCTGCTCCAGCTCTCCCGCCCGGACACCCCGAAGAGCGGCCCGGCCCTCACCGTGGTCGCCCTGCACGAGATCGCCGGACGGGCCGTCGAGCGGGCCGAGCTGCGCGGCCCGGGCCTGGTGTTCGAGACCGACACCGAGCCCTGGTACGTGCACGGCGACGCGGCCGGGCTGGAACGCGCGGTGATCAACCTGCTGGACAACGCGGTCAAGTACAGCCCGCCCGGCGGCACCATCGAGGTCCGGCTGCACCAGGGCGTGCTGACCGTCCGCGACCACGGCCCCGGGATCCCTCCGGACGAGCTCCAGTACGTCTTCGACCGGTTCTGGCGCTCGCCCTCCTCGCGCCAGCTGCCCGGCTCCGGCCTCGGGCTGTCGATCGTCGCGCAGAGCGTCCGGGAGGCGGGCGGCGAGGTCACGCTCGGTCCGGCGGGCGACGGCGGCCCGGGCGCGCTGGCCACCGTCCGGCTGCCCGGCGGCCCCGCCCCTCCCGGGCCGGCTTACGGTCAGTCGATGTCGCTGCCCGGGCCGATGATCTTGATCCGGTCCTGCGCCGGGGCCTGGAGCGGCGAGGCCGCCGAGCTGTGGGCGCTCAGGTAGGTCGCGAAGACGTCCAGGTCCGAGGCGCCGACCAGCTTGTCGGTGCCGGCCGCGAAGGCCGGGAAGCCGTCGCCGCCGCCGGCCAGGAACTCGTTGGCCGCGACCCGGTAGGTGGCGGCCGGGTCGACCGGGGCACCGTTCAGCCGGACCGAGTCCAGGACCACCCGGTCCGCGCCGGTCTTGCGCATGTCCAGGGTGTAGTGCAGGTTCGAGGACACCTGGAGGACCTTCGGCGCGGCGGTGTTGGAGCCGCTCACCTGCTGCTGGAGCAGCTGGATCAGCTGGGCGCCGGTCAGCGTCTTGACCTGCATCATGTTGGTGAACGGCTGGACGGTGAACGCCTCGCCGTAGGTCACCACGCCGTCGCCCTCGGCGCCGGAGGCCTTGTAGACCAGGTCGGAGCGAATGCCGCCGGGGTTCATGAAGGCGACCTGCGCGCCGCCCTTGTCGGCCGGGGCGAGCCCGGCGAGCTGCGCGTCGGCGATCACGTCACCGAGCGGCTTCTCCAGGTCGCTGTTGCCGCGGCCGTTGATGTCCGAGGCGATGTAGCCGATCGGACGGTTGGCGATCGGGGCGGCCAGCTTGGAGTAGCGGTCGACCAGCGCCGTCATGTCGGGCGCCTTCTCGACCGTGCGGCGCACCACGTGGTTCTCGGCCTTGACCGAGGGACGCACGATCTCGCCGGTGGTCTTGTCCAGCTTCATGTCGATCTCGGTGAAGAGCCGGCCGAAGGAGGCGGCACTGGTCACCGAGCGCGGGACGCCGTTGGGGTCGGGGATGCTGCAGGCGTACGCGTTGTGGGTGTGGCCGGTGACGATGGCGCCGACCGCCGGGTCGATCTTCTTGGCGATGTCGACGATCGGGCCGGAGATGCCCTGGCCGGCCGCGCCGCAGTCGTAGTTGTAGACGCTGCTGGCCGGGTACCCGCCCTCGTGGATCAGCGCGACGATCGAGTTGACGCCCTTGGCCTTGAGCTCGGCGGCGTACTTGTTGATCGTGGTGACCTCGTTGGCGAACTTCAGGCCCTTGACGCCCTCGGCGGTCACGATGTTCGGCGTGCCCTCCAGGGTGACGCCGATGAAGCCGACCTTCACGCCCTGGGACTTGGTGATCCAGTACGGGGCCAGCAGCGGCTTGCCGGTCTTCTCGTCGGTGACGTTGGCCGACAGGTAGTTGAAGTTGGCGCCCTTGAAAGTGCGGCCGGGCTCGTAGCAGCCGTCGGTCGGGTGGCAGCCGCCGTCCTGCATGCGGCGCAGCTCCTGCGCGCCCTCGTCGAACTCGTGGTTGCCCACGGAGGTGACGTCCAGGCCGAGCTTGTCCATCGCCTCGATGGTCGGCTCGTCGTGGAAGAGCGCCGAGGTGAGCGGGCTGGCGCCGATGATGTCGCCGGCCGCGACGGTGATCGAGTCGTCGGCCGGGATGCGCGCCTTGCGCAGCTCGGTGGCCAGGTACTCGATGCCGCCGGCCGGGGTGGCGACCTCCTTGCCGGTGGCCGGATCGATCTCCTTGATCGTGCCGGACGAACCGGCCGGGGGCTCCAGGTTGCCGTGGAAGTCGTTGATCGCCAGCAGCTGGAGGTTGACGGTCTTGTGGCGCTTGGCGTCGGCGTCGGCGGCCTGGGCGGCCGTCGGCACGACCACCGTGCCGAACAGACCTGCGGCGGCGACGACGGCGAGCGCCGTCCGTCGGGATCTGACGGTGAGCATGAAGGGTTCCCCTGCACCTTGGAAGGAGCACCGGCTGTGGACAGCATCGGCGTTCGAACATGTGTTGCGACTGCGAAGCCTAGGGTCAACGCGCGTAGCTGTCAGGACGTCGAACGTAACGAGAGGATTACCTACTGACGAACCGTCGCCGTCCGCCGGATGCGGAGACCGCGCGGAAGCGCCCCGACGACCCCGCTCAGACGCCCGGCTCGGCAGCCAACTGCCGTTCCGCACGCACCCGTTCGGCCACCGCATCCTCGGTCATCGCGCGGTCGGTGTAGACCAGCGGACGCTCGGCCTCGGTGATGATGTGCTTGACCACCTGGACGTTGCCGTTGACGTCCCAGACCGCGATGCCCGGCGACAGGGTGGGAATGATCTCCACCGCCCAGCGCGGCAGGCCCAGCACCCGGCCGGTGGCCCGCGCCTCCTCGGCCTTCTGCATGTAGATCGTCCGGGTGGAGGCCATCTTCAGGATCGCCGAGGCCTCCTTCGCGGCCGCGCCGTCCACCACGTCGGACAGGTGGTGCACCACCGCCACGAAGGACAGGCCGAGCCGGCGGCCGAACTTCAGCAGCCGCTGGAACAGCTGGGCCACGAACGGGCTGTTGATGATGTGCCAGGCCTCCTCGACCAGGAAGATGCGCTTCTTCCGGTCCGGCCGGATCCAGGTGTGCTCCAGCCACACCCCGACGATCGCCATCAGGATCGGCATCGCGATCGAGTTGCGGTCGATGTGCGAGAGGTCGAAGACGATCAGCGGCGCGTCCAGGTCGATGCCGTCGGTGGTCGACCCGTCGAACATGCCGCGCAGGTCACCGTCGACCAGCCGGTCCAGCACCAGCGCCACGTCCAGGCCCCAGGACTGCACCTCGTCCACCGCCACGCCCAGCGACTCCACCGAGGACAGCTCGGGGCTGCGCAGGGTGTCGATGATGTCGTTCAGCACCGGCTGGCGGTCCTGCACCGAGGCCACCACATGGGCGTGCGCGGCCTTCAGCGCGAAGCCGGCCCGCTCCTCCAGCCCGCGCCCCATCGCCACCTCGACGATGGTGCGCAGCAGCGACAGCTGGCCGGTCTGGGTGATCGCCGGGTCCAGCGGGTTGAGCTTCACCCCGCCGTCCCGGGCCGCCATCGGGTCCAGCCGGACCGGCTTTATGCCCAGCGCGTTGGCGATCAGGTTCCACTCGCCCACACCGTCCTCGCCCTGCGCGTCCAGCACCACGACCTGGCGGTCACGGAACCTCAGCTGCCGCAGCACGTACGTCTTCTCCAGCGCCGACTTGCCGTTGCCGGACTCCCCGAGCACCAGCCAGTGCGGGGCGGGCAGCTGCTGCCCGTACAGCTGGAACGGGTCGTACACGTACCCCTTGCCGCTGTACACCTCGCGGCCGATGATCACACCCGAGTCCCCCAGCCCCGGGGCGGCGGTGGGCAGGTAGACGGCCTGCGCCTGGCCGGTGGAGGTGCGCACCGGCAGGCGGGTGGTCTCCACCTTGCCGAACATCAGGCTGGTGAACGCATCGGTGAGGTTGCCGAGCGCCATGGGCGGTCTCCTGACGGGTCAGCGGTGGACGGACGTGCGGGTGCGCGGGTGCGCGGGTCGGCCGGTGCGCTCAGCGGCGGATGCCGGTGGCGAACGGGAGGGTGTTGACGAAAGCCCGGTGGTGCTCGCGGTCGCACCACTCCAGCTTGAGGTAGCTCTTGCCGGCCGAGGCCCGGATGGTCCGCTTGTCGCGGGCCAGCGCGTCGGGGTTGCGCGAGGAGACCGTGATGTAGCCGACCAGGTTCACCCCGGCCGCGCCGGAGGCCAGGTCGTCGCCGCGCTGGTCCACCCGGCCGGTGTGGGCCAGGTCGCGCGGGTCCACCGTGCGGTTCATCTTGGCCGCACGGCTGGCCTCGGCCTCGTCGTTGGTCTTCTCGGTCAGCATCCGCTCGATCGCGACGTCGGTGGGCTCCAGGTCCATCGTCACCGCCACCGTCCGGATCACGTCCGGGGTGTGCACCAGCAGCGGCGCCAGGAAGTTGACGCCCACCGGGGTGAGCGGCCACTCCTTGACCCACGCGGTGGCGTGGCACCACGGCTCCCGGGTCGCCGACTCGCGGGTCTTCGCCTGCAGGTACTGCGGCTGCGTCGCGTCCAGCTCGGCCGGCCAGGCGTTGCGCCGGGACATCGCCTGGATGTGGTCGATCGGGTGGTCCGGGTCGTACATCGAGTGCAGCAGCGAGGACAGCCGGGCCTGGCCCAGCGGCTGGCGCACCCGGATGTCCGCCTCGGCCAGCCGGGCGCAGATGTCCGTCAGCTCGCGCGCCATCACGGCCGCCAGCCCCTCGTCGTCCCGCGCCCGCCGCCCGGTGGCCGTCCGGCCCATCGCGTGCGCCTCGGCCGCCAGGTCACGGGTGTAGTGCATGCAGGCCACCAGGTACGCCCGGTGCTGCTCCGAGGAGGTCGACACCATCGACTGGAGCTGGTCGTACGAGTCCTGCAGCCAGCGCGGCGAGGACGGGTCACCGCGCCGCTCGACGTCCTTGGCGTGCGCGTCCGGGTCCGCCGGCAGGGTCCGGGCCAGGATCTGCAACCGGGTCACGAAACCGTCCCCGTTGGCGACGTGCTTCAGCAGCGTCCCGAACCGGTCGACCAGGGCCTCCTGGTCCTCCGAGTCGCGCAGACCGACACCCGGACCCTCGATCTCGATCGCGGCCGTCACCGTACGCCGCTCCAGGTGCATCAGCACCCCGACCTCGTCCGGCCCGAACGGCGCCGCCAGCCAGCGCAGCCGCCCCACCCCGGGCGGCGGGCCCACCTCAACCTCCCGGCCGTCCAGCCGGGTGCCGGCGTCCATCACGTCCGAACGCCACACCGCCCGCCCGCTGCGGACCGTCCGACGGTAGGTGCGGTTGATCTCCACCCACTTGTAGAACGTCCGCCTGCGGTACGGCACGTACACCGCCGCGATGGCGAGCGCCGGCAGACCGACCAGACCGCCGATCCGCAGTGGCAGGACCGGCATCAGCAGGCCCCAGAGCATGCCGAGGAAGGCCCCGAAGATGATCAGCACGATCTCGCCGGACTCCCGGTTCCGGCCGATCGGCGCGTTCGGGCGGGCCTTGCCGATCAGGTAGGTGCGGCGCTGGTGCACGTACGGCTGGGCGTACTGGGCACCGTACTGGCCGAGCGGTTCACTGCTCACTTACCCGTCACCCTCCCTTCGCTGGATTGCTGTCGCGGATCGGAACCGGGGCCTGCGGCGGCCCGCCCTGCGGCGGCGGGGCCGGCGTCCGGCCCGCGTGGGCGGCGATGCCCGGCGCGACCGAACCGCCGCCGGCACCCCCGCCACCCGTGCCGGCCCCCTGCGGACCGCGGTCGCCGTGGGTGGTGATGCCCTGCTTCATCAGGTTCGCGGTGCCGTTGATCATCGCCGAACCGGCCTGCACGGCGTTGGCCCGGGCCCCGCGCATGTTCAGCAGCTCGTCGCCGAAGCCCGGCACGAAGCGGTACACCGAGGCACTCGCGAAGATCGACAGGAACAGGATCGCCAACCCGGACAGCACCCGGGCGAAATCGTCGTCGGCCCCGGACCCCGTCGCCACCGCCCCCGCCAGGCCCAGGATGACCACGATGATCGGCTTCGCCAGATCCACCGCCAGCATCACGCCCGCCCAGCGCCGCACGTGCTTCCACAGCTGCCGGTCCACCAGCCCCGCGTACACCGCCGTCCCCAGCAGCGCGCCGACGTACAGCATCGCCGCCCGGATCAGCAGCTCGATCCAGAGCACCGCCGCCGCCAGCACCGCGACCAGCGACACGATCACCAGGATCAGCGGACCGCCGCCCACGTCACCCTTCTCCAGCGTGTCGGCGAACCCGCCCAGGTACGACCCGGTGTCCGTCTTCGTCCCGACCGCTATCGCCTTGGTCAGCCCGTCCGTCACGCTCACCACGGTGAACAGGATCAACGGCGTGAACGCCGACGCCACCACCGTCAGCCACAGAAAGCCGATCGCCTCCGAGAACGCCGTCGTCAACGGCGCCCCCCGCACCGCCCGCTTCGCCACCG
Source organism: Kitasatospora sp. NPDC058048 (assembly GCF_042885555.1). Taxonomy (NCBI): domain Bacteria; kingdom Bacillati; phylum Actinomycetota; class Actinomycetes; order Kitasatosporales; family Streptomycetaceae; genus Kitasatospora; species Kitasatospora sp. NPDC058048. The sequence continues at coordinate 18,250 of NZ_JBHVRT010000062.1, read as the reverse complement.
CCAGCAGCCACAGCACCAGCGTGATCACCGTCGACACGGCGAACACCACGGCGTACTGCTGCAGGAACGACGCATTGGTGAAGTCCACCTGCGTCGTCCCGTCGATCGCCCCCGACAACTTCCGCACCACCCACGCCGCGGCCTGCGCACAGCTCTTGGCCAACGACCCGAGCGGGTCGGTCACGGCCCCGACGGTGCCGCTCCCGGGGAGGGAGCTCCCCCCGGGCTTGTCCACGCAGAGAATGCCGTTCCCTGAGATCGGCAGGTCAGGGCAATTGGCGTTGGCGCTGGGCGTCGGAGTGGCCGTCGGCGAAGGCTCGGCGAACACCCGCTGGGCCGCCGACAGCGCCGCCACCTGCAAGGTGGCCAGCACACCGGCGAGGGTGCCCACACGGCGCCGTGTGCCGGAACGGCGTGAGGTCTGGTCAACGTGCAAAACGGAACCCCCCGAACTGCTGGACGGCGCCGGTGATCTCATCGGCGGTGGCGGCCTGCTGGTCTGCGGGCACCGGCGCGGGGCCCTGCCTGCTGGTGTAGTCGGTGAGCTTCCAGTCGCTGCCCGTCCAGTGCAGCGAGAGCGCGAGGGTGAACCAGTTGGTGGTCACCGGCTGGACGGAGCGTTCGCCGGCGAGGCCGGTGAGGCCGGTGCACCACACCTCGACCTTGGCGTCGTCCTCGCTGTAGCCCGTCGATTTGGTGCCGACCGGGACGGTGCGGCTGACGAAGGTGAGGCCCTTGGGCGCGTGGCCCTGGGCGTCGAGGCCGTAGCGGGTGGCGGTGTCGCCGCCGAAGCCCTGGTCCAGCCGGCTCTGGAGTCCGGCCAGGGCGCCCGGGTCGGTGATGGTGGCGACGATGCCGTGCCGGCTGTCGGTGCGGAACATGTCCGCGGAGCCGATCGCCACCGCGTAGTTGGTGGCGGCGGACTGGGCGCCCGGTTCGGTGTGCGGGTAGCCGGTCGGGATGCCGTTGACGGTGGTGCCGACGGGCTGGTCGCCGCTGGGGGCGGGGCCGGCGCCGGCGCCGGATCCGGCGCGGTCGGCGGAGGAGCCGTCGCTGCCGGTACTGGTGCCGGGTGTGACGCGGTTGGCGACGGCGATGGCCACCACGAGCAGGGTGACGACGGCCAGGACGGCCAGCAGGGCGCGCAGCGGGCGGGTCTGACGGTGGTTCGACGGGGGGGAGGACTGTTCGCCGACCGGCAGGCGCGTACGGGTGCGCGGCTGGTCGTCGGACAACGGCACGGCGGCCCTCCTGGTGCGGGGAGCCGGGGCGGCTCCGGGGGCCCTCCGTCCGGGGGCGGGCGCGGACGGGGGGTGGGAACGGGGTGGATTCCTGGCGGGTCGGCTGTCGGAGGGGGTCCGGGCGGGGACCCGGTCCCAGGCAGGTCGGACTACTGCTGTCCGATCGTCAGATCGCCATGCCGTAGACAATGGTGAACAGGGTGCCCAGTGATCCGATGATGAACACGCCGGTCAGTCCGGCGACGATCAGCCCCTTGCCCTGTTCGGCGCCGAAGCTGTCACGCATCGCGGTCGCACCGATCCGCTGCTTGGCCGCGCCCCAGACCGCGATGCCGAGGCAGAGGAGGATGGCGACGGCCATGATGACCTCGACCATCACCCGTGCCTCCGACCCGAGGGTCGCGAACGGCCCCCAGTCCGGGGCGATTCCGCCGATGATGGTGTCGATGTTCGGCTTCTTGGGGGGGTCCTCGGCCAGGTGGCCGACCGCATTGGTGTGCACGCTGCTCAGGTTCATTTCCATCTCACCGCCCGATCAGGCAAATTCAAGGGCCCGGACCCGGCCCGCGCGAAGGGTCGGTACCTATTCTTGGCCAGATCTGATGTCGACTTGGCTACTTCTCGCGAATCGGTCGTGAGGCATCGGACACGTACGCGAGGATGTACACCGTACGAAGGATAGCGCTCACTGTTCGTATCTCTGATGATTGCGGTGAGCAACGCCTTCCGGGACACTTCGACTGACGATTCGTCGGGATGGTGCTGATGGTACTCCGGAAGGCCGGTACGGCCGCCGCCGCTGCGGGAGTTGTTGCGTTCGGGTTCATCGGGCTGGTGACGATGGGGACTTATGCGGCAAGTGGGACGCCGCAACAGGCGGCGAATCGTTCCGCCCTCTCCCCCGGAACGGTCCCCGCGGCCTACCAGGACCCGATCCAGAAGTGGGGCGCGCTCTGCGCGGAGATCTCCCCGCCGATGCTCGCGGCGCAGCTGTACCAGGAGAGCGGTTTCGACCCCAGGGCGCGCTCCGGGGTCGGGGCGCAGGGCATGGCGCAGTTCATGCCGGGCACCTGGAGCTCGTACGCCACCGACGGCAACGGGGACGGCAGGGCGGACGTCTGGGACCCGCTGGACGCGATCGCCTCGGCGGCGACCTACGACTGCGCGATCGCCAAGCGGGTCGCGAAGGTTCCGGGCGACCCCCAGGCCAACCTGCTGGCGGCCTACAACGCCGGCGAGGGCGCGGTGGAGAAGTACAACGGGGTGCCGCCGTACAAGGAGACCCAGGGCTACGTGCGGAACATCCAGGCGATGGCCCGCAGCTTCACGGCGCCCTCCTCGCCGACCGCGCCGCTGGAGGTGTCCCCGCAGTCGTCGGCCGCGATCTACTTCGCGCAGACCAAGCTCGGCACCCCGTACCTGTGGGGCGGTGAGGGCCTGCCCTCGCAGAGCGGGCGGTTCGACTGCTCGGGCCTGACCCAGGCCGCGTTCGCCAGTGTGGGCATCACCCTGCCCCGGGTGGCCAACGACCAGTGGTACGCCGGGCCGCACCCGTCGCGCGATCAGCTGCGGCCGGGCGACCTGGTGTTCTGGGCGACGGACCTGAGCGATCCGCGGAGCATCCACCACGTCGGGATCTACGTGGGCGGCGGGTACATGATCAACGCCCCGCACACCGGCGCGGTGATCCGCTACGACAAGATCGACACCCGGGAGTACATCGGCGCGACCCGGGTCACCTCGGACGGGGCCCAGGCGCTGCCGACCCGCAACAACGACGGCGCGGTCAACGCTCCGTCCCGCCCGGGCGGGACGGAGCCCACCGCCCCCGCGGGGAACCAGGGCGGCACCCAGGGCCTCCCCCAGGGCGGCGCGCCGGGAAGCGCCCCGGCGACCCCCGCCCGGTCGGCCGTCGCCGCCCCGCCCGCACCGTCCGGGCCGGCTCCCGCCGGGGCGGGTCGGTAGGTGCGGTGGGGCCGGGACGGCGGGGAGCTGTGTGCGCGCTGTGGACGCTGAGTCAAGTTTCCATAACCGCGCGTTTCCGTGGAACGCTGTGTCCCGGCGATGACGTTGGGTCCGGTGGTCCCTCGTCAGCTTTCGGCGCCGGGCGGACCCCGGCGGGAACGTACAGGTGCAGCGGACCAGAAGGAGGTGCGGCGTGTCGACGCCGCTTGCCGACACGACCAACCCCGACCTCGACCTGCTCTACGCCGTCAACGGTCTGGCCAAGCGCTCCCCGCAGTGGCTGGACCACCTGGTCTCGTGGATCGGCGAGTACGGCATCCTGATCGGCCTGGCGATGCTCGGCCTGGTGGCCTGGCTCCAGGCCAGACGCCGGCCGGACGCGCCGGTGGCGGTGGCCGGGCTGCTCTGGGTGCCGCTCTCGGTGGCCGTCGCCGAGCTGGCCAACCTGCCGATCGCCGCGATCGTGAACCGCCCGCGTCCCTTCGTCGACCATCCCGGGCTGCTGGTGCTGGTGGACGGCAAGGCCGGCACTCACTCCTTCGTCAGCGACCACTCGACCATGACCATGGGTGTCGCGGTGGCGCTGTTCCTGGTGAACCGCAGGCTGGGCTGGATCGCCGGCGGGCTGGCGCTCCTCCAGGGCTTCTGCCGGATGTTCATGGGCGTCCACTACCCGACCGACGTGATCGGCGGCTTCGCGCTCGCCGTCGCCGTGGTGCTGCTGCTGGCGCCGATCGCGATGGCGGTGCTGGTGCCGTTCTGCCACGCGCTGAGCCGCACGGTGGTCGCCCCGCTGATCCGGGCGCCCGAGCGCGGCGGTGCGGCCCGCGTCGGGGCCGGTCCGCGCGGCCGTCGCCGCGGGCGCGGGGCGGTGCGGGCCGGGGAGCAGCCGCCGGAGTCCGACCTCGCGGCCTGACGCCGTCCCCCGGGCCCGGCGCCGTGCAGGTGTCCAGGGCCCGGCGCCGACGAGGTGTCCTGGGCCCGGTGGGGTCAGTCCGGTCCGGCGCCGTTCTCGGCGAGGTGGTCGGCCCCCTCGCGGCGGACCAGATCGCGCGAGCGGCGGGCCGGGGAGTACCAGCCGCAGCTGCAGGTCGCGAAGGCGAAGGATCCGCGCTCGCCGACCACGAGGCGGTGTTCGGGCATCCGGGCGGTGCCGGGTGCCGTCGGCAGCTCACTGTGCACGTGGTTCACGGTAGCGCCCGCACCGGCCCCCGTAACCCTTGGCGCCCCAACTCGTTTGCCCGGAAAGAGCTCTGCCCGCCCGGTGGTGGCCGGCGGGGCAGTCGGGCCCGAGGGGGTTGTCGCGAGGATGAAGATGACCGACCAGCAGCGCACCGGACGGTCGGCACGCCGGCCGGGTCCGCACCTGCGCTCGGCGGCGGGGGCCGCCCTGCTCGCCGCCGTCCTGGCGGCGGGGGCCGCCGGCTGCTCCGCCGGCCCCGTCGACGGCTCCTCCGACCAGCAGTCGGGCGCCCCCGACCAGCTCGCCGCGGACGCGCTGACGGCGGTGCGCAACGCCCCCGACATCACCGGCCGCACCGGCTCCGCGCACGCCGCGACCGAGCTGGTCACCGAGTCGACCGAGAAGAAGGCCTCGTTCAGCGGCACCGGCGGCTACGACTACGTCAAGCGGATCGGCCGGCTGGAGGTCCAGGTGCCGCCGGGTGCGGCGACCACCGGGAAGATCGTCGAGGTGGTCCTGCCGGGCACCGTCTACCTCCAGAACAGCGGCGCCAAGGTCCCCGCAGGCAAGTGGGTCAAGCTGGACGTGCGCCAGCTGCCGGACGGCAACCTGGTCAGCAGCGGCGCCACCGACCCGGCCTCGGCGGCGGGGGCGCTGCGCGGGGCGCAGAAGGCGGAGGCGGTGGGCACCGAGACCGTCGACGGGGTGGCGCTGCACCACTTCCGGGGCACCCTGGACCTGGTGAAGGCGGCCGACGCGACGGGCGGCAGGGGCGGGGACGGCCTGCGGACGGGCGCGCAGACCTTCACCGTCAAGGAGGTCCCGTACGACGCCTGGCTGGACGACCAGGGCCGGCTGCGCAAGGTGGTCGAGGTGTTCACCTTCGCCGGGGTGGCCGGGTCGAAGGAGCCCAAGGACCAGGTGAAGGTGACGTCGACGACCTCGCTGTCGGACTTCGGCAAGCCGGTGGAGGCGGCCGAGCCCTCGGCCTCGGACATCTACCGGATGAAGCCCACGGAGAGCCCGAAGTAGAGATGGTCCGACGCGCCCCGGGCCGCCGGGGCAGCGCTCCGGCGCCGGGGCGAGACGGGGTGCCGCCGGGGCGGGTGGCCGTCCGGGGAGCGGCTGCCACCCGTTTCGGCGGCGCCGAGATGGCCCGTCCGTGCCATGTGGACGGGCCCCGAAGTGCCTAGGCTGGACTCCGGGTGGCTGCCGCCCGGGCTGGCGAGGCACTGAAGGGGTGGTGCAGGTGGTGTCGTCCACGGGCGGCCGCAGCGGCGGCCACGACGACGCGGCCCTCGACGAGATCGATCTGGCCGGCGAGCTGATGATCGCCGCGACGGCCAGCTCCGGCGACCGGCTGCCGACCGAGCGGATCGACGAGGTGCTGCTGGACCGGTCCGAACGCGGGCAGTGCGACCGGGAGGCCGACGGCTAGCGGGCTCCGGGCGCGAGGCGGACTCCGGACGCGACACGGGCTCCGGGAGCGACGCGGCCCCGGTGCGACGCGGCCCCGCACGCGCCACGGGTGGGCCCGCTCCGGGAGCGACGCGCCCCCGGAGCGAAGCGGCCGGCCCGGCGGCTCAGCTGCGCAGCAGGCGGCTGATCGCGGCGGTGGCCTCCGCCACCTTGGCGTCCAGTTCGGCGCCGCCCTCCTCGGCGGCCGCGGCGACGCAGTGCCGCAGGTGCTCCTCCAGCAGGGAGAGCGCGAAGGACTGCAGCGCCTTGGTGCCGGCCGAGACCTGGGTGAGCACGTCGATGCAGTAGACGTCCTCGTCGACCATGCGCTGGAGGCCGCGGATCTGGCCCTCGATCCGGCGCAGCCGCTTGAGGTGGGCGTCCTTCTGCGCGCTGTAGCCGTGCGGGCCGTGGTGCCCGGCCGGGGCCTGGCCGGCAGGCGGCTCGGTCCCCTGCGCGTGCTCCGGCTCGCTGCGCGCTTGCGTCGTGGTCATCGGCCCCGCCTTCGTCTCAGTGCCTGGTGGCTGCGTCGGCCACAAGTGTCCAACACCGGGGCCCTCCGTGGTGTTCCGACGGCCGTCCCGGCATGTGCCGCGGGGGTCCTGGAGGGGGCTCCCGGCGGTTCACCCGTCTGAGCGGCGCCCCGTTCTCCGGTGCGCACGACGGGGACAATCCGGGCGAGGTTCCGTCAGACTGGGGCTCGCGTCCACGTGTGGTGGTGCGCCTGGATCAGCCGGTGCGGCGGCCGAACGGAAGGGGAGGTTCCGGCTCCTTTCCCGACACCCCGTTTGCGTGATTGCGTTCGGTTGCACCTAGCATCGTTCAGTCCCTACCCCGCACATCGGAGATTTCCGTGCGTTTTAGCCTGACCCCGAAGGAGACGAGCTTCTACGACATGTTCGCCGCCGCGGCGGAGAACCTCGTCGTCGGATCGAAGCTCCTTTTGGAGCTGCTGGGATCAGACGTGTCGGCCCGTGCGGAGATCGTCGAGCGCATGCGCGCCGCCGAGCACGCCGGGGACGACACCACCCATGCCGTCTTCCACCAGCTGAACTCGTCCTTCATCACGCCCTTCGACCGCGAGGACATCTACAGCCTCGCCTCGTCGCTGGACGACATCATGGACTTCATGGAGGAAGCCGTCGACCTGGTCGTCCTCTACGACATCCAGACCCTGCCGAAGGGCGTCGAGCAGCAGATCGAGGTACTGGCGCGCGCCGCGGAGCTCACCGCCGAGGCGATGCCGAACCTGCGCAGCATGTCCAACCTCACCGAGTACTGGATCGAGGTCAACCGTCTGGAGAACCAGGCCGACCAGATCCACCGCAAGCTGCTCGCCCACCTGTTCTCCGGTCAGTACGACGCCATCGAGGTCCTCAAGCTCAAGCAGGTCGTGGACGTCCTTGAGGAGGCGGCGGACGCGTTCGAGCACGTCGCCAACACGGTGGAGACCATCGCCGTCAAGGAGTCCTGACCCCCGTGGACATGGCAGCACTCATCGCCGTCATCGGCGTTGCGTTCTTCTTCACGTACACCAACGGCTTCCACGACTCGGCGAACGCGATCGCCACGTCGGTCTCCACCCGGGCGCTCACCCCCCGGGCGGCGCTGGCGATGGCCGCGGTGATGAACCTGGCGGGCGCGTTCCTCGGCAGCGGCGTGGCGCACACCGTCTCCCAGGGGATCATCGAGACCCCCACCGGCAACCAGGGGATGGCGATCCTGTTCGCGGCCCTGGTCGGGGCGATCGCCTGGAACCTGGTCACCTGGTACTTCGGCCTCCCGTCCTCCTCCTCGCACGCGCTGTTCGGCGGCATGGTGGGCGCGGCGCTGGCCGGCGGCACCGAGGTGATCTGGAGCGGGGTCCTCGACAAGATCGTCATCCCGATGTTCGTCTCGCCGGTGGTCGGCCTGGTCGGCGGCTTCCTGGTGATGCTGGCGATCCTGTGGATCTTCCGCCGGGCCAACCCGCACCGGGCCAAGCGCAACTTCCGGGTCGCCCAGACCGCCTCGGCCGCCGCGATGGCCCTGGCGCACGGCCTCCAGGACGCCCAGAAGACCATGGGCATCGTGGTCATGGCACTGACCATCTCCGGCCACCAGTCCGGCAACGGCATTCCGGTCTGGGTGAAGATCTCCTGCGCGACGATGCTCTCGCTGGGCACCTACGCGGGCGGCTGGCGGATCATGCGGACGCTCGGCCGGAAGATCATCGAGCTGGACCCGCCGCAGGGCTTCGCCGCCGAGGCCACCTCCGCGACGGTCATGTACATCTCGTCGTTCGTCTTCAAGGCGCCGATCTCCACCACCCACGTGATCACCGCGGCGATCATGGGCGCGGGGGCCACCAAGCGGATCCGCGCGGTGCGCTGGGGCGTCGCGAAGAACATCGTGCTCGGCTGGTTCATCACGATGCCGGCGGCCGCCGTCGTCGCGGCGCTGATGTACTGGTTCGTCCACCTGTTCTGGGGCTGACGGCCCCGCAGGACGCACGAACGGACAGGGCCCGCCCCCACATCTCGGGGGCGGGCCCTTTTCCATGTCCCGCGGCGGCACCGCCATGCAGCACCGCGGGACAGCTCGCGGTCCGTCACGCGTCCCGGCGCCTCGGCGCCGCCCGTGACGGGCTCCGGTCTAGCCGAAGCGGCCGGAGATGTAGTCCTCGGTGGCCTGGACCTGCGGGTTGGAGAAGATCCGCTGGGTGTCGTCCAGCTCGACCAGCTTGCCCGGCTGGCCGACGCCGGCCAGGTTGAAGAAGGCGGTGCGGTCGCTGACGCGGGCCGCCTGCTGCATGTTGTGGGTCACGATGACGATGGTGAACTGCTCCTTGAGCTCGCCGATCAGGTCCTCGATGGCGAGGGTGGAGATCGGGTCGAGCGCGGAGCAGGGCTCGTCCATCAGCAGGACCTGGGGCTCGACCGCGATGGCGCGGGCGATGCACAGGCGCTGCTGCTGACCGCCGGAGAGGCCGGCCCCCGGCTTGTTCAGCCGGTTGTGGACCTCCTTCCAGAGGTTGGCGCCCTTCAGCGAACGCTCCACCACCTCGTCCAGCACGGACTTCTTCTTCACGCCGGAGAGCCGCAGACCCGCGATCACGTTGTCGTAGATCGACATGGTCGGGAAGGGGTTGGGGCGCTGGAAGACCATGCCGACCGAGCGGCGCACGGCGACCGGGTCGACGTTGGAGGCGTAGAGGTTCTCGTCGTCCAGGAGGACCTTGCCCTCGACCCGGGCGCCCGGGATCACCTCGTGCATCCGGTTCAGGGTCCGGAGGAAGGTGGACTTGCCGCAGCCGGACGGGCCGATGAAGGCGGTCACCGAGCGGGGCTCGATGCTCATCGAGATGTCCTCGATGGCCTTGGTGGTGCCGTAGTAGGCCGACAGTCCGCTGACGTCGATGCGCTTGGCCATGATCGTTGCTTCTCTCGTCTGTCTCGTACGTCAGTCGGTCGCTCAGTGCCCGCCCTTGGGCGAGCGCCAGCGTGCGATGCCCCGGGCGACGAGGTTGAGCCCCATCACGAAGGCGATCAGCACCAGCGCCGCGCCCCAGGCACGGGCGTAGCCGAAGTCGTTGTTGACCTGCGAGTACTGGGTCCAGATGTACATCGGCAGGGACTGCTGCGGTCCGTCGAACGGGTTGTTGTTGATGTAGTCGGCGCCGAACACCAGCATCATCACCGGGGCGGTCTCGCCCGTGATGCGGGCGACCGCGAGCATCACACCGGTGGTGATGCCGCCGATCGCGGTGGGGATGACGATCCGCAGGATGGTCTTCCACTTCGGCACGCCGAGCGCGTACGAGGCTTCGCGCAGCTCGTTCGGGACGAGCTTCAGCATCTCCTCGGTGGACCGGACCACGACCGGCATCATCAGGATCGCCAGCGCGAGGCTGCCCGAGAAGCCGGAGTAGCTGAAGCCCAGGGCGAGGTTCCAGAGCGAGAGGATGAACAGACCGGCGACGATCGACGGGATGCCCGTCATGACGTCGACGAAGAAGGTGACCGCCTTGGCGAGCGTGCCGCGGCCGTACTCGACCAGGTAGACGGCGGTCAGCAGCCCGATCGGGGCCGCGATCGCGGTGGCCAGGGCGACCTGCTCCAGGGTGCCGATCAGCGCGTGGTAGATGCCACCGCCGGGACCGGACTGGATCACGCCCTTCATGGAGTGGCTCAGGAAGTTCCCGTCGACCACCCCGATGCCCTGCTGGACGGTGTAGAAGGTCAGGGCGACCAGGGGGACGACGGCCAGGATGAAGGCGACCCAGACCACCGAGGTGGCGAAGCGGTCCTTGGCCTGCCGGCGGCCCTCGACCCGGGCCGAGAGGACGTAGCTGATCAGGACGAAGAGCAGGGCCGAGATCAGGCCCCACTGGAGGTGGCTGGCAAGCCCGCCGGCCACGCCGATCCCGCAGCCGAGGGCGATCGAGCCGACGGCCACGGCGGCCGGGGCCCACTTGGGCAGTCGGTTGGCGGTCAGCGGACGGCCGACCGGCCGGGCGTCCTCGATGACGGCGGTGACGGTCATGCGTTGGCCCCCGAGTACTCCTTGCGGCGGGCGATGATCAGTCGCGCGGCACCGTTCACCAGCAGGGTGATGACGAACAGGACGAGGCCGGAGGCCATCAGCGCGTTGCGGCCGTTGTCACCGGCCTCGGCGAACTTCAGCGCGATGTTCTGCGCGAAGGTGCCGCCGCCCGCGTCGAGGATGTGCAGCGACAGGACGTTGCTGGCGGAGAGCACCACCGCGACCGCGATGGTCTCGCCGAGCGCGCGGCCGAGGCCGAGCATCGAGGCCGAGATGATGCCGGGGCGGCCGAACGGCAGCACCGCGGTGCGGATCATCTCCCAGCGGGTCGCGCCGAGCGCGAGCGCCGCCTCCTCGTGCATCCGCGGCACCTGGCGGAACACCTCGCGGGAGACCGCGGTGATGATCGGCAGGACCATGATCGCCAGCAGGATGCCGACGGTGAACAGGTTGCGCGGGGTGCCGGTCCTGGTCTGGTCGAAGATGTACGTCCAGCCCAGGTACTCGTTGAGCCAGCTGGTCAGGCCGTCCATGTGCGGGACCAGGAAGAGCGCGCCCCAGAGGCCGTAGACGATGCTGGGGACGGCGGCGAGCAGGTCGACCAGGTAGGCGAACGGCTGGGCGATCCTGCGCGGCGCGTAGTGCGAGATGAACAGCGCGATCCCGATGGCCACCGGGACGGCGATCGCCATCGCGATGACGGCACTGACGATGGTGCCGAAGGCCAGGACGGCGATGCCGAAGACGGGCTTCGGGGCGTCCGGCGTCCACTCGAAGCTGGTGAGGAAGTTGCCCTCGTTGGTGGTCAGGGCCAGGACCGACCGCCAGGTCAGGAACGCGGCGATGGCGGCCATGACGACCAGCAGGAGGATGCCCGAGCCCCGGGCGAGGTTCATGAAGATCTTGTCGCCGACCCGGCTGTCGCGCGGCCGGCGTTCCCTGCCTCGCGGGGCGGCAGGGGAGGATGAAGTCATTGGTCTACTCCGGTCTGGTGGTGCCGCCCCGGAAGGGGGACGGCACCATGGCGGCGGTGCCCCGGACGTGGTGCTGGGTGTGGTCCGTTCCGGTGGGGCGGCCCCGGCCCCCCTCGCTCACGGGGCCGCTCCACCGGGGGTCCTGTCGGGTCAGGCCAGGGTGGCGATGACGCCGTTGACCTTGTCGGTCACGGCCTTCGGCAGCGGGACGTAGCCCTTCTCGCCGATGGCCTTCTGACCCGCGTCGCTGGCGGTGTAGGTCAGGAAGGACTTCAGGGTGTCGAGGGTCTCGGCCTTGTTGCCCTTGTCGCAGACGATCTCGTAGGTGACCAGGACCAGCGGGTAGGAACCCTCTTCCTTGGTCGCGTAGTCGAGCTTCAGCGCGAGGTCGCTGCCGGTGCCGGCGGCCTGCGCCTTGGCGATCGTGGAGGCGGCGTTCTCGGCGGTGGCCTCGACCGGCTTGGCGGCGCCCGTGTTGATCGCGGCGCTCTTCAGGCTGTTGGTCTGGGCGTAGGCCAGCTCGACGTAGCTGATCGAGTTCTTGACCTGCTTCACCTGGGCCGAGACACCGGCGCTGCCGTTGGCCGACTGGCCGCCCTTGCCCGCCCAGGCCTTGCCGGCCGGGTAGGACCAGGCGCCACCGCCGGCGGCGGCGAAGTACTTGGTCAGGTTCTCGGTGGTGCCGGCGTCGTCCGAGCGGTGGAAGGTCTGGATCTCGGTGTCCGGCAGCTTGGCGCCCGGGTTCAGGGCCGCGATCGCCGGGTCGTTCCACTTGGTGATCTGCGAGTCGAAGATCTTGGCGGAGGTCGGGCCGTCCAGGACCAGGTTGTCGACACCGTCGACGTTGTAGACCAGCGAGATCAGACCGCCGACCATCGGCAGGTCGATGCCCTGGCCGCCGGTGCAGACCGCCTTGGAGGCGTCGACCTCGGCCGGCTTCAGGGCCGAGTCGGAGCCGGCGAACTGGATCTTGCCCTGGTTGAACTGCTGGATGCCGGCACCGGAGCCGCCACCCTGGTAGTTGATGGTGCTGCCCGAGCAGGCGGCGGCGAAGCTGGTCTTCCAGACGTCCATCGCCGCGCCCTGCGCGGTCGAACCGGCGGCGATCAGCGAACCGGCCTTGCCACAGTTGATCGCGGCGGCGGGCGCGGCGGAACCGCCGGAGCCGCCGGACGCGGTCGTGTTGTTGTTGTTGTCCGACCCGCAGGCGGCGAGCGACAGCGAGCTGACGAGCGCCATGGCACCGATCGCGAGGGCCTTGGAGCGGCCGTTCCGCTGGAGCTTCACAGGGGTGTCCCTTTCTGTGGCATTGCCCTTGCGCGGGCCGTACGGCTACGGCGGCCCAGCACGGGTTTTGCTGTGGTCCGGGGCCCGTTCGGCCCTCCGGTGGTCCCGAAGTTAGGCCGGGTAAGTGACACGACAGCCGGTCGCAAGTGAACGGGGAGTGAACCTCGAACGGATGACAGGAAACTACGTCAGGTAGTAACGGTTGCGTCACGGCAAGGGCGCGGGAAGATCACTTCCACCGTTCCTTCACCGGTGCCGCCCCGGCCGCCCGCACCGGCTTCGCCCCCAGGAGCGCCAGCAGCGCGTCGATCAGCGACCGGTCGTGGTCGTGGGTGAGCCGGGCCCGTGCCTTCCCGGCCGGCAGCCACTCCAGCCGGTCCACCTCCCGGTTGGGCCGGAAGGAGCCGCTGGAGGGCACCGCCGCCCAGTAGCGGACCTCCTTGGGACGGCCCTGCACCCGGTAGTGCTGGGTGGGCAGCTCCGGGCCCAGCAGGCAGCGGAACCCGGTCTCCTCCCGGACCTCGCGCAGCGCCGCGTCGACCACGCCCTCACCGGCTTCGAGCTTGCCCTTCGGCAGGCTCCAGTCGTCGTACTTGGGCCGGTGGATCACCGCGATCCGCGGCCGCCCCAGCCGGCCGCTCTTCTTCGGCCGGCCCGGCAGCCACAGCACCGCGCCCGCCGCCAGCACCACCGGGGCGTGCCGCGCCCCGGTCACGGCCCCCGCCGCCGCCCGGCCGACGGGCGGGCGCTCGCCCACCTCAGACCGTCCCGGCCGCGGCGGAGTGCCCCCAGGCGTCGGTCGGGACGAGCTCCAGCCAGCCGTCCGGGCCGGGCGGCAGGTCGGGCCAGCGGAGGCCGACGGCGTACCGCGCGGACTCCACCTCCAGCCGCTGGTCGGCGTGCACCACCCCCAGCACGTACGCGGTCGCCGGGGTGATCCGCGGGGTGCGCGCCGCGGTGGCGGCGGTGACGGCGGCGTCCGCCGCCTCCTGCTGCCGGGCCAGCACCAGGTCCAGCCCGTCCAGCTCGGAGGAGGCGCGGCCGCATACCTCCAGTGCGTACCGGGCCCGCTTCACCAGGATCCGCATCCGGGCCCAGGGCGCGTCGTCGGCCGCCAGCGCGGTGTCCGCGTCCGTCGCCCCGCGGGACGCCGGCACCGTGCCCAGCCGGCGCAGGCCGTCCCCGCCGTACGGCGTCGCGGCCCGCCGCAGCGGCAGCTGCTGGGCGCCCGCGGTCAGCGCGGCGAAGGCGGCGGCGGCCTGCGGCAGCAGCACCGCGGGGGCCCGGCCGCCCGCCGACTCCAGCAGCGGGGCGTCGCCGACCAGCAGGGTCATCCGGTCCGCCAGCGCGTGCAGCCGGGCGGAACGGAGCTCCTGGAGCACCGTGGAGTGCGCCCTGGTCCGGGCCAGGGTCAGCTGCCGGTCCAGCAGCGCCCGCGCCTTGGGGGCGCCCACGTGGCCGGCCAGCATGCCCGTCCCCTCCGGGTCGGTGCCGCTCAGCGAGTCCAGCGCGCCCAGCAGCCGGGCCGAGCGGCGGACGTAGCCGGGCTCCAGCGCCAGCAGGTTGAGCAGCCAGCGCAGCTCGGTGCGCGACTCCTGCGCCCAGGTCTGCTCGAAGACCGAGCCGAAGGTGTGCAGCAGCCCGCCGACCCGCCGGACGGCCCGCAGCAGGTCCGAGGTGCCGGCCGACGGGACGACCGAGGCCGTCCCGGGTCTGGCGCCGACCTCGCCCACCGCCAGCGGCAGCGCGCGCAGGAAGGCGCCGGCCTGGGCGGTGAGGTGGTGGGAAAGGATGTCCCCGGCGGTCGCTGTGGAGGCCGCCTGGGCCGTCATCGGCGCTTCGGTCATGGCGTGGTAGATCCCCGTTCCTCCGAGGTGCTCCCCCGGAGCTGGTGGCCGACCGCCGGGACAGGTCCCCTTGCTGTCCCGGCGGCTTCGCATCAGTGGACGCGTCAGCGCGAGGTCGCGGCCCGGCGGCGCTGGCGCGAGTCGATCAGCAGGTCCTGGACATGTCGCAGCGGACGGCCCTCGGCGTCCTGCGAGTGGCGGGTCCACGCGCCGTCCGGCCCCAGGTGCCAGGACTCGGTCTCGTCCGACACCCCGAGGTCGATCAGCCCGGACAGCTCGGCGCGGTGTGCCGGATCGGTGATCCGCATCAGCGCCTCGATCCGGCGGTCCAGGTTGCGGTGCATCATGTCGGCGCTGCCGATCCAGACCTCCGGATCGCCGTTGTTGCCGAACACGAAGACCCGGGAGTGCTCCAGGAAGCGGCCCAGGATGCTGCGGACCCGGATGTTGTCGCTCAGCCCCGGCACGCCCGGGCGGATCGCGCAGATCCCGCGCACCCAGACGTCCACCGGCACACCGGCCTGGGAGGCCCGGTACAGCGCGTCGATCACGGCCTCGTCGACGATCGAGTTGACCTTGAGCTTCACGTAGGCCGGGCGGCCCGCCCGGTGGTGGGCGATCTCGTTGTGGATCCGGGAGACCAGCCCGTCGCGCAGGCCGCGCGGGGCGGTCAGCAGGCGGCGGTAGGACTCGCGGCGCGAGTAGCCGGAGAGCCGGTTGAACAGGTCCGAGAGGTCCGCGCCGACCTGCGGGTCGGAGGTGAGCAGGCCGAGGTCCTCGTACAGCCGGGCCGTCTTCGGATGGTAGTTGCCGGTGCCGACGTGCGAGTAGCGGCGAAGGGTGTCGCCCTCCTGCCGGACCACCAGCGAGAGCTTGCAGTGCGTCTTCAGCCCGACCAGGCCGTACACCACGTGACAGCCGGCCTCCTCCAGCTTGCGGGCCCACTTGATGTTGGCCTGCTCGTCGAAGCGCGCCTTGATCTCCACCAGCACCAGCACCTGCTTGCCGGACTCGGCCGCGTCGATCAGCGCGTCGACGATCGGCGAGTCGCCGGAGGTGCGGTACAGGGTCTGCTTGATCGCCAGCACGTCCGGATCCCCGGCGGCCTGCTCCAGGAAGGCCTGCACCGAGGTGGAGAAGCTGTCGTAGGGGTGGTGCAGCAGGACGTCGCGCTCGCGCATCGCGGCGAAGATGTCCGGCTGGGAGGCCGACTCGACGTCGGTCAGCCCCCGGGCCGTGCCGGCCACGAACTTCGGGTACTTGAGCTCCGGGCGGTCCAGCTCGGCGATCCCGAACAACCCGGTCAGGTCCAGCGGCCCGGGCAGCGGGAAGACCTCCGCCTCGGTGATGTTCAGCTCCCGCACCAGCAGGTCCAGGATGTACGGGTCGATCGACTCCTCGACCTCCAGCCGGACCGGCGGGCCGAAGCGCCGCCGCATCAGCTCCTTCTCCAGGGCCTTGAGGATGTTCTCGGTGTCGTCCTCCTCCACCTCCAGGTCCTCGTTGCGGGTGACGCGGAAGGCGTGGTGGGCCAGCACCTCCATCCCCGGGAAGAGCTCCTCCAGGTGGGCGCCCATGACGTCCTCCAGCGGGACGTACCGCTGGGGCGAGGCCTCCAGGAAGCGGGCCAGCGACTGCGGCACCTTGACGCGCGCGAAGTGCTTGTGGCCGGACACCGGGTTGCGCACCACGACGGCCAGGTTGAGCGAAAGTCCCGATATGTACGGGAAGGGGTGCGCCGGGTCGACGGCCAGCGGGGTCAGGACGGGAAAGATCTTCTGCCGGAACAGCGTGTGCAGCCGGGCCTGCTCCTTCTCCGCCAGCTCCGACCAGCGGACCACCTCGATGCCCTCGCCGGCGAGGTCCGGCAGCACCTCCTGCTGGAAGGCGGCGGCGTGGCGCGCCATCAGCTCGCGCGAGCGGGTCCAGATCAGGTCCAGCACCTCGCGCGGCTGGAGGCCGGACGCGCTGCGCTGGGCTACTCCGGTGGCGATCCGGCGCTTGAGGCCGGCCACCCGGACCATGAAGAACTCGTCCAGGTTGCTCGCGAAGATCGCCAGGAACTTCGCCCGCTCCAGCAACGGGATGCCCGGGTCCTCGGCCAGTTCCAGGACCCGTTCGTTGAACGCCAGCCAACTGCGCTCACGGTCCAGGAAGCGGCCCTGCGGCAGTGCTTCGAACTCCTCCTCGTCCGTGGCCGGCAGCTCCGGCGGAATACCCAGCGCGCCGGACATCCGGGCCGTAGGTGACAGCGGGGCAGAGACGGGGCGGGGGATGCTCATGGGCTCCAGCTCCTCCAGCAGCAGGACGGCGTCCGGACGCGAATGGCTCTGCGGGCCGTCGCCCTCGCCCCGGGCCGGACCCGGGGACAGCACCCACCCTCCCGGTGCGGTCCGTACAGGACCGGCCGGTGCGTGGCGGTCGACTCTGCACGAGCGAGACACTACGGACTTCATCCTGTGATCTTCGCGGCAGCAATTGAATCCACGGTAAACACCGCATGGCCAGGAGGAAAGCTGAGTCGGTCGGAGCAAGGGGCGTCGCCGTCCCGTCCCTCGCCCGCGACCGCCCGCGGGGCCGTCCCGGCCGCGTTCGACGCCGCCGGAGGACCGGGGAGTCCGGTGCGCGGACACCCCGGGGACCCGGCTAGGCCGACCGGTTCGTCCGGTACTGGGCTCGGTACATGAGGTCCACCTCGTGAACGGCGAATCCCAATCGTTCATATACCCGCACGGCGGCCGGATTGTCGGCGTCGACGTAGAGAAGCACGGTGTCCAGTCCGCGCTCCCCGGTACCGGTGCCGGTCAGGTGGCGCAGGCCCGCCGCGGTCAGCGCACGGCCGAGACCGCTGCCCTGCTCGGCCGGGTCCACCCCGACCACGTACACCTCGCCGAGCTCGGGCTCGGTGGCGGTGGCCGGGTGCACCTTGGTCCAGTGGAAGCCGACCACCCTGCCGTCGCGGGTCGCGAGGAAGAAACCGGCCGGGTCGAACCACGGCTCGGCGATCCGCTCGGCCAGGTCCTGCCCGGTCCAGGCGCCCTGCTCGGGGTGGTGGGCGAAGGCCAGGGCGTTCAGCCGCAGCCACTCGGCGTCGTCCTCGCCCGGGCGGAAGGTCCGGAGCTCGATGCCCTCGGGAACGGCCACCTCCTCGGTCTGCCGGCCGGTGCGGCGCATCTGCCGCAGCTCGCGGACCAGCTCGGCGCCGTAGGCCCCGGCCAGGTGCCGGGCCGCCGGGTGGCCGCCGTGCACCCAGAAGTCCACCGCGTCGCGCCCCGCCCGGTGGGCCTGCTCCAGGACGGCGTCCACCAGCGGGCGGGCCAGGCCGCGACCGCGGGCGGCCGGGTCGACCACCAGCTCGGCGGCGGGGTTGGCCGCCCGGTTCTCCGGCACCTCGAGCTGGCCGTAGCCGAGGACGGCGTCGCTCCCGGTCCCGGATTCGGTCTTGGTGTCGGTGTCGGTGTCGGTCCCGGTCTCGACGAGGTGGATCACACCCGGCCGCGGGACGTCCGCGTTCCGCAACCGAAGCCGGCCCTGCTCGGACACGGCGGCCCGGCCGTCCACCGCCTGGGCCGCCGCCAGAACACGCAGGGAACCGTCGCGCTGCTCGGGCCGGAGCACATCGTCCGCAATGACCGCTGTCTGATCGTCCATGCCCAGACGATACGTCACCGGAAATGCGAAGAACCCCCATCCGGATCCCGGATGGGGGTTCTTCTGAATAATTGTTCGGCGGCGTCCTACTCTCCCACAGGGTCCCCCCTGCAGTACCAT